>NZ_PPXB01000005.1:0-342923 GCF_002909415.1 Arthrobacter glacialis | reverse complement strand
TCAGAAAAGCAAATCCACTAAACAGCGAACCAACCAACCAAAACACCACAAAAACACCGGAAAACCGGCATCAAGTAGGGGGTTTTTCGTTCCCCCAACGAGCGGGGCAACTCGAAAAACAATACACTCTTTTACGCGAACACGCAAACCACAGAACCCTCCCATGTCTAAGCATGCGAGTGGCGATGCTGGACACGGTGAAGCTAGTTGGTGACGGATTCCTTCAACACGTACTTGGGCACCAGAACGGCGCAAAGGGCAGTCACTGCCCAGACGATGAGCGGCGCAAGCATCCAGGTAAAGAATCCGTTGATGTTGATCCCGCCAAAACCGAAGTCTGCAATGACGAGTGCAAGGAACGTTGAGACCAACGATGCGATGCCGGCAAGTGCCGGTGTGTACTTGGTGGCTAATTTGGCCACCAGCCCTACCAGCAACGACTGCGCAATGGTAAAGACGATGATCGCCGTCAGGAATCCCGAGAAGCGCAGATGGAACCCCGGCAGGAATAGTGCGGCGAGAATAATGGCCACGGCCGAGCTGCCCAGCTGTACGCCGATGCCTATCACTAGTTTCTTCATGTCCCGAGCCTAATCGCTGAGAGAGATGAACGGGAGGATCCGTGCCTGCTTAGGACTGTTGCTGCACCCACGTAGACGAGGAAGCCATACCTACGCATCCCTGATGCGTCCACTATCCATCCATCGGGCCTGACGCCGAGCTCCACAAGCAGCACTGCACGACTATGGGCTCCTATATAAGGACTCCTATGCCTCTACATAGACTGCTGCTATATGGGTTAGCCGCCAGAATGTGTTTACAGGATTGCCATTTTGGTCAGAGTTTATGGGGGTTGTAGGGGTGTGCGCCTGCTTTGAAAGCATGCGGGGTTGCGGTTCCTAACAGTCAATCCCGGTGAGGTGTGTGTACTCAGAAGCTCGTGCGGAACGGTTCTGCCAGTGCTGTGAGACCTGGGTGGCGTTGAAAATCTGTGGCGCTCCAAGCCCTTAGTCACGCGTTGGCGCTAGCAAAAGGCCTGAGTTCCCAATGCGTCCCCAACTCGATGCCAGCAAGGAATCAGTGGCCTTAGCCAAAACAGACCCACCGGACACCGAGCCTTTGACTGGTACCTCTATCCTCCGCACCGATTTGCCGCAAGACCTCTGCGAACTCGTGTGGTTCAGATCGGGGCACAACAAAAAATCCCCGGTGGAACCATTGGTTCCACCGGGGATTGATTCAAAAACGTGCGCGAGGGGGGATTTGAACCCCCACGCCCTTTCGGACACTGGCACCTGAAGCCAGCGCGTCTGCCGTTCCGCCACTCGCGCGTTTTTCGCAGTCCATCGAATGTTTTTCAACATTCAGTGGAACAGCGAAATCAAGCATATAGGAGACTTTCCGAAATACCAAAACGAGCATCCCCACACGACTCAGGATGCCACTACTGCTGCCATCCCAGACCCTGAAATCCTCTATTTCTAGGGGCTTTAGCTAGCTTTTCCCGCTAAACCCCCAACCCCTACCCTGGTAGGAAATCCGCCACATCCCCTCCCGGCAATAGGGATATTCCAAGACTCGCGCAGTAGTATCAACTTTGAACCAGGTTGACCGCGCTGCGGGCAGCTCGGCATCTGCGCCGTTTCAAAGCGCTGATGCCAGCCGATTTTGCTGTTCCCGTACTGGGGCAGCAAGAGAGATTAGGAGAGGAGAGCACATGGGATTGTTTGACAACGTTGAAAAAGGCATTGAAAAGGCAGTTCGCGGCGCCTTCTCCCTCGGCTCGAAGCAGCTCCAGCCCGTGGAGATGGCCAGCGCCCTTCGCCGTGAACTCGATGACAAGGCGATGACCTTGGATGCAGGTCGCACCTTGGCCCCCAATGTCTTCAATATTCAATTGGGCGATGCAGATTTTGAGCGGGCCCGCGCCTGGGGCGTCACCCTGGCCGAAGAATTGTGCGATGTGGTCATTAACCACTCACGGAGTCAGGGCTATGTGCTGCAGGGGTCCGTACGGGTTGCCTTCAATCACCTTGCCGAGCTCCGTGCGGGACAATTTGACGTCTTGTCCGCCACCGAGAAGGAAAGCGGGGCTCCGGCAGTACCAGCAGCCAGCCCGTCACGCCCTCCGGCAAGGCCCAGCCAGAATCCGGCCTCATCGACATCGGCACCTGCGCCGCTCTACAAGCGCCAGCCAACGCCGTCGTCGGTCCAAGGCCAGCCGGTATTGGACATTGACGGCCAGCGGTACTCCCTTAACGCCCAGTCAATCATTCTGGGCAGGTCGACTGATGCAGACATATTGATCGACGACACAGGCGTTTCACGCAAGCATTTAGAGATCCGCACCCAAGGCACTGCCACAACAGCCGTTGACCTGGGCTCCACCAACGGCAGCTATGTGGACGGACGTCGCGTCAACGGCACGGCGCCGCTGCATGACGGATCGACGATCACCATGGGGCACACCCAAATAACTTTCCGGATCTTGCCAGCACGAGGCGGTATTCAAGGATGAACGATCTCAGTCTTGTAGTCACCATCATGCGGTTCGGCTTCCTGGTCTTGATGTGGATCATGGTGTTTGCCGTGGTGGCAGCCATGCGACGCGACCTGGTCATTGGGCGCAAAGCAAAAGTTGGTGCCCCCACGGCCCGCCAGGCACGCAAACATCCGGAGCTGGTTCAGGATTCTCCTCCAGCCAAGATTCAGGCCCGCCAATTGGTGGTCACCGAAGGTCCCTTGGCGGGCACCACCTTAGAACTCGATGGCACGCCCATCTTGTTGGGCAGGGCGCAGGAGGCCACCTTGGTCTTGGAGGATGACTACGCTTCAGGACGCCATGCACGCCTGTTTCCGCAGGGTACACGCTGGTTCATTGAAGATCTGGGGTCCACCAATGGGACCTATTTGGGCGGCACCGCGCTGACACGCGCACTCCCTGTGGAACTCGGTGTTCCGGTGCGGATCGGTAAAACGGTCATCGAATTGAGGCCATGAGTATGGCCAAAAACCCACTGATTCTGCGGTATGCCGCCCGATCACATGTGGGCATGGTTCGGGCCAAGAATGACGACTCTGCCTATGCAGGCAAGTACTTGGCCGTGGTTGCTGACGGTATGGGCGGTCATGCCGGTGGCGATGTAGCCAGCGCCTCCACCGTCCTGGATCTGATCCATCTCGATCACAACCACCACGACGGCGACGCCGGCACGCATCTTGCTGACGAGATCCAAAGCGCCAACTCCCTGCTCTCGGAGCTTGTCCACGTCAATCCCAAACTTGCCGGCATGGGCACCACCGTCACTGCCCTGCTGCTCTCCGGGGACCGCTTGGCCTATGCGCACATTGGCGATTCACGCGCCTACAGGCTCAAGGATGGCACCTTCGAGCAGATGAGCACCGATCATACTTTTGTGCAGCGCATGATCGATGAGGGGCGCATGACCGAGGCCGAGGCCGAGGTGCATCCCCACAAGAACGTGCTGATGCGCGTACTGGGTGATGTTGATGCATCCCCCGAATTGGATTTGAAATACTTCGACGTCACGGCTGGTGAGCGTTGGCTCCTGTGTTCGGACGGGCTGAACTTTGTTCGCCATGAAATGGTCGAAGAGGTCATCCGGCACACCAAATCGCTAGCCACGGCCGCGGATACCTTGATTGAACTGACTCTTGCGGCCGGTTCTCCTGACAACGTCACCGTGGTGGTGTTCGACGTCGTTGAAAGCGTGCCAAACGACACTGACACCGCCGCATTGTCCACCGTTGGGGCCACGACTGTTGCCGAAGAGCCAGAGCTGGCATCGTTGGCCGATGAGACTGCCACGGAC
Source organism: Arthrobacter glacialis (assembly GCF_002909415.1). Lineage (NCBI taxonomy): Bacteria > Bacillati > Actinomycetota > Actinomycetes > Micrococcales > Micrococcaceae > Arthrobacter > Arthrobacter glacialis. The sequence goes on along the minus strand of NZ_PPXB01000005.1, from coordinate 339,090 downwards.
GACGCCACGGACGCCCCTGAGCAGCTCCCGGCAGCTGAGGCGCAAAGCCAGGCCGCCGACGATTCAGCTGCCCTCGACGAGGGCCCAGGCACAGCAGAATCAGGCGCTGCAGTACCAGTCGCTGCAGTACCAGGCGCCGAGACATCAAAAACCCGCGCCGACGACGCGGCTGCGCTTGATACGCACATCCGGGCTGCGGTGATTCTGCGGGAACTGGCCTCGCGCGAGCATGAGCTGGTGGGAGCGGCAGTGACAGCCAATGCTGAGGGGAAGATCCCACAGCTGGCCAGACAACCTGCAACGCAGCGAGCTGCAACTGTCCTCACACACAAAACCAACACTGCGCCGGTCCTTGTGGAGGACACGGAAGTCTCCTTGCCTCGACTTCGGCAACGCCCATGGGTTTGGGCAATCACCGGCGCACTGACGGCACTGGTCATCGTGGCGGCCTCCTGGGGAGCGTACGCATGGACCCAAACACAGTACTTTGTGGGCGAATCCAACGGCAATGTAGCAATCTTCCAAGGCGTCTCACAATCATTGGGCCCCATTTCGTTGTCCCACCTGCACCGTGAAACCGGCGTGAACGTTGATTCCCTGCCGAGCTATTCGCAACAGCTGGTTTCCCAGACTGTGCCGGCCTCCACACTGGCCAGTGCGGAGCAAATCATCAGCGACCTGCAACTGGGCACCGGCACGAGCACGCCCCCGTGCGATCTTGCATCAACGGCCCCACCGGCGAGCAGCTCTGCCAGTTCAACCACCACGGCAGCTCCAACATCCAGCCCGTCTGCCTCCGCCAAAACCAGTGGGACACCAACTCCGCAGGCAAGCAACACAGCAACCGCGCAAGCTACGTGCATCCCCGGAGGCGGACAATGAGCCAACTGTTAACCGTGGCAAAGCCTCGGCGCAACACTGAACTGCTCTTGCTGATCTTGGCGCTGAGCCTTGCCACCATGGCCAATGCTCTGGTGAATCTCAATCTGGGACGCACTTTTGACAACGACTTTTACACCCAGATCGCTATTCTCGCCGTTCTTTCCATCGGTTTCCACATAGCGCTTCGCATCAAGGCTAAATATGCCGACCCGGTTATATTACCGGTGGTTGTTGCGCTTAACGGCATTGGATTGGCCGTCATTCACCGCCTGGACATCACCTCAGGCGACACGGCCGGACAGCGCCAGTGGATGTGGACAAGTCTCGCCGTAGTTGCTGCCATAGCTGTGATCTGGTTCCTGCGCGATCACCGAATTCTGCGCCGCTACACCTACATCTCCCTGCTTGCCTCCGTTGTGCTGCTGGTCTTGCCGCTCGTTCCCGGAATCAGTGCCGGCAACGTCAACGGCGCCACCGTATGGATTGCCATTGGGCCCTTCACTTTTCAGCCAGGTGAAATTGCGAAGATCACCCTGGCTATATTCTTTGCCGGGTACCTATCCTCAAACCGTGACTTGATACTGCTGGCCGGCAAGAAGATCGGCAAGCTCCAATTGCCTCGGGCCAGGGACTTGGCGCCCATGATCGTAGCCTGGCTGGCCAGTGTGGGCGTGCTGGTTTTCCAGCGGGATCTTGGTTCATCAATCCTCTTCTTTGGCTTGTTCATGGTCATGATCTATGTGGCCACGAGCCGCATCAGCTGGATCTTGATCGGCCTAGCCCTCATCGCCGTTGGTGGTGTCGCGGCATACCAGATTTTCCCCCACGTCACCCGGCGCATCGACGTGTGGGTCAATGCCCTTGACCCCGAATACATTGGCGCTGCAGGCGGCAGTTTTCAAGTGGTCGAAGGGCTTTTCGGGCTGGCGAATGGCGGCCTCATAGGGACCGGCTTTGGTCAAGGCTCACCCGACACCGTACCCCTGGCCAATAGCGACATGATCATTGCCAGCATTGGTGAGGAGCTTGGCCTTGTTGGCCTATTCGCCGTTCTTAGCCTCTACACACTCTTCATTTCCCGCGGCTTCCGAGCTGCCCTGGGAACTCGGGACGCTTTCGGCAAGCTGCTTGCTGTGGGGTTGTCGTTTGCTGTCGCACTGCAGTGCTTCATCATCATCGGCGGAGTCACACGGCTCATTCCCCTGACAGGACTGACCACGCCGTTTCTGGCCGCCGGCGGTTCTTCACTCTTGGCGAACTGGATCATCGTGGCCTTGATACTAAAGATTTCCGACGCCGCACGCCGCCCCATTGACGTCTCCAACACGCCCGAACCATCAGCTTCAGGGCCGCAAGAACACGATACGAAACTGGAGGTGACCAAGCCATGAATCAAGCAATTCGAAATTCCTGGATAGTAGCCATCGCCTTGTTTGCACTGCTTTTTGGATCGATCTCCTATGTGCAGTTCTTTGCCGTGGACTCGCTCAACGCCAACCCCAACAACAACAGGCAACTGCTCAAGACTTTCTGCGGAAACCGTGGGCCCATTCTTGTTGACGGACAAGCCATCGCCGAGTCCGTTCCCACTAACACCGATTGCAAGTTCCAGCGCAAATACAACGATCCATTGCTGTATGCGGGCCTGACAGGTTTCTTTAGCAGGTTCTCCGGACAGTCCGGCATAGAGTACGCCATGCGGGAGCAGCTCACGGGCACCTCCGACGACGCCTTATTTGATCGCATCGCCCAGACCTTTACCGGGAAACAACCTCAGGGCCGCTCCGTGGAGCTGACCATTGATGCGAATATTCAAAAACTTGCCTATGACATGATTCCTGACGGTGTGGACGGCTCCATCGTGGTCATGAACCCCAAGACTGGCGCCATCATTGCCATGGTGTCCAAGCCTTCCTATGACACGAACCTGCTGGCCAGCCACGACGAGAAAGCTGTCAATGCGGCCATGGCGTCACTCGTGGGTGTTCCAGGAATCAACCTGTATGGCTCCAAAGCCTACAAAGGCTTGTACTCACCAGGCTCTGTTTTCAAGCTCGTTGACACGGCAGCCGCGCTCGAGTCCGGAAAATACAACAAGGACAGTATCCTTCCCAACCCTTCCCCCATGACCTTCCCCGGCATCACCTACACGCTGCCAAACTACGCGAACGGGCAGTGCGCAATCCGGGACAAGGCGTCCTTTGCCTTTGCTCTGGAGAACTCCTGCAACACACCGTTTGCCAGCATCGCGCTGGATCTGGGCCAAGATGCCATGACAGCCCAGGCCAATAAATTTGGCTTCAATGATGATTCCGTGTACTTCCCGGATAGAGTTGTTGACAGCCGCTTCCCCGGGAGTCAGGGTGTCCTCGACGCCCCCGGCCTGGCCCAGAGCGCAATCGGCCAGAAGGATGTTCTGGCATCGCCGCTGCAAATTGCCATGATGACAGCCGCGATTGCCAACGGCGGCCAACAAATGACACCCAATTTGGTGAAAACGGTCCGCACCCCGGATCTAAAGACCGTTTCAAGCTTGACCCCTGAGGTCCTGCGCCAGTCCACCACGCCGGAAATCGCAGCACAGATCACCGACTGGATGGTCAGTGTTGTTGACAATGGCATTGCCTCGGCGGCGGCAGTTCCCGGCGTTGAAGTTGCAGCCAAGACGGGCACGGCTGAGCTCGGTCTGAATGAGTCCGGCACTATGTTGAACAACGCATGGTTTACCGGCTTCGCTCCAGCCAATGATCCCGAAGTGGTGGTGTCGATCGTCATGCCAGGGGTCGACGTTGCCACCGGAGCACAATTAACTAGTCCAAACGCAAGCAAACTCTTCAAGGCGGTGTTGAATAAGTGAGGCCTATTTCTGGTATCACCTTAGGCGGCAGGTTCCAACTCACATCACGCATTGCCATTGGCGGTATGGGCGAGGTTTGGAAGGCACAGGACCTGGTCCTGGGCCGTATAGTGGCCATCAAGATTCTCAAGGACGAATACACCGGTGATCCCGGCTTTCGAGCCAGGTTCCGGGCCGAAGCCAAGCACACAGCCCTGCTGAACCATGAGGGAATCGCTAACGTCTTTGACTACGGCGAAGAAGATGGCTCCGCCTATCTGGTCATGGAATTGGTGCCCGGCGAGCCGCTGTCGGCTTTGATCGAGCGTGAGCATGTGCTCTCCGCCGACTGGACACTGTCCATGATCGCCCAGACGGCCCGCGCCTTGGCTGTGGCGCACGCCCAAGGCTTGGTCCACCGCGACGTCAAGCCCGGCAACTTGCTCATCACCCCCGATGGTCGGGTCAAGATCACCGATTTTGGCATTGCACGCTTGGCTGACCAGGTGCCTTTGACGCAGACGGGCCAGGTCATGGGCACCGCCCAGTACTTGGCTCCCGAGCAGGCCACCGGCCAAATAGCCACGGGATCCTCTGACATATATGCCTTGGGCGTTATTGGTTACGAGTGCATCACCGGACACCGGCCGTTCTCCGGCGAATCGCAGATTGCCATCGCCTTGGCTCAGGTCAATGACGCGCCGCCGCCACTGCCCGACACTCTGCCCACACCAGTGCGGGCCCTGCTGATGTCCATGCTCGCCAAGGAACCCAGCAACAGGCCTGCAAATGCCCTGAAGCTGGCGGAGGCTGCCGAGGCCATCCGCGCTGGCGACATTCCGGCTGCCCATGCGGCAGTCCCTGGCATGCTGCTGTTTGAATCCACCACAGGTCCCATCACGGCGCCCGTTGACATCAACGCAACGGCGCCCACGACTGTGGTTTCGAGCATCGCTGAGCCCAGCACCACGGCCCTGCCCATTCTCGGTGACGACGGCCAGGAAACAGCCGCACATCAGACACGGGCTGAAATCCTCGGTGCCGAACGTGCCTGGCAGGCCGAGAGCGAAGACCACGATCTCGCCCTGGACGAGGAAGAGCAGCAGGAACCGGCCAAGAAGCGCCGCAGTCCCTGGACTTGGCCGCTCATTGCCTTGATTGCCTTGCTGGTCTTCGCACTAGGCGCCCTGCTGCTGCAGGGTGCAGGGTTCTTTGGTGGAGATGCTTCACCGACCGAAACTAAGGCGCCCACCACCGCCACGCGCACGACGTCGGCCCCGCCCACTACCTCGGAAGCCCCCACCCCCACACAGGAGTCGTTGCCCCCCACGTCGGAGGCTCCCCAGCAATTCGACGTCGTCAGCAATATGTTGGTTGGCAAGACCTTCGGCGAGGCCGAAGGGATCCTGAAGAACGCTGGAATGACTGTGGTGAGCGTTGAGGAGTTCAGCGACTCGGTGCCCGCGGGGCAAGTCGTCTCCGTGAGTCCAACTGGGCTCCAAAATGTTGGCTCCGCTGTCACCCTCACGGTTTCAAAGGGCGCTGAGCCGCCTGTAACGGCGGCTGTCCCATCGTCCGCTGGTCAGGAAGGCAATGCATACGACGCTGCCTTGGTTGCAGCTGGCTTCATCCCGGCACGTGTTGAAGAAGCATCAGTGGTTACCGTGGGGAACGTGATTCGCACCAATCCGACTGCAGGAACACAGGTAGCTGTTGGTTCAGTTGTCACCTACTACGTCTCCACCGGTCCCGCCACTGCAGCTACCACCCCGGCACCGGCGGACGGCAAGAAGCCATAGTCTCAACCCGCGCATCTCTCCAATCTCATCCACCAACGCCTCACAATGAAAGGACAAACCAGATACTCATGAGTGTTCCGCGCGTCCTGAATGACAGGTATGAGATTGGGGAGTTGCTGGGTCGTGGCGGCATGGCTGATGTCTACATGGCTCATGACATCCGTTTGGGCCGTACTGTGGCCATCAAATTGCTGCGCGCCGACGTCGCTAGGGACTCTCACCTGCAGGCCCGCTTCCGCCGTGAAGCTCAGGCTGTGGCCGGGCTCAATCACCCGTCGATCGTTGCTGTCTACGATACTGGTGAGCACTTCACCGCGGATCAGACGCGTGACACCGCGCATTTGCCCTACATTGTCATGGAGTACGTCCGGGGCAAGACGTTGCGTGACTTAATCCGCAGCAAGGACATGAGCGTGGATGCGGCCATCGACTACACCCTTGGCGTGCTGGCTGCCCTGGATTACAGTCACCGCGCCGGCATTGTGCACCGCGACATCAAGCCAGCCAACGTCATGGTCACCCAAGACGAACACGGCTTGTTGGGCCAGGTCAAGGTCATGGATTTTGGCATCGCCAGGTCTCTTGCCGACTCCGCGGCAACCATGACACAAACTCAAACGGTCATGGGCACCGCCCAATACCTGTCACCCGAACAGGCTCGCGGTGAAAGTGTTGACGCCCGCAGTGATCTCTACTCAGCTGCCTGCCTGCTCTACGAAATGCTGGCTGGGCGCCCACCATTCACGGGTGATTCACCCGTTTCCGTCGCCTACCAGCACGTGCGTGAACAACCGCCCACCCCGAGCACCTTCAACCCCGAGCTGTCAGCCGCGCTGGATGCTGTGCTCATGCGCGCACTTCAAAAGGATCGCAACCACCGATTCCAGGATGCCACATCCTTCCGCAGAGCCCTTCGTGCTGCCCGTACGGGAGTCATGCCGACGCCCGGGCCCAGCGTGGACCATTCGGTTGATCCGGTTGTTCCGGTTTCTGCGCCTGCCCTGGCAACACTTGCGAGTTCCCCAGTTCTCGACGACGACGGACCTGCCACCCGCGCCATGGCAAAGGTCATGGCAGGGGGAGCGCTCACGACGGCGGACACCAGTGGACAGGAAGTCGCGGATCTCGCTCCGGACCTGAAGCGGCGCCGCAGGGCTTGGATGGCAACACTTTTTGTCTTGTTGGCGATTGTGCTGGGCGGTGGTGCAGTTCTGGGCTACAACCTGCTCAATCCCCGGCCTATAGCCGTTGAGCAAGTCTCCGTGCCATCCCTTGTTGGTGTCAGCAAGGATGACGCTCTGACCCAGTTGCTGAATTTGGGGCTCGAGCCCGACAGTACAGAGGAATTTTCCGCAACGATGGCACCAGGAGACGTCATCCGCACCGATCCGGGCACCGGGGCTTTAGTGAACCCTCAGTCAAAGGTCGATGTTTTTGTTTCAAAAGGTCCCTCGGAGGTCACCATCCCCAAGGACTTGGCAGGAAAGACCGAGTCCGAGGTCCGGGCGAACCTGGGCGCGCTGAACTTGAAATTCAATTCCAATGACTTCGTCACTGACCCCGCCATCGCCGCAAACCTTGTGGTCACCACTGACCCGGCACCCGGGGCCAGCGTGGCCGTGGGTACCAGTGTCACTTTAAAGATCTCCAACGGCCAGGTCATCATGCCGTCACTGTTTGATCTCACCAAGGATCCGGAGAAGGTGAAGGAAGCTGTCACGGCAGCGCTCAAGAAGGCTTCCCCCTATTTGGAACCCGAGTGGCAAGAGGCTGAAAACTCCGTTGTCACCCCTGGCATGGTGACGGATCAGTCGATAACGGCGGGGAGTAAAGTGGCACAACGGACCACCGTTGTCATCACCTTGGCCAAAGCACCCGAACCGGCCACCCCATCACCGAGCAGCACGCCGACACCCACGCCGCTGGCACCGGTGAAAACCAGCGATCCGGCCCCGCCGGACCCTTAAGCCAAAGCTCCGGGCCAATCCGGGCAACTGCCGGACTAGCTGTTGATAAGCGGGCTCAGGGTTGCCGCTGTAGCCGCCGCTCCTGCCAAGCCCAACGATTCGAGCCAGTTGCCCAACATAAGGTAACCACCCTGGGTGAGAACAGATTCTGGGTGGAACTGCACACCGCACAATGGGGCGTGCTTGTGCGCCAAACCCATGATCACGCCGTCGGCCGTCTCTGCAGTAATCTCCAGTACGTCCGGGATAGTCGCACGCACTGCCGAGAGTGAATGGTAGCGGGTGGCTGTCACGGGGCTGGGTAGCCCCGCAAAAACGCTGGTGCCGTGATGGAGCACCTCGCTGGTTTTGCCGTGCATGAGCTGTTCGGCATGGGTTACGACGCCACCATAGGCCTCGGCCAGCGCCTGGTGGCCCAGGCACACGCCGAGCATGGGCTTGGCGTTCTCGCCGCACCACTTGATGAGATCGATGCAAACGCCAGCCTCGGCGGGGGTGCCCGGGCCGGGGGAGACCAGTACGCCGTCGCGCGCAGATGCCAGTTCAATGGCTTCAGCCAAGGTGACGTCATCGTTGCGCACAACTGTTGTCTCTGCACCCAGTTGCTGCAGGTAGCCAACCAGTGTGTAAACAAAGCTGTCGTAGTTATCTATGACAAGGATTCGTGTGGCCATCTTAGGGTCCGCTGCCAATCGTGGAGTCGGTAAGGGGGTTGAACTGTGACAACCACGGGAAGGCGTATTGCATCAACAGGAACACGGCCGCCACGACGAACAGAACTGCAGTGATGATGCGGAACCACAGGGGCCCTGGCAGGTGTCTAAAAATCCAGCCGTACATTATTGGCCTTTCTGGTTCGCTGCAACTTGTGCGGCAATCGCTGCGGGCGGGCCAACGCTGGCAGGCTGCCACGATTCGAGGATCGAGTAGGCAATGATGCGTTCCTCGGCACCAAACCTTGGATTGCAGCTGGTCATAGTCAAGAAACGCTCGGTGGCTTTGGCATCCGGTTGGGTCGGTACCGGCAACAAGACGTCCCCACGGCTGGGCATCACGATCTGGTTGTTGCGGAACACGTAGGTGTAGTAACCATCTTTGGTTTGGATGTAAATCTTGTCGCCGGGAACCAGTGTATGAATGGCATCCAAAACAGCGCCGTGGGTTTGCCTGTGCCCGGCCACGGCAAAGTTGCCAACACCGCCCGGCATGGTTGAGCTGTCATACCGCCCCAGACCCAAGGTATCCAGCTGTGCCTGGCCCACACCCTCCACGAGCGGACGGCTGTAATTTTCGCCAAATCGCGGAACGTAGGCGATGCCGAAGACTGTGCTGGGTAGTTCAGGGGCGTCCATGACCTTGGGTGGACCAAAATCGGTGGGAGCGGCTGGGGCCGGGGGAGTTACCGGGCCCTGAAATTCCTGGGCAAACTGTGACACGGCCGCCTGCTGGGCCGTGTTGGCCTCAATATTGGTCCACCACAGCTCCCACACCACAAACAGCAGCAAGATGATGCCGCAGGTGATGAGGAGTTCACCAATGATCTGGACCAAGGTACGGAAGAAGCCTTGCTTGGGACGCTGGGCGCGCTGGCGCCGGGCGGCACGTCTGCGCTGATGGCGCACGTTTTCGTTGTCGGAGATCAACTCATCGACGCCCACGGCTGAATCGACGTGGCCTGGCGATCGAACCACGCGGGTCTCCTGACTGAAGTTGAGCGGCAATGTCATGCAATCCGCGACTGCACTAAATGCAGCTAGAATTACGTCAACAATAGCGGCAGTTCACCGCCTTGGAATAATTTGCCCAGCAACATCACAGCAACAAGAACTGCCGTCCACCCACCACGGTCGCCGATTTAGTCGGCCACTTCGTCAAGGAGCTCCTGTGCCCGAGTCAAAATCGCGTCCCCGCCCCACCAAAGGGCCGGCCACTACGCCTTCCAGCAAGACACAGAAGCCCAACGCCGTCTGGTTCTTGCCGGTCATGGTCACGCTGATGTTGCTCGGGTTGGTGTGGATCATCACCTACTACATCTCCGACGGCGCCCTGCCCATCCCAAACATTAATAACTGGAACATTGGCATTGGCTTCGGCATCGCCTTGGCCGGCTTCATGATGACCACCCGCTGGCGCAGCTAGTCCTTTAAGTATTGTTTTCTTCCTCTTGCTCGCTTTGAATGTAGCGGCCTTTAGGATCCTCAGCGGCACGGCCAGGGACATCTCCGGCCGTGCCGTAGTCAGCTTCAACGAACTGTCCGCGGTCCCCACCGTCCTGAGCCTCCTCTGAGCCTGCCGTCCCGTAGTCACCTTCTACGTAGCTACCCTCCGGATCTCCGGCCCTGTGACCCGCCTCGGCGCCGGCCTTACCGAAGTCACCTTCCACGTAGCGTCCACTCTCAGCTTCCTGCTCAGACATCCTGCTGCCCTGCTTTCTAGAGCATCGCGCCAGACCTGTTCCGGCGTCAATGCCATCCTGCTTCTGAGTCTAGGCGGATTGCAATCCTGTGCACAGGGCAACAACAACCTGATGGCACAAAACCCACCCCTGTCAGATCCGAATTGTTCCAGCGGTTCATCGTGGCCCGGAAAAACACCGACATTGGTGTGTATTAGAACGTCAAAGGGGTCTAGGAGTAGAGAACATCCGAGTGTTGCTCGGAAGTGTCGTCTCCACCGTTGATTTTGGTGGCCAATTGCTCCCTAGACTGAATGTCCAATTTAATAAATGTCCTGTAGAGGTGTCCTTCAATGGTGCGCAATGAAACATTCAGCCTGTCTGCAATGAAATTGTTGGACTCCCCTTGGGCCACCAATAGTGCTATCTGGTGCTCGCGGCGGGTCATTTGGGGCTGATCGATGGCCTGAAAAACCGGCGACACCAGCCCTGGCATCTTTTCCCGCATGGCCACGACCTTGCTGGCTGTCTTGCGGCTTTTGTGAACCTTGCCGTGATCGTTGAACTTCTTCAGGGCAAGGGTGGCCAGCTCAACGGCAATAAGCTCAAAACCATATGCCATGGCGGTGTTGCTTGCCTTGTCAAGGCCTGCCGGTTCCTGTGATCGCATGGCACTGGACCATTCTTCGAAGAACCCTTTACTGCCGGACTCCAATAGCCTGGCCACCTCGAATAGCCTAAGCACGGCCGCAGCATCACCCACACGAACCATGAGTGACAAAACAGTCAGCTCGATGCCAAGAAAGCCCCGAGTGGCACACTCACGTTGCAGATGCCTCAACCGTGCCAGGCCCAGCTCGGATTGGCCTGACATGAATTGGGCCGCCGCAGCGTAGGCCGCTCCTTCCAAGTAGTAAAACTTGTTGCTGCGCCGATTGAGGGCTGCCAACTGGCTCAAGCGTTCTTGCGAACCAGCAATGTCCCCACGCATCGCCAGACAATAGGCCAGCAGCCCAAGTGCCGAATGCAGTACCGACCAGGGATCATAGTCAGACAAAACCCCCACTGCCGCGTTCAACGCCACAATGGCTTCCTCGACGTGGCCACGGCGGCACTGCACCATGGCAGCTGCCAAGTCTTTCAGCCCGCCTGAAAACAGCATGAGGTCAGGATTGGTAAACGTTGAAGGTTCCAGGGCCCCGCGCACATGCTCCCAGGCGCCGTCGTATATGAAGACGGCAACAGATCTGGCATAGGCCAGCAGGGCTATATCTGGACGAGGGAATCCCTCAGGGCGGCTCAGATTGGCGATTACTTCCATGGCTGTCAGCACGGCTGAGCTCATCCGGCCGGTGGCGCTGAGAATCTCACCCATCAATGATTTCAAGGCCGTTTGATCGCTGATGTTGGCTGTCAGCGGGTGCCGCAGCAATGCTTCAATATTCTCACTTGCCCGAACACTGTCCCCTACCGCCACATCCCTAAAGGCACACAGGATTAGCACTTCGATGTCAGCCCGGGTAGAGGATTCCTGCAGGATCACCGGAGAAAATCGGCTTTCAAAATTCTTCAGGGCACCATCAAAGATGGTCTCGTAGTCCAAATGCGACAGGTGGCTCAGATGCACTGCATGCAAGGCGCTGGCGGCAATCTCCGGTGTTGGTGCCAGAGCAAGCGCCTGCAGTGCGAGCGAGCGTGCCACATCTTTATGGTTTTGGTTCAGTCGGGCAATGGATTGCTGTGCCAACAACGCCGCGGAGTGGTTAGCATCTACTTTGATGGAGCAAAATTGCAGGGCCTCCAAGGGGCGCATGAGCCGGTTCGCCCATGTGGCCGCCGCCAAGATTTGCCCATCACCGACGGGGACCCCGCAGTCCAAGGCCCATCGGGTGAAGTTGACGATGAATTCCGGATTGCCATGCTGTTCCGGGGGCACGACCTTTGAAACGTCGGCATAGAGCCGGCGACTGCTTCCCACCGGAATCGCCGCCCGGATGGGTGCCGCCGTGGCGGCCCGTGCCAGGCGCATGGTTAAACATACGCCGGGCACAATGACCACTAGTTCACGCTGTTGAATATCATCCACCACGTCGGGGCTGGTTAGATCAAGGAGCACATCCAATGGCAATGGGCCGGCCAGAGCCAGAATTTCAATGATGCGTCGGGATGGCGCAGGCACGTGGTCCAGATCCATCTGCAGGTATTCCCAAGATTCCGAACCGAGCCGATCGGCCGGGTGAGCCAAAATCCACACATTGTTGACTTTGCGTAGGGAACCCTCTTCTTGGGCGCCAGCCACCAAGCCATTCAAAATCAGTGGATTCCCGCCCGAACGGCTGGTTAGATAGTCGGTTGTTGGGCGCGCTACTTTGCCGCCCAGCAGTCCTTCAAGGAAATCTTGCACATCTTCGGGCTTGAGCGGTGCCAATTCAAAGCGGGACAAGTGCCCATCACGCCATAGTTCCCTCAAATGACTTTGATGGCTGCCGTGTTGGTCCACCAGGATCAATTTGGCGCTCGAGGACATGACCACTTGGAGAATGATGGCCGTGCTCTGGGAATCCAAATGTTCGGCATTGTCCACCATCAACAGCACCTGACTGGCGCCCTCTGCCGATGCATGGATCTGATCCATAAGTCCGTTCAGGACCTCATAGTAGTCACTGCTGCGGATCACACTTGTGCCCACCCGGGCATTGACGGCACCAAAAGGTATGGCGGCCAAGGATTTGCTGGCCGAGAGCCTGATAGTCACAACGTCCGGGCCAAGGGCGGCCAGAAGCTGACCGAGTATCCACGTTTTTCCCGTGCCTCTGGAACCTACTATGAGGACACCTTTGGAGGTGCTGTCCATGAGTAGCTCAACTATTTCCCCAATATTTGCCCCGCGGGCCACACATCCCCATTTCATGTACCAAGACCTGTGCGTCCAGCCGAAGCGTGGCGCCACCGCCGCCGTGGCTGGCAGCTGGTCCAGGTGAGGCCAATAACACTGTCCTTAGTCTAAGTACGTGTTGGTGATTGTGTCGATAGGGATGCCGTATTAGTCCCGCGAAACGAAATATAGGTCACTATCCCCAAGGTTATCCACACTGTGTGTAACTTTTTCCCACAACCCACAGACTTATCCACCGACGTTGAAAACCCATTCGAACTATCCACAGCCCGTCTTCGAAGCTGTGGTTATCCATAGTTGTTCACAAAGTTATCCACAGAAGTGGATAACTTTGTGGCGGTTTGGTCCGAAAGTACGAAAAACTGCGTCAGGAAAGTAATCCACAGCTGTGGAATTACATGTGTGTAACTTATGCCCAATGTGCAAAACTATGGGGATAACTAGTAGTTCGAGTAGTTTTAAAGTACTCGAACTACAGCTCTGTAAGTTATGCCCAACTGTGGATAGTGCTGTGGACAACTGTGGATACGTGCAACCATGGAGCCATGGAAATATCCGATCCCCTTGATATCCACAGAGTTTTCCCACAGCACCCTGAACAAGATCAGATAGACGAGTACCGCCGGCTCACTGCAGAACAGGCCGGTGGCGTTGCCATCATCAGCACCTCCGTGCGCAACCGCGATCTTGCTGCAACCGTCAGTTCTTTTCTGTCAGTCTCCTACGACCCTCCGACATTGCTGGTGAGCCTGTACGCGGAATCTCGGATCGCATTGGCAGTGTTGGAGTCGGGATCCTGGGCCTTGTCTCTACTGACGGCTGAGCAGAAGGGCCACGCAAACTGGTTGGCCAGCCCTGGAACACCTGTTGAGGGGCTGCTCCAGCAGATTGATTTTAGGCGCGGGCCGATGACAGGCAACGCCGTGATCGCGGGCGCGCTGGCCTACTTTGAGGTGGAAACCACTGCAGTCCATGAAGCGGCCACCCACGTGTTGGTGGTGGGACATGTGCTTTCCATGGGCGAAGACGCACCCTGGAGCAAAGAATTGTCGCCCCTGCTGCACTACGGCGGAGACTACCGCCGGCTGAAGTAATTCGCGGGCGGGCGCTCCAAGGGCTGCTAAAAAGGTCGGGGGCGGGCATGGATGTCCATGCCCGCCCCCGACCCGAGTCGATCAGCAGAATTCACTAGCCCACTATGAAGTTGGGGAACGTGGAAACCTTGTAGAAGGTCAGCCCGATCAGCAGAACAAGGACGGCAGCGATGCCGCCCCACTGGATGAGGTTGCGGTTCTTGGCCGGCGCGTAGGCTATGGCGGCGGCGCAGAGCGCACCTGCAATCAACCCGCCAAGGTGGGCCTGCCAAGCGATGCCTGGAATGATGAATCCAATGGCCGCGTTGATGAGCAGCAATACAACGATTTGCCGAAGATCGCCGCCACGTTTCTTCTGCACCACAAACAGTGCACCAAACAGACCAAATACGGCTCCCGAGGCGCCAACAACCACTGTGTCCAGCGGCGAGATCAGCAGCACGCCGACCGAACCCGCAAAGGCACTGACAAGGTACAAGGCCACATAGCGGGCCCGGCCAAAGGCTGGTTCCAAGGCGTTGCCCAGAATCCAAAGCGCGTACATGTTGAAGGCGATGTGCATGATGTTGCTCGAATGCAGGAAGGCGCTGGTCACCATGCGCCACGGTTCGGACTCGGTCAAAAATGGTGCATAGGCAAAATTCTGGAACACAAAGCCATTGGGAATAGCCCAGTCCAGCGCGAAGGCAACAACACAAATTGCCATCAGGGTAATGGTGGCCACCGGCCGCCCGGTGCGCACTACACCACCGAAAATGGTCCGTCGGGATGGGGTCGACTTCGCGGATTCCCGCACGCAATCCACACACTGAATTCCCACAGCCGCGCTGCGCTGGCACTCCGGGCATGTTGGCCGCCCGCAACGCTGGCAGCTCACATAGGAGACCCGTTCTGGGTGGCGAGGGCATACGGGAGCCTCTGAGGGGGCGCCCGGAGGTGGGAAAGCAGAACTCATGGATTGGGTCCTAACGAAAAACAAGGAAGGCCTCAGCCGCCGGATCCCACAAGGAATCCGGCGGCCAAAGCCATGGAGATTACGAGCTTGTTAGAGCTGTTCAACCGTGATGGAGTTGATGACAACATCTTCACGCGGCTTGTCGCCTGCGCCTGTTGCCACGCCTTCAATGGCGTCAACAATTGCCCGTGAGGCCTCATCTGTGACGTCACCGAAGATGGTGTGCTTGCCCTGAAGCCAGCTGGTGTTGACAGTGGTGATGAAGAACTGTGAACCGTTGGTGCCGCGGCCGCCCTGGATGCCGGCATTTGCCATGGCGAACTTGTAGGGATCGTTGAAGTTCAGATCGGGGTTGATCTCGTCGTCGAACTGGAAGCCGGGGCCGCCAATTCCGCGACCCAAGGGGTCTCCACCCTGGATCATGAAGTCCTTGATGATGCGGTGAAAGATGGTGCCGTTGTAGAGCGGCGCGTTGGTCTTCTCACCCGTACCCGGGTGGGTCCACTCAACGGTTCCGGTCGCCAGACCAACAAAGTTGGCCACTGTCTTGGGCGCGTGGTTACCAAAGAGGTTCACCTCGATATCGCCAAGGCTTGTGCTGATAGTTGCTTTTGCGGTTGGGATAGCAGTCATGGCGATATTCTGCCATGCCATGCTGAAGATTTTCACGCTTACCGGGCGCATTCCGCGTCAGGCGAACTGTCCAGGGATAGCAAGCAGGCAGCAGGAGACGTAGGCTAAGCCTTGAAACAGCTGAATATCTGGAGGAAACGTGAAGAAGGTTGACCGCTTTACCCAAGGCCTGGAAGATTCACTCACTACTGGTGTTGACAATGCCATCGAGTGGGCTTCTCCGCATGTTGAAAACGCCAAGGACTGGACAGCTCCGCGGGTGGAGGCTGCCTTGAACTGGGCTGTTCCGCGCATTGAGAGGGGCATTGAACAAGCTTCCCCCATGGTTCAGGACGGTCTTCGCAAGGCTGCCCAGTACACGGCCGACGGCGTTGCTGCCGTCACACCGAAGCTCCAGGAAGGCCTCGAGAAGCTTGCGCCACGCATTTCCGACGCCGTCGACGGGGCTACCCCGCATATTCAAGAGGTGTTGGACAAGACAGCTCCGGCCATCACCTCGGCCAAGGACAAAGTGGTGGATGACTTCATCCCCAGGGTTTCGAGCAAGTTGGGTGTAGCAGCCCACGCTGTTGGTTCGGCGTTGGACAGTTCAGCGATGACCCACCAGGTAGAGATTGCTGCGGCGAAACTCACAGGCAACAAGAAGGCTCTGGCGAAGGCTGAAAAGGCCGCGTCGCAGGCGAGCAAGAAACTGGCTGCCGAGTTGCACAAAGCCAGCAAGGGAACGAAGAAGAGCCACAAGGGCTGGATCATTGTGGGCATTGTTGCTGCCGCCAGTGCCGCGGGTGTAGCTGCATGGAAGGCTTCAAAGCCAGTGGCTGATCCGTGGAAGACGCCCGCCCCCGTTGCGCCAGCTGCGGTTCCCCCTTCAGTGCCGGCGCCGGTTCCTGCTAACCGCGACGCTGAGAAGGACGTCGAAAACGCTGTTGAAGACGTTGTTGAGAAAATCAGCGAAGGCGCCAAGAACGCCGCCGGGACCGTGAAGGAGAAGGCGGCAGAGATCGTCAAGGACTCCTCTGACGCAGTTGAGTCTGACTCAATTGAGAAAGCCAAGGAGAGTGCCGCCGAGGCCGTTACCAAGGCCAAGGAAGCTGCGGCTGGGGCCGCGTCTACGGCAAAACACGCTGTCACCGACGCGGTGGGCGATGGAACTCCCAAGCCCAAGCCCACAGGGCCCAAGAGCTAGCTTCCAGCGCGCAACAGAGCATGAAACGGCAGGTGCCCGGATCCTTGATCCGGGCACCTGCCGTTGTTTAACGGGTCATCTGAGGGTGCAGATCATCTTTCCTGTTTGAGTCCGCTGCGTCCCTGGCGCAGAATGACCACTGCCAGGCCTGCCAAAATTAGGCCAAGTCCTAGGTAGGTTCCCGGCGGCAGGGCTTCGGCAAGGAAAATAGCAGCCAAAATAGCGGCTCCTGGAATCTCCACCAGAATCATCATGGACACCACCAGCGGCGAAATGGTGGCCAGCAGGTAGTTGAAGATGGTGTGGCCAAAAAGTTGGGCCGCCACAGTGACGCCCACGATCCCCCACCAGGCCTCGGCGGGGATGTCCACCAGTGGCTGGCCAAAAGCAAAACACATCAGCAGCAAAATCACCGAGCACAGGCCATAGCAGAGGCTTGAATAAACGCCCGTGGAAAGGCTTTTGCGGGCCTTGGCCCCCGCCAAGGTGTAAACCGCTGCCAGGGCGCCTCCTGCAAGCGCCAGAACGTCTCCTACCAAGGCTTCGCGGGACACTCCCATGTCAAAGCCTGTGATGACCACTACGCCAAGCATGGCGGCGCCCAATCCCAGCAGAATGGGACGAGGCGGCTTTGAGCCCCTGATCCACTGGAAGAGGGCTATCCACGCCGCCTGAAGGCACACCAAGGCCGTAGCGACCGCCACACTGGTCATTTTTACGGAGGTGATGAAACAGGCGAAGTGCAGTGCCAAGGCAGTTGCAGCAATGGCTGTGTATTTCAGTTCCTGGCGGGTCAACGCCTTTAAAAACCCAGGATTCTTAATGAGAGCCGGGGTGCCTAGGGCTAGTGCACCCAACACGTTGCGCCACAAGGCAATGGTCAGTGCGGGGGCTGCAGTGGCTGCCATGATGGGACCGGAGGCCGAAACGCCCAGGATCCCTACGATGGCCAGGAAAAATATCACCCCTCAAGCGTAGGGGGTGACCTACAGGCTTAAGACAAAACAACCCCGGTCCAAAGACCGGGGTTGTTTCCCATGGTGGAGGCACGGGGACTCGAACCCCGAACCCCCTGCTTGCAAAGCAGGTGCGCTACCAATTGCGCCATGCCCCCATGAGGCTTGTTCAGTATATCTGTAACAAGTTCAAAAGATTCAATTGACTGAATCAGTTGCCTTGCTCCAGGTTGCCTTCGCAACTTTGGATTCCCGCCGCTTCTTATTCAAGAAAACCGCTGCACTGAGAGCTGCGACCAAGATCATCAACTTCTTCACTACAAACCATCCTTGCCTAAGAACCTTTAGGTTCCGTGGGCGCACCAGGACTTGAACCTGGGACCTCTTCGTTATCAGCGAAGCGCTCTAACCGCCTGAGCTATGCGCCCTTCCGGCCCTGTTCGGGCCGAGACAAAACTTTACCGCACACTTTCCCAAAATCCCAAATCGGCGGGTCCTAGGCCTGCTCGGACCCGCCGATTCAAGGGATTTTGGCGATATTTCTACCTGTTAGTCATCGGTCAGGGTAACGCCGATGCCGCCGACCAAGGTGGCCGAGATGTTGTACAGGAACGCTGAAAGCACCGAAAGGGTTGTCAGCAGCAAGACATTCACCACGGCAACGATCGTTGAGAACGACGCAACCTGGCCCAGTGACACAATCGTCAACAGGTCAATGGGTGTGCCGCCCTCCTTGCCCTGAATGTCATTGATGAAGGAGTTGACAGTGTCAAACAACCCAATGGTGTCCAGCACCGTCCACAGCACAATGGAAGCCACAACGGTGACGATGCCCAGTGCAACCGACAGCAGGAACGCCATCTTCAGCACGGACCACGGCTCAACTTTGCTCACCAAAAGGCGTGCTCGGCGGGCTTTTGCCTTGGGTGCGGGCTTGACCAGCGCCGGCGCTGTTTTGGGCGCTGGCTTAGGTGCTGGGCGCTTCGCCGCAGCACTCGTGGTGGTTGCCGGAGCAACGCCAGGCCGCTGCGGAGGGCGCGCCGGAGCACCTACCCTCGGGGCGGAACCAGGCCGCGGAATCGGGTTATTGGCGCTCAATCGGTACCTCCAGTTGTTCCATCTTCGTTGCTTAACGGTACTTCATCAAGCTGAGGCTCACCTTCGAGAGCACCCTCAACGGATTCTTCAGGGACGTCAGTTTGTACTGACTCATCTTCGTCATCAAGGCCCCGCTCGCTGTTTCGGGCCACCTCAATGATGCGGTCGTTCTTGTCCGGCTTGGCAAAGATGACACCCATGGTGTCACGGCCTTTGGCGGGCACTTCCGAGACGTTGGAGCGCACCACCTTGCCGCCGCTCATCACGACCAAAACCTCGTCATCCTCTTGAACAATCAAGGCACCAACCAGGTCTCCGCGGTCGTCGGCGAGCTTGGCAACCTTGATGCCCAAACCGCCTCGACCCTGCAAGCGGTATTCACTGACGGCTGTGCGCTTTGCATAGCCACCCTCCGTGACAATAAACACATATGAGTCTTCGGTGACAACATCGGCGGCAAGAAGTTCATCAAAGTCACGGAATTTCATGCCCGTGACGCCCGATGTTGCCCTGCCCATGGGCCGCAACGCCTCATTGCTGGCGGTGAACCGGATGGATTGGCCCTTGCGGGACACCAGCAGCAGGTCGTCGCTGTCGGACACCAGCTGGGCTGAGACCAGCTCATCACCGTCGCGCAGATTGATGGCAATGACTCCAGCCGAACGGTTGGTGTCGTAGTCCGCCAAGGAAGTCTTCTTGACAAGACCGTTCTTGGTGGCCAGTACCAGGTAGGGGGACTGCTGGTAGTCCTTGAGCTCCATGACCTGGGCGATTTTCTCGTCAGGCTGGAAGGCCAGCAGGTTCGCCACGTGCTGTCCCTTGGCGTCACGGCCGGCTTCAGCGAGCTCGTAGGCCTTGGCCCGGTAGACGCGGCCCAGGTTGGTGAAGAACAGCAGCCAGTGGTGGGTGGTGGTGACAAAGAAATGCTCGACGACGTCGTCGCCCCTCAGCGCTGCTCCCTTGACCCCCTTACCGCCACGGTGCTGGGAACGGTAGTTATCGCTTCGGGTGCGCTTTACATAGCCGCCCCGGGTAATGGTGACAACCATTTCCTCTTCAGGGATGAGGTCTTCCATGCTCATGTTGGGGTCGTAGCCCATCATAATTTCGGTGCGGCGGTCATCACCAAAGCGGGCAGTGATTTCAGCTAGTTCGTCGCTGACGATACCCCGCTGAATTTCAGGATCGGCCAGGATTCGGTTGAACTCGGTGATCATGCCCTCGAGCACGTTGTGGCGATCAGTGATCTTTTGGTGTTCCAAGGCTGCCAAACGGCGCAGCTGCATGTCCAAAATGGCCTTGGCCTGGATCTCATCAATGTCCAGCAGCTGGATCAAGCCGTCGCGGGCTTCCTCCGTGGTGGATGAGCGTCGAATCAACGCGATGACCTCGTCAAGGGCGTCAAGGGCCTTCAACAGTGCGCGCTGAATGTGAGCTTCTTCTTCCGCCTTGCGCAGGCGGAATCTGGTGCGGCGGACAATGACGTCCATCTGGTGGGTTACCCAGTGGCGAATAAAAGCATCCAAGGGCAGCGTGCGGGGGACACCGTCAACGATGGCCAACATGTTGGCGCTGAAGTTTTCCTGCAGCTGAGTGTGCTTGTACAGGTTGTTCAGAACAACCTTCGCTACGGCGTCGCGCTTGAGCACGACAACCAGGCGCTGGCCCGTGCGTCCGGAAGTCTCGTCACGGAGGTCAGCGATGCCGGAAATCTTGCCGTCCTTGACCAGATCGGCGATCTTGATGGCCAAATTGTCAGGGTTGGCCTGGAACGGCAGTTCGGTAACTACCAAGCAGGTGCGGCCCTGAATTTCTTCAACGTTAACCACAGCACGCATGGTGATGGAACCACGGCCAGTCCTGTAAGCATCTTCGATGCCCTTGCGGCCCAAAATCTGGGCACCTGTGGGGAAGTCGGGGCCCTTGACACGCTCAATGAGTGCCTCCAGGAGTTCTTCGCGTCCCACATTGGGGTTGGCCAAGTACCATTGGACGCCCTCGGCAACTTCGCGGAGGTTGTGCGGGGGAATATTGGTGGCCATACCCACGGCAATGCCCGAGGAACCGTTGACCAGAAGGTTCGGGAACCTTGAGGGCAAAATGGTGGGCTCTTGGTTCTTGCCGTCATAGTTGTCCTGAAAATCGACGGTTTCCTCGTCGATGTCCCTGACCATTTCCATGGCGATGGGTGCCATTTTTGTTTCGGTGTAACGAGGCGCAGCAGCGCCGTCATTGCCCGGTGAGCCAAAGTTGCCCTGTCCCAGTGCCAAGGGGTAGCGCATGGTCCAGTCTTGGATCAGGCGTACCAAGGCATCGTAAATGGAGCTGTCGCCATGGGGGTGGTACTGACCCATGACTTCACCCACCACGCGGGCGCACTTGTTGAAGGAGCGCTCGGGGCGGTATCCGCCGTCGAACATGGCGTACAGCACGCGGCGGTGCACAGGCTTGAGCCCATCACGGACGTCGGGGAGCGCGCGGCCCACGATGACCGCCATGGCGTAGTCGAGGTAGGAGCGTTTCATCTCCTCCTGGAGATCAATTTGCTCAATCTTGTCGTGCATTACATTGCCTTCAAGGACGTCATTTCCCGTGGCATCCACGGAAATATCGTCTGGATTCTGAGGTGTTTCGTCACTCATAGTTCTTTATATTCCATTCGCAATATATGTCTGATTCGCTCTATAACTAGGGGGTATATCTTGCCCTGGCTAGATGTCGAGGAACCTTACGTCCTTGGCGTTTTGCTGAATAAAGTTACGTCGTGATTCAACGTCTTCGCCCATGAGGGTGGAGAAAACCGTGTCCACTTCGGCGGCATCGTCCATGGTGACCTGCAGCAAGGTGCGGTGTTCCGGGTCCATGGTGGTGTCCCACAGCTCCGTGTAGTCCATTTCACCGAGGCCCTTGTAACGCTGGATTCCGTTGTCCTTGGGGATGCGACGCCCCGCAGCAGCTCCGGCAACCAACGCCGCGTCACGTTCCTTGTCACTGTAGACGTAGTCGTGAGGCGCATTGGACCACTTGATCCGGTACAGCGGCGGCTGGGCCAGGTACACGTAGCCGCTTTCTATCAGCGGACGCATGTAGCGGAACAGCAGAGTCAGCAACAAGGTGGTGATGTGCTGGCCATCAACGTCAGCATCAGCCATCAAAACAATCTTGTGATACCGGGCCTTGTTGACATCAAAATCTTCACCAATGCCGGCGCCGAAGGCTGTAATCATGGCCTGAACTTCGGTATTCCCCAAGGCACGGTCGAGGCGGGCACGCTCCACGTTCAGGATTTTTCCGCGCAACGGCAAGATGGCCTGCGTGGTTGGGTTGCGACCTCGCACCGCCGAACCACCAGCTGAGTCACCCTCCACAATGTAAATCTCTGAAAGCGCAGGATCCTTGGACTGGCAATCCTTGAGCTTGCCCGGCATGCCGCCGGACTCCAACAAGCCCTTGCGTCGGGTGTTTTCGCGAGCCTTGCGGGCAGCCAATCGGGCCATGGAGGCCTGGATGGACTTGCGAATGACGTCCCTGGCCGGGCCGGGGTTGCGCTCCAGCCAGTCACCCAAACCATCGGTGACGACGCGCTGAACAAAGCCCTTGACCTCGGAGTTGCCCAACTTGGTCTTGGTCTGGCCCTCAAACTGCGGCTCGGAGAGCTTCACCGAGATGACGGCAGTGAGGCCTTCACGGATGTCGTCACCGGTGAGGTTGTCATCCTTTTCCTTGATGATGTTCTTCTCGCGCGCATACCTGTTGATCAACGAGGTCATAGCTGCGCGGAAGCCCTCCTCGTGGGTTCCACCTTCATGGGTGTTGATGGTGTTTGCATAGGTGTGGACGCTCTCGGAGAACGAGGTGGTCCACTGCATGGCAATTTCCACAGCCATGCTGCGTGAGGAATCCTCAGTTTCGAAGGCGATGACGTCCTCGTGGACGGGCTCGTACTTCTTCGATGTGTTCAGGTGTTTAACGTAGTCAAGCAGCCCGTCCACGTATTGGTAGATGACCTCGCGCTTGCCGGTGGTGACATCCTTGCCTTCAGGGATGGCATCCAGATCGGGGTCTTCATCGTGGACAGCATTCACTTCACGCTCGTCGGTGAGCGTGATCTTCAGACCCTTGTTCAGGAACGCCATCTGTTGGAAACGGGCACGCAGGGTCTCAAAATCAAACTCAATCGATTCAAAGATCTCCGGGTCCGGATAGAACGTCTGCGTTGTTCCAGTTTCGGTGGTGGCTTCGCCCTTGACCAGCGTGCCCTGGGGCTTGCCGCCGTCGGCAAAGCTCATCCGCCAAACGAATCCCTTGCGCCGAACTTCGGTGTCGACCCGCCGTGACAGGGCGTTGACAACGGAAATGCCCACACCGTGCAGACCACCAGAAACTGCGTAGCCGCCGCCACCGAATTTTCCACCCGCGTGCAGGATGGTCATGACAACTTCAACCGTGGGCTTGCCCTCGGTGGGGTGAATGTCAACCGGAATGCCACGGCCGTTGTCCACCACTTTGACACCACCGCTGGCTGTCAGGGTGATCTCAATGTGGTCGCAGTAGCCGGCAAGAGCCTCATCGACGGAGTTGTCCACCACTTCGTAGACCAAGTGATGCAAACCGCGCAGGCCAGTGGAACCGATGTACATGCCAGGACGCTTGCGGACGGCTTCCAAGCCCTCCAGCACAGTGATGTCACTGGCGTCATAGTGACTGGTGTCCGCTGGCTTTTCGGTTACTGCAACCTCACTAGGCTGCGTGTTTACCGACTCTGGATTCACGGCACTATCCGAATTATTCGTCGTCACAGGCGCGTTCGACCCCTCTTATTGTTCAGCTCGATTGCCAACGTTGAGACAGGGCAAGACTTTCACTTGCCCGTGCATCGAGTCCTCGTTGAAGGCAGATAAATACCGCTCTCAACGAAACTAAAAACGAGCCACAGCGCCGCAGAGAGACGGTTATGGTCCAATTCTACCTTGAGGCTGGTGTATATGTGCCCTCAACGTGCCCTAGCTGGGCAGAAAAGCGCCTTAGAACGCAATTGTTATTCCATCTTTAAGGGGATGTACGGCGTGAGGGGTTTGAATCGTCCTACAGCGGCCTGGCTAGCTCGGTTACTGTTTGGCTGCCGCAGCCGGATCTACCCGTAAGTGTCCCGGGGACCACGGCCCTTCACAGTGCGGAAACCCTTGCGCCAACTTGGTGCGGCAGGTCCCAGCACAAGAATTTTTGTCACCACGCCCCGGCCAAGATCGGCGTCAAATTTGGCCAACAGTGACGATGATAGCAACCGCAACTGGGTGGCCCAGCTGGTGGAATCACATCTGACGTGAAGCGTTGTTGCTTCAAAACTCTCCGGCTGGCAGTGGGCTGCTATCTCCGGTCCCACCAACGTGTCCCACTGCGCCATGACCGAGCCCACGGCCAGCGGGGAACTCCACCCACGGTCCGAGACCAGCCGGCTCACAACGTTGCCCAGCCCCAAAGGATCCCTGCCGCCGCCATATTTGGCATCGAGAAACGGCTGCCGTTTTGCCTTGGGCGTGGCCTTTTCACCCAATCTGCTTCGGGGGATCCGCAATTCGCCACGGCTTTTGGCGATGGTGCGCATCCGGTTCAGGGCTGCCTGGGCCGCATCCACTTCTGTGACATGGTCCGTGGCTGCCGCGAGTTTGCTGCGTCCTATTCCCGTGGGGTCGCTGCTTGAGGGACCGTTGGGATCCTCACTCATGGGGAACCACTCCACCTGGAATGACCTGGACCTTGGAGCCGGACAGCTCCTCGGGAATATCTTCTGCCACGGCAGCTGTCACCAAAACCTGTTCGGCCGAGCCAACCATCACTGCCAATTTTTTCCGCCGTTGGGCATCGAGTTCAGCAAAAACATCATCAAGAATCAGGATGGGCTGGTTTCCGGCCACATGTTTGTCTTCATCAAGTACATGGAATGAGGCAAGCCGCAGCGCCAGGGCAATGGACCAGGATTCCCCATGGGAAGCATAGCCGCGGGCCGGGGCCTGGCCCAGAAGCAGGTCCAACTCATCCCTGTGCGGCCCCACCAATGACATACCGCGGTCAAGTTCACGGGCACGGGACCTCTGCAGCTCGGCACCATACATCGACGCAAGTTCTTCCACACTGAAAAGCGAAAGATCCACGTTTTCGCCTGCACCAGGAGCATCGGCGACACCGAAAGTGTCGGGGGAGGCGCCGTCGTGCGCGGAAGTGTCAGCCAAACTGCTGAGGTAGTTGGCCCGCAAAAGTTTGGAACCATCGGTCAGCTGGGCATAAGCCTCGGCCATGTGGGGGCGCAGGCGGTTGAGTAAATCGAGCCTGGCAGCCAACAAATTTGCGGCAACGGCGGCCAGGTGCTGGTCCCACACATCCAAGGTTGCCAGCTGAACTTCCGGGACACCCGATCGGGAAAAATGGGCTGCCCTTGCGGACTTCAACAGTGCATTGCGCTGTTTGAGTACCCTGTCATAGTCGCTGCGCGTGGCAGCATGCCTAGGCATCAAAACAACCAACAGGTCATCCAAAAACCGGCGCCGGTTCCCGGGATCACCCTTTACCAAGGCCAAATCCTCCGGCGCAAACAGGACGGTCCGGCAGATACCCAAAATATCGCGGGACCTGATCGGGTTGGCCCGATTGATGCGTGCACGGTTGGCCCGTGAGGCGTTGATTTCCACCTCCACCATGACCTTTTGCTCGGCGCGAACCAACTGTGCCCGGATGAGGGCCCGTTCAGTGCCGAAGCGCAAAAGAGGCCCGTCCTGGCTTACTCTGTGGGAAGAAAGGGTTGAAAGATAGCCGATCGCTTCCACCAGATTAGTTTTGCCCAAACCGTTGGAACCAACAAGCACAGTTACACCGGGGCTAAGCGTTAGATCCACCTGGGTGTAACTGCGGAAATCGGTGAGGGAAAGATGTTCAAGATACATTGAGCTGAGAATTATCCACTGTTAGGAACCCGCAGGTTTTGTGGCGTGTCCACCAAATTGGTGGCGCAAGGCCGAGACCATCTTCATGGCCGGCGAGTTATCTTCCCGCGAAGAGAACCTGGCAAAAAGCGCCGCCGTGATGGCTGGTGCCGGGACGGCATTGGCAATGGCTTCCTCAACGGTCCACCTGCCTTCACCGGAATCTTCAACGTAGTCATCGATCGATTCGAGCCCCGGATCCTCATCCAGTGCCTTCACCATGAGGTCCAGCAGCCAGGAACGGACAACTGTCCCTTTTTGCCATGCACGGAAAGTGCCCGGCAGGTCTTCGATGATTTCCTTCTTCGCGAGCAGCTCATAGCCTTCGGCGTAGGCCTGCATCAAGCCGTACTCGATGCCGTTGTGAACCATCTTGGCGTAGTGCCCTGCACCAATGTCTCCCACGTGAACAAAGCTGTCGGCCCGTTCACCTTCGGGGCGGAGCACATCCAAAACGGGAAGTGCCCATGCAACGTTCTCCTTGGATCCGCCTGCCATCAGTCCGTAACCATTTTCCAGACCCCAGACCCCACCAGACACGCCAACATCGATGAATCCGATGTTCTTTTCAGCGAGCATGGCACCGTGCTTTTGGTCCTCAGTGAATCGTGAGTTTCCGCCATCCACCAGCAAATCACCAGCGTCCATCAACACCGACAGTTCGGTGATGACCGAGGAAGTGATATCCCCTGAAGGGACCATGACCCAAATGAGCCTGGGAGCAGGAACAGCAGCCACCAATTCAGCCATTGAGGCTACATCGGTGACTGCTGGGTTCCTGTCAAAACCTGTCACCTCAATCTGCGCTGCACGCAGGCGAGCCCTCATATTGAAGCCCATTTTTCCTAGTCCAACAAGTCCAATATGCACGTTCGTCTCTCTTCCGTGTTTGGCTGATCTTGGTGCGGCAGCGTTGCTGAGGCTTACTGGTTGGGCAACCTCACCGGCATAACCAGGTAGCGGTATTCATCACGTCGTTCACCGTCAATGTCATCCTGCGCACTGAGCATGGCCGGCTTGGGGGCCGAGGTGAAGGAGAACCTGACGTACTTGCTGTCAAAAGCACTCAGACCTTCGCTGAGGTAGTGCGGGTTGAAAGCCACTGTGATGTCCTCGCCCACCAACGTTGCTTCAAGGTTTTCCGAGGCCTGGGCATCCTCGCCAGTTCCGGCGTCGAGTGTCAGCTGACCGTCTGTGAAGATCAAACGGACAGGGGTGTTCCGCTCGGCAACCAGGGATACACGGCGAACTGCTTCAGCCAATGCGTGGGTTTCCACCGTTGCGTGGATGGGAGTATCGCTGGGGAACAAAGAACGGATCTTGGGGTAGTCACCGTCAACCAGCAATGACGTGGTGCGGCGACCGCCACTTTCGAAACCGATCAGCTCGCTGTTCTGGGAAAGGGCGATGTTGATATTTCCGGAGCTTCCCAACGTCTTGGCTACTTCGCTCAGAGTTTTAGCCTTGACCAAAGCCCCCGTTGAAATGTTCGGTGAGCTGGGGTTCCAGCGAATTTCACGGAGTGCCAAACGGTACCGGTCCGTTGCCAGCAAGGTAATCAGGTCGCCTTCAATTTCCATTTTCACGCCAGTGAGAATGGGCAAGGTGTCGTCCTTGCTCGAGGCAATGATGACCTGCGAAACGGCCTGAGCGAATGCTTCGCCGTCAACGGTTCCACTGACTTCAGGCAAGGCAGGCAATTCTGGGTAGTCTCCCACTGGCATGGTGGCCAAATGGAAACGGCTGCTGCGGCAGGTCAAGGTGACTTTGTTGCCGTCAGTTTCAACGTCAACCGGTGCAGCCGGCAGGCTGCGGCAAATGTCAGCCAACAAACGGCCGGAAACCAGGATGGTTCCTTCCTCAGAAATGTCCGCAGGGATCTGCAAGCGTGCCGAAATTTCGTAGTCAAAGCTAGCCAGGCTCAAAGTTCCGGCTTCAGCTTTTAACAAAAGCCCTGACAGTACGGGAACTGGTGGGCGTGGTGACAAGGATCGTGCGGCCCAGCTGACTGCTTCAGTCAGAACATCCCGTTCGACTCGGAACTTCACGGAAGGGTGCCGCCTTTCATGGTGCGAAAAATTTTGGTGAACCACTGATTGACCAGACCTGGGAAGGGTCTGGTGTAACCATCGGAATTACATACTTTCCAACAGCTTAGCCCCTTGATGGGCCCTCGTGGGCATTGGACTTTCCTTCAACGAGGGTGCTGGGCGGCGCAAAGGTAAATGTTGTTTGAAACGAATGAATCTTGTAGTTAGAAGTGTTAATAAGTCCTGTGGATACTGTGGATAACTGCCCCTGTCCACGCGGTCTAGCCGAAGTTGCCTGTGCACAGCCTGTGAGGTCCCACCGCTTTGGGCTGTGGGCGGCGGTGGAGAACTTTCTGGCCGGATTTAACGATCCACAGCTGCACTAGGGGTTATCCGCAGGAAGAGGGCGGTTGTGCACTTAACCATCCACAGGGTTATCCACAGCTGTTAATTTTAAGATTTTTTCTCCGCTACGCGGATTAGCCTTCGCGCTGTTGCTGCTTGATCTTGTTCGTCAGTTCGGTGACCTGGTTGTAGATGGCGCGCCGTTCGGCCATCAATTCCCGGATCTTCCTGTCTGCATGAATCACTGTTGTGTGGTCGCGCCCACCGAATTCCTGACCAATTTTGGGAAGTGACATGTCAGTCAGTTCCCGGCAGAGGTACATGGCGATCTGGCGGGCTGTCACCAAGGACCGAGTCCGGGACTTGCTGCAGAGTTCTTCCAGGGAGATGTTGAAGTAGGCGGCCGTCTGCCCCAGGATCGCCGCAGATGTGACTTCCTGGGCGCCGTCGTCAGTAATCAGGTCCTTGAGAACCAGTTCAGCCAAGCCAACATCCACCGGTTGGCGGTTCAGGCTGGCAAAGGCAGTGACGCGGATGAGGGCACCCTCAAGCTCGCGAATGTTTGTGGAGATCTTCGAGGCGATGTACTCCAGGGCATCGTCGGGGGCTGAAAGACCTTCGCCGATGGCCTTCTTGCGCAAGATGGCAATGCGTGTTTCCAGTTCCGGAGGCTGAACATCCGTCAAAAGGCCCCACTCGAAACGTGAACGCATCCGCTCTTCGAAGCCCTGCAAACGCTTGGGAGGCAGATCGGAGGTGATCACAACCTGCTTGTTGTGGTTGTGAAGGGCGTTAAAGGTGTGGAAGAACTCTTCCTGGGTGGCGTCCTTGTTGGCCAGGAACTGAATGTCATCGATCAGCAGGATGTCCACATTGCGGTAAAGCTGCTTGAAACTGGCACCTTCGTCATCGCGGATCGAGTTGATAAAGTCATTGGTGAACTCTTCAGAGTTGACATAGCGGACGCGAATGCCTGTGTAAAGTCGGCGCGCATAGTGGCCAATCGCGTGCAGCAGGTGGGTTTTGCCCAAACCAGAATCACCGTAGATGAACAAAGGGTTGTAGGCCTTGGCCGGAGCCTCCGCAACTGCCACAGCCGCTGCGTGGGCAAAACGGTTTGAGGAACCAATGACAAAGGAATCAAACACATACTTCGGGTTGAGCCGGCCAAATTCCTGCGAAGTACTGGGCAACGTTGGTGCAGGTTTGGAGACCTGTTCGGTTCGTTCGGTGTGTGTGGGGCGTTCGGTGCGCACCGCAACTGGTGCTGCAACGGGCTCCTCTTCCTTAACAGGAGGCACCAGATCGGCGTTGACGCTGAAGGCACAACTGATTTCTTCTGAAAACACTTGAGACAGCGCGTCGCTGAGAGCGGTACTGAGCTGAGTCTGCAGGACTTCCCGGGTTAGTTCATTGGGAACAGCCACCAACAGGGTGTTGCCAATCAAACCCTGGGGCTGGGTAAGGACCACAAAACCACGCTGGCGCGGCGAAACGCGTTCGTCTTGTTCAAGAATTCGTATGACACGCCGCCAGGAACTACCAACGTCATTGATGTCCTCAGTGCTCATTGGCAATTCCACCCTTACTACCGGTTGTTGAACCGGAATATTTATTGATTGCGCGCGTACTGCACGTGACTTCCATTACACACTTCAAAGCTCTAGCCAGGATGCGTAAGTAGCCGTTAAATCGCGGTAATCCACAGAGTTATGCACATCCGTGGATAACTTTCTACTGGCCCAGCCTAAGGGATGCATACGTCAGAAGATAGCGGGAGAAAGTGCTTGTGGATAAATGTCACAGGTGGGTGCCTTGAACTACTTCGTCCACAGACGTTGTCCACGGGGTTATGCACAGCTGTGGATGGAGACTATGGGAATGCGTTAAAGTGGCCTACAGACGGATTTGGCTGGGCCCGGTGCCCTCGGAAGCCGGAATTTGGCAAACCCTGGTTTGACTGCCGGGGCGCAAATGACCTAATGTTGTGAAGTCCCATGTGTCTGCTTTGCGCTCTTGCGTGTGCCTCTTGTAAATGAGAGGCAAATGAGCAGGCATCCATATACTTAGCGTCGACCCCTTTCTTACTGTTAGCTACGGGCAAGGCGCATCTTTGATTGTCTTGGAGTAACTACCGTGAGCAAGCGGACTTTTCAGCCGAACAACCGCCGTCGTGCCAAGAAGCACGGCTTCCGCCTTCGCATGCGCACCCGCGCCGGCCGCGCCATTTTGGCAGCACGCCGCACCAAGGGTCGCGTAGAGCTGTCGGCCTAAACAATAACTGCTTGACGATTCGTCGGGCCTTAGTGAAGTTGCGGTTGATCGCAGGGTGCTAGCCACCAAGAATAGAATGCGGACTTCCGCCAACTTCTCACATACTGTACGTTCCGGCGTCCGCAATGGACGCCGGAACTTAGTGTTATATATGGTGTCCACTTCTTCGGATGCGCCCAGCCAAGTTGGGTTCATCGTTGCGAAGACTGTTGGGAACGCTGTGACCCGCAATCTCGTTAAACGGAGACTGAGGGAAATTGTTGTCGAGACAATTAAGCAGCATCCCCAGGGAGTCAATGTCGTGGTGCGGGCTCTGCCCGTATCCGCCGATGCCTCCTTCAGTGACCTTGCTAAGGACTACCGCAAGGCCGTTTCCACTGTTTTCCCCCGCCTGCGGGAGAGAATGGGAGATTCTGCCCTGTTGGCACCAACACCTGCAGTAGACAAGGCTGACGTGTCTAAAGGAGAAGATGTGTTGTGACCCCGTCACCAACCGAGTATCGCGCGCGTAGGCCCATGGCCGCCGTCGTACGTTTCTTCTGGCATCTTCCCCGCAATATTCTTATAATCGTTTTGAAACTGTACCGGCGCGTCGTCTCACCCACTTATGGGCAGGTGTGCCGGTTTTTTCCGTCATGTTCGGCTTATGCTTTGGAGGCTGTGACCGTTCACGGCGCAGTCAAGGGCGGTTGGTTTGCTGCGCGCAGAATTGTGCGGTGCCACCCTTGGAACTCTGGCGGGCTTGATCCGGTTCCATCACCGGCCACTGTTGATTGGGATGACCCTTCCATGGTGCCCATGATTGTCCAGCTGAACCACCCGCATGTTTTTCTGGCCAAGCAACAGGAAACACAAAGCCGCAACGCGGCTTGAGGAGATTAGAAAAGAAAAATGGGCTTCTTCGATACAATTCTGTTCCCCTTCAAATGGCTTGTGTCATGGATCATGGTGCAGTTCCATGATGGCTTGACCTTCCTTGGGATGGATGCTGCCTCCGGTGTTACGTGGACGCTGTCCATCATCGGTCTGGTGCTGGTCATCCGTGCCGCGTTGATTCCTGTTTTTGTCAAGCAGATCAAGGCCCAGCGTGGCATGCAGGCGCTGCAGCCGGATATGAAGAAGCTTCAGGCCAAGTACAAGGGCAAGACGGACCAGCTGTCCCGTCAGGCTATGGGCCAAGAACAGATGGCCTTGTACAAGGAACATGGCACCAACCCGTTCTCCGCGTGCTTGCCCATGTTGATTCAGATGCCGTTCTTCTTCTCCCTGTTCCAAGTGCTTTCAGGTGTAGCCAAGGCCAACGCCGATAGCGATGGCATCGGCGCCATGACCCACGACCAGGTGGCTCAGTTTGACCAGGCGACCATTTTTGGAGCCCCGCTGTCCGCGGCCTTCCTGCCGCAGCTCCAGGGTGGCGACCTGAACGTCGCCGTAGTTTGGCTCTCCATCATCATGATTCTGGCCATGATTGCCTCGCAGTTCATCACGCAGAAGCAGATCATGTCTAAGAACATGTCTGAAGAAGCCATGCAGGGCCCCTTCATGAAGCAGCAGAAGATGATGCTGTACGTGCTTCCGCTGGTCTTCGGTATTGGTGGCGTGAACTTCCCCATTGGTGTTTTGATCTACTGGACCACCACCAACATTTGGACCATGGGTCAGCAGTTCTTCGTAATTCGCCGCATGCCTACGCCCGGGTCACCTGCTTACAAGGAGTACCAGAAGCGCCGCGAAGCCAAGGGCTTGCCGCTGTTGGGTGCTTCGAAGAAGAAGGTCGAAGAGGTCGTTGAAGAGATTCCTGAGCCCAAGGGCCAGCGCAGCCAGCCACAACGTAAGAACAGGAAGAAGAAATAATGCCTGACGAAACGCAACTTGCCACTGAAGAAGTTGAAGAGGCAACAGCCCCCGAGGGCACCGGCGCAAGCCGCCTGGAAGAAGAAGGCGACATCGCCGCCGACTACCTCGAGGAACTTCTGGACATTGCCGATATCGATGGTGATATTGACATCGAGGTCCGCAACGGACGCACTTACATTTCCATCCTTACGGATGAAGAGACCGATTCACTGGCCAACCTCGTTGGTGAAGGTGGCGAAGTTTTGGACGCTCTGCAGGAATTGACGCGTTTGAGCGTTCTCTCCGCTACGGAAAACCGCTCACGCCTGGTTCTGGATATTTCCGGCTACCGTGACCGCCGGAACGTGGAATTGGCCAAGATTGCTGGCGATGCCGCAGAGCAGATCAAGGCTGGCAGCGCCTCCGTTCCGCTGGAACCGATGGGTGCTTACGAGCGCAAGATTGTGCACGACGCCATTGCTGAATTGGGTTTGGAATCCGAATCAGAGGGCGAAGGCGCTAAGCGCCACATTGTGGTGTCAGCCGCCGAATAGGGCGTGCTGGTTGAGAAGTTTACAAATGGTCCCGCTCATTGCCCTTGGCAGTGGGCGGGACCACGGTTAAGAGGACACAAAATAGTGGTGGAACTTACTGCACAAGAGGCCGTTGCAGCGGAACGCATTTTTGGGGATCGTTTGGATCTCGCCAAGCGCTACGTGGAGCATTTGGCTACATCGGGGATCGAACGAGGGCTGATCGGCCCGCGTGAAGTGCCCCGTTTGTGGAGCCGTCACGTGTTGAACTGTGCTGTTGTGGCGGAGCTGATTGCCGACGGCGCAAAGGTCGCCGACGTAGGCAGCGGTGCAGGCCTGCCAGGACTATGCTTGGCGATTGCCCGCCCGGACCTGTACCTTACGCTCATTGAGCCGTTGGAGCGCCGAGTGGTCTGGCTTGAGGAAGTGGTCATGGACCTGGGCCTGAACAATGTGGAGATCGTACGCTCACGTGCCGAGGCAGCCATCGGCAAGGTCGAATGCTCAGTTGTGACAGCCCGAGCTGTATCAGCACTGGACACTCTGGCGCCATTGACCATCCCTCTTCTGGGCGGTGAAGGTGAACTCTTGGCCATCAAGGGACGCAGCGCCGAGGAGGAAATAACCAAGGCAGCCAAGACACTTAAGAAGCTTGGCGGCTACCAGACCGAAGTACTGGTTGCCGGCCAAGATGTATTGGAAGAACCCACCACAGTGGTTCGGGTCAAGGTGAAGCGGCGCTGATCCACAATCGTGTGGGTTGGAACCGATAGGCTAGAGGTTGGCAACCATTGCCTGAGGAAAGTGAGAGTGTCAGCGTGACCAGTAGCGAAGCAGCTTCGCAACGGATCCCCCCGTTCATGACGTTGGGGTCGGCACGTTCAAATGCCTCCGGTCAACCAAAATTGGTTGATTACTCGCAAGCGGGCACCAAGGTGGATGTTTCACGTGAAACGGACCCCATTGCCGCCATTCCGCTGAACAATGAATTTGACGACAGTAGCCCCATTGCAAGTCAATTGGTCAGCGAGACCAGGCGACGTGAACGGCTGCTCGGGCGGAAATTGCCGCGCCCCTCACACACCAGAATTCTGACTGTCGCCAACCAAAAGGGTGGCGTTGGCAAGACAACAACGACAGTCAACGTTGCGGCTGCCTTGGCATCAGCCGGGCTGCAGGTTCTGGTTATCGACATCGATCCCCAAGGGAACGCATCCACAGCCTTGGGTGTACCGCACCATGCTGACGTCGACAGCATCTACGATGTGTTGATCAACGATATTCCCATGTCTGATGTCATTGCAGAATGCCCCGACATTGCGAACCTCTATTGTGCGCCGGCCACCATCCACCTTGCTGGTGCGGAGATTGAACTCGTATCCCTGGTAGCGCGCGAACAGCGGCTTCGACGCGCAATTGATGAGTATGTAAAGTACCGAGCCACCCAAGGGCAGGAGCGCCTGGACTTCATCTTCATCGACTGCCCGCCTAGTTTGGGGTTGCTGACTGTCAATGCTTTCTGCGCTGCCAATGAGGTCATGATCCCGATTCAGTGCGAATACTATGCACTTGAGGGATTGAGCCAGCTGTTGAAAAACATTGAGATGATTCAAAAGCATCTCAATTCGGACCTGGTGGTTTCTACGATTCTGTTGACGATGTATGACGGGCGAACCAATTTGGCGGCCCATGTGGCAGCCGACGTTCGTGAGCACTTCCCCAAGCAGGTATTGCGTGCGCTGATTCCACGTTCCGTCAGGATTTCCGAGGCTCCGAGCTACCAGCAGACGGTCATGACCTACGATCCTTCGTCGACCGGGGCGCTTTCGTATCTGGAAGCCGCTGCGGAATTGGCAGAGCGTTCAACGGAATAGTGCGTCCCGTAGCTCGGAACTTTGCAGATTACAATGAATTTAAGCAGACCCCACTCTTTGGGGTTCATTCAACGGAGGAAGTCACAATGACTGACAAGCGCAGGGGTCTTGGTCGTGGTTTGGGTGCCTTGATACCCAACTCTTCTGGTGATGAAAGCGGATCCTCGCAGCCGACACGGCCAGTAGACTTGTTCTTTCCTGAGCCCAAGGGGCGCAAGCCCGTTGCAGCTCCAGTGCGAAGCGCCAAGAAGCCTGTCGTTGAAGCTGTGGAACTTGTAGAAGTTCCTGGTGCACGCTTTTTGGAACTGCCGGTTGGCCAGATCCACCCGAACCGCAAGCAACCCAGAACCGTTTTCGATGAAGACGATATGGCCGAGCTTGTACATTCGGTACGCGAAATCGGTGTTCTGCAGCCCATTGTGGTGCGCGTATCGACCGAAGTTGGCGATCAGCCGTATGAATTGGTCATGGGTGAGCGCCGCTGGCGCGCCAGTCAGGCCGCCGGTCTAGAAACCATTCCTGTTATTGTCCGGGAAACCAGTGATGACAACCTCCTCCGTGACGCGCTGTTGGAGAACCTCCACCGCAGTCAGCTGAATCCCTTGGAAGAAGCTGCGGCTTACCAGCAGTTGCTGGAGGATTTTGGTACCACTCACGAACAATTGGCTGATCGGATTGGGCGTTCGCGTCCCCAGGTTTCGAACACGCTTCGTCTGCTGAAGCTTCCTCCAGTGGTGCAGCGCAGAGTTGCGGCAGGTGTTTTGTCCGCTGGTCATGCGCGCGCTTTGCTCGCTCTGCCAGAAGCTGCCGCCATGGAGCAGTTGGCTCAGAAGATCGTGTCTGAGGGGATGTCGGTCAGGGCCACTGAGGAAGCTGTGCAGCTTTACCAGGCGCCGCTTAATGGTCAGCAGCCCGCAGCAAAGAAACCCAGTCCCCGCCACGAGCGGTTGGATTTCTTGGCAAGCTCTCTGGCCGACCGCCTTGACACCAATGTGAAGATTTCCCTGGGTGCCCGCAAAGGCAAGGTCAGTATTGAGTTCGCCTCCGTTGAAGACCTCAACCGGATCATGGATGTCTTGAGTCCCGGCGGCAACTAGTTCTCACCTCTAACCAGCGGCAGTGTTTCACGTGAAACACTGCCGCTGGTTGCTTAATTGGAGTTCCCCAGGATTGATTCTAAGCATCATTTTTTCGAACGTCCGAAGTGGAGTGATCAGACCCTGATGGGCCATTTCGAATAGCGCGATAGTGTTTCACGTGAAACAAGAGACAAATTCGGAAGTTGCCACTGCTGCTGGATTTGATAGTCAACAATTGGGCGACGCTCACTTTTGGTTCATATGGCGAATTGTCATTTGCTCGCATGGCCGAAGCCAGACCTTTGGTCAGTTCGATTCCCCGGGCACGAGCCTTCCCTGGAGATGAGTCGATCGTGGTGCATCCACTTGAGTGGGATCCACAGACTGTCGGGGGAGGGTGGCGTTTAGCCAGACGTCTTAATCGCATCAGGCGCAGTGAGCCAATCAGTCCCGCTTCAGCGGAGCCTGCGGAACCTGGTTGCCATTCGGAACTTAACGGCTGTGTTGCATACTGGTGGTGAATCCGGTGCACTTGAGGCCCACGGGTGTAGCGATGGCTCCTCCGTCATTGTATCCGTGAGTATGACGTCAGAATACTGTGCCCCCTCGAGTGGAATCGGTTCAGAATTCAGTACGGTCGCAGTCCGACCATCCTCCCCAATTGCTTCCATGCGGGACCCGGGAGTTGGGTAGGTGGAGGGCGGGTGTCGTGCGGTCAGCCCGGCCTCCGTGCCCCTGGATTCTACCTGGGGGATCAACCCACCCCGCCAATGGGCGCCAATGGCCGCCAGGGCCCGCCCTAAGGGGCTCCAGTCCACCAAGGTAACCCGGGTTGCCCTAAGGGCCCCGCAGGGCCCTGTAGGGGCGTTGTAGCCACCAGCGGTGCCGTCGACCGCAAGAACCGGCCCTACGTGACCGGCGGCGCCGACCCGGACCTCACCCGGTGCGCTGAAGTGGAAGCCGTGCTGCCGCGGTCAGGAAACCCAAGTATGGGCGGCCACGATCCGCGCGAATGTTTCACGTGAAACGGACGATGAAAGAGCCGGTCCTACGACACCCAAAGGACTCCGTGTCCTCGTAAAATCAGGGACAGCAATGGTAGGTGGGTGCGCGATCGGCGCTTCGATCAGGTTGACTGGAATGCCCTGCAGGGTGGAAGCTTTCGCATGCGAAGTACAGCCGCGCCCTGGTCATGGACATTTGGGGACGACGGCCCTGAGTTGCGGTGCGGCCGGCAGATACCCTCATTCGCGGGCTACCTTGCTCAGCGGTGAGTGTTGGGTATTTCAGAAGCGTGAATACCGGCGGTCGCCACTATTGTCGTCGGAGATTGTCCGCCCAAACCGGCACTTCGCCAGCGAGACACCACCTTGATCAGGGAATCCGATGATGTTGCAGCCAGAAAGGGCAGGGCTGAGAGTTGGTGGGAATATCCCATGTCTCGCCGCGCGCCTCGGGCCCGTCTTCGAAGGATAATTCCAGGCCTGTAGTCTTCCGGAAGGCTCCATGGTGGTGAATGTGGGAACTGGGTATCGGCATAGAATTACGCCGCAAATCCTGGCAAATCGGTCTCGGTCGCGCAACCACTCACACAGTGCATATCCCCTTCCGTTCTCCATCAATCGACTGGAAGTTGACCCCACCGCTCGTCTACGCCTCGCTGGCCAAAAGCTGACGGACGGGAATCGAGCCTCAGGCGGATGCCACCGAATCGTCAGTGTCGCTCTGGAGTTGAGACGCATCCACACTGCCTGTCGTTTCGTGGAGATTCGTCCACGTCATTGCTCCAGTTGCGGCCATGGGATCTCAGGTCATACTTCCCGCTGTGCCGGTGAGGGGATGCTGGATTGCGAGTGCGCTGCCACGATCACTTGGCATCTTTGAACCCGAAAGCCACCAGCCACCTGCGGTGGCGATAGCCTCGAAATGGCTGCACCAGGCAAGGGTCTCTGCATTCGCGAACCCCACAAGCGCCCACCTGCCACACTGGGAAATCAGCGTGACCGCCCAGCTGATCGAGGTCAGGCATTCCGACCTCGCCCGTCGGCACCTGGGCAACGACCAAGACGTGTTGGTCTTGAATCCCCGATGACCACTCACGGGTGCGGAAAGGGCGCGTAATCCACACCAGCGAGGCCGGCCCGATTGCATTGTAAGAAATCCTGAGACCGGGCGTGAGTAGACCCGGAAGATACCGGCCGTCGCCGACTTGGCAGTGCCGAATGCAGTCCCGGAACAGGAGCAGGGTGGGCAGCAGGTCTGTGTGGACCGATCCAATGGGAAAGGGCGTGGGTGCCAGCGCTGCTGAACCAAACTGTTGCAGTTCGGTCCGGTGAGTTTTCAGGAGTATGACAAGCTGCAGCGGCTCATCGCAGAGTTCACTATGGACGACAACAAGCACCGGCAGCCAAAAAAGGAAGCCCCCGGTCCACAGACAGGATTGCAACTATTCCGTACCCACCTCAAGTGGGAACTAGGTCTCGAGGAATGGTCGGAGTCACGCACCCAGACGTGTCACTTCGGTGTAGCTTCCCACCGGCAAGATCATGCTTGCCTGCCTCCTGACAGATTCTTGGCGGGTTGGAAGGACAGTGAGGGTGCCACGCAAAACCTGACGCGAGGTCTGGACCCCGAGGCCAAGTGACTGAGCGACGCCAATTCGCAGTTGGAAGCCGCGTACCCCAAGGCATGGGATACCCTATGCAGCAAAACCAACGGAGCTACGGAGCTGCAGTGCGTATGTGGGCTGCTCGTTGCAGCGTCGCTTCCATGGGCCACAAGCATGACCCGCATTTCTCTTGGACTGGATTCCCTCCAATTATTGGCTAATGAGCCGACGAGCTGCACCAGTGCCGGGCCCAGCCTGGTCAGGCACGCAGTGCGGTGCAGCAGACGCCCTGTCTTGACGAAGGTCAGGGAGGTTACAGCGGAGCGGTCCCGTGGATTCCACTGCCCGCCATATTGCGGGGAGTGGACCGCAGTAGGTTTGGGCTGTCCAGGTGTGGTTGTCCCGGCATTGCCCAGCGTCCGGCAAACAACCCATCGTGCCCAACGAGGACGACGATGTCGATCAAGGATTCCTTTGGCAAGGAGCACATCGGGCAAGTCTTGGCGACTGGCCACTGGCCTGGATTCTTTTGGTGATGACCGCTGCCGTGATCTCGGGTGAGGTGGTCTCGTCAAAGTGAACGTTCCACCAGGGTGGAAGCCAGACATCAATTCCAAGCATGGCCGGTACCGATTGTCCGTCCGGATTGACCCATCCTCCGCTTGCCTGCCTGAAACTAAAACCCACTTCCAATGACCCCTGCAGTCTGAACGTTCTCCTGGTCATCCAGTCAAAGTGCGTGGCAGCTATTTCAGGTGTTGGACAGGGAGTTACGTGGTTCGGCAGTGCACCATAGCAATATGGATGCTGCAGGGGGAGTGCCTTGTGAAAAAAGCGTGGGGTATTTGTCGAAGGTGCCACCGCAAGAGCCGCGCGGTCGCATCAAAACGCGTGACACCGGGCGGCTGGGATGGTCTTCGGGAAGATGAAACGGCCCGAATTCTTCTGTGCATGCTTGGTGACGAAAGCAAGGCCTGCAACGCACTAGATCAGTGACTGGTGGTCGGAGCGCCGATGTGTCACTGCGCAGCGGAAGAGTTGTGGTTGGCGCTCCACACCTCAGCGAGCGGATGCACCCTGTAATCCCATTGGACCGGAAACTCTCCCGCGGGAAGACGGCCATGCGCAGGCCCGTAAATCTTGGATGCGGCTGGTGTCGACGCCAAAGTCCGACAGTTGTACTGAGGGACTATGCATCGTGGTGAGAGGCAAGGCAATAGGGGCTAGTCGCAATCGAGGGTGTTGTCGGGGTCTTAATCCACCGGCTTCGAACAACGGGCATGCCGTGTAGTTCCTTAGGATCCGGATCCGTGAGGAGTGTCCGCGGAGGTGTGCGAGTCCGCCAAGGACGTCCGTGGCACGTTGCTTGAGGGCCGGCCGACGAGGCAGTGGTAGTAGGTCGCGCAGGTCGCCACGACCTCGACATGCTGCGAGACAGAGAGAAAGGCCGCGAGACAGACTTGGCACTTCTCGACGATCCGCATGGCGCTGGTGTGGAGGGTGCGCTGCGCGGCATGGAGCGGAGTGGGCTTGCGGCCGCGGTTTCCACAGATGGGTTGCTGGACACGGCGGCGCCAATCAAGTGCACACCACCGAGCCGGTGTGGGCCCTGGATCAATGCATGTATGCCCACAGCCAGCACCGTGTCGTTCCCCGTGTTCCATGAAATGCCGAGCCCGCGGCTCGGCAGTCCGCCAGTGTCCTGGCGCCACACACGCCCACAACCGCTGCAGCGACAGGGACGGATCACGATCGACAATGTCCTCGGGAGCCAACCCGGCCGCTAATGCACCGGCCGCGGGGTCATGCTGTCGCGCCGCTCAGCCTGGCATCCGCAGCCGCGACACCACCGGGCGAACTTGTCTGTCTCGACGACCCGGTAGGCAACCGCCGCTCGACCTGGATCGAACTGTTGACTCACGAGCTCCACACCGAGTTCGTGAAGACGGCCGAACGAGCCTGCATCAGGGGCCGGACGCATCGACAGAGCCATCGCATTGGCGCCGAACATCTCCCCGGGGTTGCCGTCCAGGATGATCGTTTCGACGCTGCTGCCGCCTGCGCGCAGTTCTTCGAGCTGCATGCCCCCCGTCCAGCGGATGCCACGTTCTGCCGCCGAAGGGGGCGACTACAGCACCCGCCCGTAGCTGGCTCGACTCCGTTCTCGCGGTCTAACACCACCGGTTGACCAGTGTGGGAATTGACCGCCGTGATGAGTGCGGTGCGTTGCGGCCAGCGCTGACTGGGAAGCCGGGCGGCGACGGCAGCGCGCCGCGTTGCTCAGGAGCCGTCCGCCACCACCGAGGACCAACGCTCGCTTTCTGGCGGCGCGGATCCGGTAGTGGCGTCGAGCTGCGGCTGATCCTGCTCGGACCTCCGCTGGTTGGAGCCCGTCGTCGAAGTGACGAGCACAGTTGAAAATGGGGTCGTGTTCATGGGTATCGCCTCCGGCCGTAAGATCACGCTCCGACTCGGTGCGCAGCCAGGATCGCGCCGGTGCTTTTCGCCGCGGAACGCTCCGCGGCACCAACTTTTCTGTGGTGGGGGGATTCATCGCCTGCCGGTTGAGAGGCTTCGTGCAGGACGATGTACTTGTGTGGACGTCGATGGGGAAGGGGTGCAGATGAATGACGATGCGACTTTGAGCTCTTTCGAAGCCAGCATAGGTGCGGGCCCATACATGCTCGTTGTCAATACTGGCGAGGGGTCATGCGGAAATTGGTCGATGGGAAGTCCCCCGGGGACTCGACTGTCGGAAAGGTAATCAGACGGGCAGCCGGCATCGAAGTTTCACGTGAAACAACCAGATGACTGGCCGGCACCCGCCGCTGATGAACCAAACGAGGGCGAGCCCCCACGGCGGGACTCCCGATGGGAGACACTTAGGCAGGCTGTTGGAAATCGCAGATGATGCCGATAGTTGGCGACTTCGTCATGCCCCATGCCTTTCGATACCCAGATGGCAGTCAAGCTTCTGACACTGGCCGATGTGGCTTGGGTGAGTTCTCTGGCAATTCTGGCTGGTGGGTTGGCTGGCCTGAGATCGAGGCAGTCACTTCCAACTTGTACAGATGCCAAGGGGCCATTGGGGGTTCGGGCGGGGTGCTTGAACAGTCGCCTTAACTAGTTCAGCGGTGTCCACTGCATACATGCTGAGCCAACAATGAGGGCTCCGGGGCCACACAACGCAACTGACGGAAGCTGAAACATGGATCCCTCATCCCAAGACTCCGCACCTCACTCCGAGTACAACTCTCGAACGACATCAGCCACTGATTCCGTGGCTGGCAGGCGTCTCTGTTTCACGTGAAACACGGGCAGGAGCGGGGCCCGTTTGGGACTACTCTTTGCCGATTCTTGAGGGGCGCCCAGTCACGGCTAGGTGTCCAGGACCATGGCGTGATGTGAGTGCCGCGGGCTGGGCTAGAAGTCCATCAGCTGCGATCTGCAAATAATTGGGTATGGGCGCTGTGGGCGTTTCGGGGTGTTATTCCTCGTGTGGTCCGTTGAGGTCGCGTTGTGCGGCCTGCTCATTGCATTGTTGTTGGGCTTCATGGTTGTCAGGGAAGGCCCAAGCGGGTGGTTCGGGCAGGGGGTGGGTGCCGTAGTCTTCTTCAAAGTCCATGGCCATGATCTCGTTTTCGTTCAGTTGGCTGAAGGGGTCCTCATCCCAGCCCAGGGCGTCGAGGCGTTGCTGGATGTTCTTTTTGAGCCATTTGGGGTAGCTGGCGGGCTGGGTTTCCAGGGGCTGGGGTGGGTGGTACCGGCCGGAGGGTGAGATCCAGCTGGGCCGGCCGCTCTCGGTCATGACGGCTGTCCAGCCGCGGAGTTTCAGGGCCCGCCGTTCCGGTCGTTGCTGCTCCCGGACCTGCCCGGAGCGGGTTTTGCCGTCCTTGAAGTGCTTGGCCAGGTGGTGGCGTTTACACAAAAATTCAAGGTTGCCCGCGGCGGTTTTCCCGCCGCTCTCCCACGGCAGGATGTGGTCGAGTTCGGCCAGAGACGCCTTGGCGGTGCAGCCTGGAAATTGGCAGTAGTGATCCCGGCCGCGGAGCATGAGCCGCATGGCCTTGCCCACCCGGTACGTGTCCGGGGCAAGATCCAGGGGTTCGTTGCTGATGGGGTCGGTCAAAACCCGGTAGAAACTGGTGGACCCGGCCAGCAGTCGATTGGCGACCTCAACACTGATCGGCCCGTACCCCTCCAACACGGCCGGGGCATTAATGTGCCCCAACAACGACAGTGCCGGGACGGTCACCAACACAGTGGCCCGGGGCATGGGCGGCCCGTCAATCCCACAATAGTCCGCTGCATCATTGATGCCAGAGGGCCACTGAGCATCATCAACCCGGGGAGGGTATGCTGTGCGGTCAGCTTCTGTGGCCGTGGCTGTGGCTGGTATCAGGGGTGGAGGTGTGGCGTTGGGATGCCAATCGGGGTGACTGCGATCGTCGGGATCCTTGAAGCCCGGGTCCTGATAGTCGGGGTCTTCAAAAACGGGAATGCTGGTGCCAGGGATCCTGTAGCGGCCGGTGTCAGTATCCGGGAAGGGTGCTCCAGCGCACGGATCAGTCTCGATCTGAATGAACCTTGGATCAGCAATCGGAGATGTTTCAGGGACTCGGACAGCTGTTGAAGGAAAGCCCATGTCTGCTCTGCTGTCAGTGGCTTGGCCGCAATCCTGGCTGTTGCCGAGGCTACTACCGTGGACGTCCGCGTTGCCAGCGGCGGTGGCGCCCCAGCCGTCGGAGTAGGGAGTTCCGCTGGTGGGGGTTGGTGGGGTGTGGATGTTGTTCCGGGACAGGGACTGGTTCAGGAGCAGCGCTGCGGCGACGTCGGCACGGAGTTGGGTCAGGGTGCGGGGTTCGTGGGGGCCTTGGGCAGCTTGGGCGGTGAGGGTGCATTGGTCCCAGATGCCCTCGATCGTGGCTGCCGGGGCGTACAGGCTTAGCCAGTACATGCCGTCATGCGCGCGGCTGACACTCAGGGCCCGGCGCCGGCAGGCGTCGCGGGTGCGGGCGGGGATGCTCTCGGGGTGGAGACGTTCGCGGAGCCGGCGGGCCTTGTCCTTGAAACTGTTCAGGGAACAATCCCGGGCCTTCTCCAGCAACAAGGTCTCGTACTCGGTGACACCGTCCGTTGGGAGGTTATTGTTGCGCAACAGGGTGGTTTCCTCGGCAATGATCACCGCGTACGGCCATCCCAACTCCCCACTGGCCAGGCGTTCATGCGTGGCCGGCAGCTCACGGACCATGACAGTGGAATGGTCCACCAGGCCGTTGGCGGCGGCCTCACTGATGCCCAGGATCGTTGCAATCTCAGCATTGGTCCCGGCCGTGGACACCTCGTTCTGCCAAGCGTCCAACCCCAGGAGCCTGCGCTCGGCCTCTGCAGCAGTGGCGAAGCGTTCCAACACTGTGGCCAGGGACGCGGCAGCCCGGTTCTGCAGGGCGTTAAACGCAGCCACTATCCCCACACACTCATCCATGAACGCCTGCACCAAGGCCAACTGCGAGGGGGCAACCCCGGTGCCGTCCGGTCCACGATTCAAGGATGGCAGGCGGGGCAACGAGGACACGGCTGCCATGTCAGTAGCCAGCGGTTC
Organism: Arthrobacter glacialis; assembly: GCF_002909415.1. Taxonomy (NCBI): domain Bacteria; kingdom Bacillati; phylum Actinomycetota; class Actinomycetes; order Micrococcales; family Micrococcaceae; genus Arthrobacter; species Arthrobacter glacialis. The sequence goes on along the minus strand of NZ_PPXB01000005.1, from coordinate 295,235 downwards.
AATGGAGGGAAGAACGATCCCAGCCACCAGTTCCGCCACAGCCGCTGTGGTGGATGAACCTTCCCAGCCATCCGGGAAATTCACTGAACCGCCCATACCATAAGTCTAGTTGGCATGTACCCAAATATCAATAGGACTCTTTACTTTCCCAAACAAAAGTTCTATTTAATTTTCAGCTCATCTCCATGCGAGTGAATCCCCTGAATCAACGCAAGTGCCCGAAGGATGGAGTGGCACACGGCAACTACAGGCCGTGATGGGCACAGCGTTTCACGTGAAACCGGATTTTGGGCCGAAGAATGCGGTGTCCAACGGGGATAGGCCACAACTTTCTGGAGCTTAGAATCAATCTGGGAGAAGTGGAAATGACCCGTTAAACAGGTGTGGACCGGACAATGTCCGGTCCACACCCTTCAAGAAGAATTCATCGCTGCGACCCCATTATGGGGCGCAGCAACTGACTAGCTCAGTACTCCGGAGAATTCCTTCTCGAAGTACTGCTTCGGCCGGGCCCCAATGACGGAGCCGATTACCTCGCCGCCCTTGAACAGGTACACGGCCGGGATGGAGGTAATTCCGTACTTCGCGGAAATGGCGGGGTTGGCATCGACGTCGACCTTAACGACGTCAACCTTGTCCGCGTACTCAACTGAAATCTCATCCAGGATAGGACCAAGTTTGCGGCAGGGGCCACACCACTCAGCCCAGAAATCCACAATGACAGGCTTTTCGGAGTTCAATACGTCTTCGGCAAATGTTGCGTCCGTTGCACTCTTGGCATTACTCATGGTGAACTACTTTCTCTTAGGAATTCTGATCGGCCAGGAAGTGTTCCACATCCAGTGCGGCAACACATCCCGAGCCCGCGGCCGTGATGGCCTGGCGGTAAGTGGGGTCCACTACGTCTCCGGCGGCAAATACACCCGGCAGGCTGGTCTTGGAAGACCGGCCCTCAACGGCAATGGTGCCGGCTCCGGTCAGGTCCAAAACTCCCTTGACCAGGTCGACGCGGGGATCGTTGCCTATGGCAACGAATACGCCTGTGACAGCAAGCTCGCTCTTCTCACCCGTGACCAGGTTGTTCAAGCGAATGCCGGTAACCTTGGCCTCGCCGTCAACGCCAACAACCTCCGAGTTCCAGATGAATTTGATCTTCGGGTGGTTCAGGGCGCGATCGGCCATGATCTTGGAGGCACGCAGCGTGTCGCGGCGGTGAACCACTGTCACGGAATCCGCAAACTTGGTCAGGAAGATTGCCTCTTCCATGGCGGAATCGCCACCACCAATAACGGCAATATCGTGACCCTTGAAGAAGAAGCCGTCGCAGGTGGCGCAGGAGCTCACCCCGTGGCCAACAAGACGCTTTTCGCCCTCAACACCTAGCTCGCGGTAGGCGGAGCCGGTGGAAATGATGACGGTGCGTGCCTTGAATTCCTGGCCGTCGGCCAGGGTTACAGTCTTGATGGTGCCTTCCAACTCAACGGAAGTCACGTCGTCGTACATCACCTCGGTGCCAAACTTCTCAGCCTGCTGGCCCAAGTTCTCCATGAGATCCGGACCCATGATGCCTTCGGGGAAGCCGGGGAAGTTCTCCACCTCTGTAGTGTTCATGAGCTCGCCGCCTGCGGTAACGGAACCGGCGATCATGAGCGGCTTCAGATCCGCACGGGCGGTGTAGATCGCCGCGGTGTAACCTGCGGGACCAGAACCTACGATGATGACATCACGGACATCGCTTGCGGGGGTAGCTTGCGTGCTCACGGGTGAGTGTTCCTCTTCCTACTTTGACTGACCGCGGCGTGGCGGTTCAATGGGACCTTCGCTATCCACAACCGGCATGGGGGCGCGGTTATTCCTCTCACGCGGACGTGGGGGAATGCCAGCGGCTAACTAATGCTGATCTCGGTGATCTTCAACCCAAAGGGGTAGGTCACGAATGGCTGGAGTTTGGGCAACTCCGTGAAGCTGATGATGACATACTTTGCCTTGACGCCGGGGGCCGCCTTCAACGTGAAGTCGGGGGAGCTAAAGGAGCCGCTACCAATTTTGGTGGCACCAGCGATCTCGGGCTTGCTGTTGGTCAGGATGTTGAATTGCCCACCCGATCCAGCTAGTTGATTGATGGTCACGGAGCTGATGGTGGATTCCTCCGCGAGTTCAACCACTAAATCAACGCCCTCAGTGAGGTTGGCGAAGTCGGCATTGGAGAACTCCACGGTGGGCCAGTAGGTGCCCTTGTTGCCGTCAATGGCGTCCTTGAGGCGGGGGAAGTACGCTTCACCGTAGTTCTGCACGCCGGGTGCATAGGTGGTGATGTCAGTCAGGCCCTTGATGACGGGGGCAACAGCAGCTGGCACCGGCGCCGCGGAGGGGGATTGTGCCTCAGTGGGGGGCGGCGTAGCTGAGGAGCTGGTGCCGGCCTGATTGCTGGAACCGTTAAACAAAGTGCCAATGTGTTGGAGCGCAAAAATAAGTGCACCGATGAGCAAAACACTCACAATGGCACCGGTCAGCAAGCGCCCGCTGATCCGGGGAGCGTTTCTGTCGTCGTCGTCGTCCTCGTCAAGCAAATCATCGGCGACGTAGTCATTGCTCGCCTGGCGCGCCGCCGCCGGGAAGGTCCCCGCGCGGCGTTCCTGGGCCACGGTTTCCTCATGGTCCTCATTGATAAATCCGTAGTCGTCCTCATCCCACAAGGTCACCTTGGACGGGGTTCCCGGGGCGGGAGAGGAAGGCTCGACGGCGGGAATCGCCGCAGCTGCCACAGCCGCCGTGGGCGGTGTGGGGGCGGGTGTTTGCCGGACGGGAGGCAAGGGGTGCGCCGGTGTCATGGGCGAATTGTCCTCATACACGTAGGCGCTGCTCACGGGAGCAGCGTCGCGTGCCTTGCCAAAGATTTCAGTGCCGAGGGTATCTGTGAAGAACGGCTCCTGGTAGACCTGCTCCACAGCATCTGTGGGGACAACAAGGTCCAGCAATTCCGCCGGCGAGGTTCTGGCTGCGATGAGGTAGGTGGCTTGATCCTGGACACCCAGATCAAGGATGGAGACACCGGACACACGTGTCCCAATGGCAACCTCACGGGCACTTTGCGTCAGGTTGGCTGAGTTGTCAACAGCCGAAACCAGGATGCTGACAGGCCTGTTGAGAACCTGGTCAAGGCCATCCAAAATGACGTCGTTCTCGGCAGAAGCCAAGATACGGCCAGTAACCTTGTAACGGCCGCCAAGGATGGAGCCCACGTCGATGGGTTGTGGCACCAAATCCTCCTCTTACAAACACGGTGGCTTCGGCGGGTAATGCGCACAAAGCCATATTTTGACTGATTCTATCGGAAAACACTGCATGTTCCGTGGTTGCGGCTCGATTGGCCGCAGATACTTCCAGCTACCTTGACGGCAGGCGACTACGAACCTTGCTGATCAGCGGATTGAGCAGCGCATCAACTTCGTGCACGCGCATACGTTTAAGGATCATGATGTAGACCACAGCCATGATGGTGCCCACAACTGCCAAAGTCACTGCCGCGGCGGGAATGGAACTCCACATAAACCCTCCGGCCACGGTTCCGCCAAAGAGCATGAGGGTCAACTCTCCGACAATTCCTGCGGCCAGGGCCGCCGCCAGAAAGCGCATGTGCGCACGGACAATGAGGCCACCGCCGTAGTCGCCCAGCTTGGCCCGCAGGAACAGGTGGCTGACAACGGGGCCCAGAACATTGCTAACGGTGTAGCTGGCTGCAAGGCCGTAAATGATGAACTCCTGCGGCAGGAGACTTGCCAGCAATGCCCCGCCCAAGCCAATGCAGACCATGATGCATTGGATGATGAACGGGGTCTTGGCATTCTCCTGCGCGTAAAAAACCCGGTTGAGGATGAAGTTAATGCTGTAGAACGGTGCGCCAATGGCCAGGATGGAAAGTGTGATGGCAATGTGACGGCCCACTGTTTCCGTGCCGCCGCCGAAGAGCATGCCGAAGGGGCCTGAGAGCACCACCAAGGCAATTCCAGCGAATACAGTGGCCATGCCGGTGGTGCGCAGCGCCCCGGCCAACGAAGTGCGCAGACCCGACATGTCTCTGCTGGCCGCGGCGTGCGACATGGCCGTGAACATCACGGTGGCAATGGACAGGGCAATGATGGAGTGCGGCATGATGTACAGCTCGGTGGCGCGGTTCAGCACCAGAATGCCGGGAATGGTGGCGTCGGAATCGGCGCCTCCATCGCCTCCGGCAGGGATGGTGGCGACGCGCAAGATGATGATGAAGCTCAGATTGCCAATGACCATGGTGCCCATGGTCCACACGGCAACCTTGGCGGCAGCTCCCAGGCCGGAATCCTTCCAGCCGAACTTGGGACGCAGATTTAGGCCCAGTCGGTGAACGGGCAGTAGCAGCACTGCCGACTGCGCCACGATGCCCAGCGTGGCCGTTCCGGCCAGCATCCACGTTTGGCCTGCGGTCCAGTTGTCCACCGTGTGCGGGCTAGTGGTCGCACTGCCTGCCACGAGGATGAACACCAGCAGGCCGGCAATCGCCACCACATTGTTGACGACAGGGGCCCAGGCATAGGCCTTGAAGGAGTTGTGGGCGTTCAAAACCTGGCCCAGTAGGGAAAACAAGCCGTAAAAGAAGATCTGCGGCAGCAGGAACAGGCCAAAGGTGATGGCCAATTCCAGGTTCTTGCCCGTGAAGGACGTGGACAGTCCCATGATGGGAGCGGCCAAAAGCATGACAACAGATGTCAGCGCCAGGAGGCCAATGACACCCAGGGTCAAGAGCCGGGAGATGAAATCTGTGCCCTTGTCAGGCTGTTTGCTTGCCTTGGCGATCTGCGGGATCAGCACCGCGTTGAACAAACCGCCGGCAAGCATCAAGAAGATCAGGTTCGGCAGGTAGTTGGCGCCTTCAAAGATGTTTCCAACAGTGGAGTTGGCGATCGCGATGCCGAGCACGATGGCCTTGATGAAGCCAAGGATGCGCGAGGCAAGTGTGCCGATCGCCATCGACGCGCTGGAGCGGGCGGCGCTCGACGGTATGGTGTTCTTGCTTTGCTGGCTAACCACGGGCTGCGACTGCGTTGGCGGCGCCTGCATTGCAGACTGCGGCATGGTCTCCATATTGCTCGGGGCTATGGTTTGCAGCAGGGACACTCGTGGCGCAGCAGTGGGTTTTGGCGGGATATTGACCCGTTCTTCGTTAGACATCGTTCCCATCATCTCACTGCCCGCTTCAAGAGTGCTGACAGCGCACAGCCACGGTGGTGGCTAGAAGTATTCGGGGAGCAGTTCGCGGGCCAAATCGCTGATGCGGCGTTCATTGGGGAAGGAGAGCTTCTTGGCCAGCTCATTCAAGGGTACCCAGGCCACGTCCACTGCTTCATGGTCGGGGTCATTTTCAATGGTCAGAAAACCGCCCGTGGCGCGCAACAAGAAGTGGTGAACAGTTTTATGGACCCGGTGCCCGCTGACAGTGAACCAGTAGTCAATGCTGCCAAGGGTTGCCAAAATGTCCCCGGCAATACCTGTTTCTTCTTCAATCTCGCGCACGGCAGCTTCGGCATGCGTCTCTTGGCCTTCGGGATGACCCTTGGGCAGGCACCACTCCAGCCGGCCACCGCGGTTGATGCGGGCAATAATCGCAACCCGGGGGACGCCGTCGTGCATCTGAACAACCACGCCGCCGGCGGAGACTTCCTCAACAGTGGGCAGCTGGCTCGGGGCGCTCGGTGCTGCGGGCACAACCAGCGGACCCATAGCCGTTGGCAACGGGTTCCTCTTGGGCGCGCGCGGCACTGGGTGAACCATGGAGTCCACTCTAGCTATCTTTGTGCACGGATGATGACAGCCACGGATCCGTAGTTTTCGATGGCGCCCAAACTCATGGCGGCGTGAGGGCAAGCGCGTGGCGGGAAAAGTCTGGCATTCTTAAGGGACTATGAATTTGGTGGCCGATACTTCAAAATTTGACCCGGTGGTTCTTGAGCTGGGACGTCTCTTCACTGACGCAGGCTACGAGCTTTCTCTTGTGGGTGGACCCGTTCGCGACCTCTTTTTAGGGCGCATATCGCCTGATCTGGATTTCACCACGAACGCCACACCCGATGAAATACTCCAGGTAGCCAAGAAATGGGCGGATTCACACTGGGAAATGGGCCGGGATTTCGGCACCATTGGTTTCCGCAAGCGGAACAGCAATAAAGAAGTCTTGCTCATTGAGGTCACCACGTACCGTGCCGAGGCGTACGACCCGCAGTCGCGTAAACCCGTTGTGGCTTTTGGCACCTCCTTGATAGAGGACCTGCAGCGCCGTGATTTCAGTGTCAATGCGATGGCCCTGCGGCTGCCTGCCATGGAGCTCGTGGACCCCTTCGGCGGTGCCGAGGACCTAGCCGCGGGCCTGTTGCGGACCCCTGGCAAGGCGGAGGATTCGTTCTCCGATGACCCGCTGCGCATGATGCGTGCTGCGCGTTTTGCCTCGCAACTGGGCTTCTCGCTGCACCCGGACGTCCTTTCGGCCATGACAGGGATGGCCGAACGAATCAGCATTATTTCCGCCGAGCGGGTTCGCGATGAACTGGTGAAGCTGATTTGTGGGGCTCATCCGCGCGCCGGCGTCGACATCCTGGTGGGCTCGGGACTGGCCGATCTGGTGCTGCCGGAAATTCCCGCGCTCAAGTTGGAAACCGATGAGCACCACAGGCACAAGGACGTTTACCAGCACTCCCTGCAGGTCCTGGAACAGGCAGCATCCCTGGAGAGCGGGCCTGACGGGGCCGTTCCGGGCCCTGACTTTGTGCTGCGTTTCGCTGCCCTGATGCACGACGTCGGTAAGCCCAAGACCCGCCGTTTTGAGCCCGGCGGTGGTGTGAGCTTCCGCCACCATGATCTTGCCGGCGCAAAGCTGACAGCAAAGCGCATGAAGGAACTGCGCTTTGACAACGACTCCATCAAGGCTGTTTCACGCCTGGTGGAGCTGCACATGCGCTTCTACGGCTACGGCGAAGCCGGCTGGAGCGATTCAGCTGTGCGCCGCTACGTGACGGACGCCGGGCCACTGCTGGAGCGTTTGCACCGCCTGACCCGCTCCGATGTGACCACCCGCAACCAGCGTAAAGCCGACCGTCTGGCGTTTGCCTACGACGACTTGGAAGAACGCATTGCGGTGCTGGCTGAGCAGGAGGAGCTGGATTCCATCCGTCCGGACCTTGACGGTGGCGCCATCATGGCCTTGCTGGACATCAAACCGGGGAGGGTGGTGGGCCGTGCCTACAACTTCCTGCTGGATCAGCGCATGGAGTACGGACCCTTGGGTGCCGAAAAAGCTGAAGAGGTATTGCGTCAGTGGTGGGCGGAGCAGCCTGAATCACAGCCTGCGCCGGCCGTTGAAGCCTAATTAACAATCGCCGATTGGACTGGATCACAATGAGCAACAGCACCACGCAGGCACCGAACATTCCGGCACCGCAGCCTCCTATTCCTGGCGGCCCCAAACTGTGGCTTCTGCGCCACGGCGAAACGCAGTGGTCCCGCAGCGGGCAGTACACGGGCCTGACGGATATTCCGTTGACCAGCGAGGGCGAAGCGCAGGCCCGCTCCGCGCAGGCGGCACTGTCCGGCGTCGACTTTGACCTGGTGCTTTCCTCACCGCTGCAACGTGCCCACCGCACGGCGGCCCTGGTGGGCTTCCCCGACGCCGTGGTGGAGCCGAACGCCGTCGAATGGGACTACGGCGACTACGAGGGCATTGACAGTGCAGTGGTGCGGGCGCAGAACCCCGGGTACTTGATTTGGGATGATGGCGTGCCCAACGGCGAGCTGCTCTCCCATGTGGCGGAGCGCGCCGATGCGATTGTTGCGCGTGTGCGTGCGGTTCAGCGGCCCGACGGAGCCCCGGCGAACGTGTTGCTTGTGGCTCACGGCCACTTCCTGCGCATCGTGACTGCGCGTTGGCTGGGACTGCCCGCGGGGCAGGGCCGCCACTTTGTTTTGGGCACCGCCAAAGTGTGCACGCTGGGTTGGGATAAGAAGACTCCGGCCGTTGAACAGTGGGGCCTGTAGCGCCGTCGTGACGCAATCCGGTTGAAAGGGCAACACCGAGTAGGCTCGTAATCATGGCGGATTCACAGGCTCCGGGGACAAAGCCCCGGCATCACATAGTTGTGCCCTCACGCAGCGACTCCTTGCTGCGCACCATGACGGAGCCGGTTGGCGGACCGTTGGGCAGGCGGACGGCGCCGGGGAGCACCAACCCCGGTTTCTTCACCGTGGAACGGGTCTTAGTGTTGATGACAGCCGTTTCCGCGATCATCGCCGTGATGACCAAATCCCATTGCCGGACCGCCGGGTGGACCACGCCAGACCAGCAGTCAACGGTGTGCTGGTCTGCTTTTCCAAATTCATTTGTCGACGACAAATTGGGCACCATGGTTCCGTTTTTTTCGCAGGGATCACCGTTCGACCATCCTGTGTTGGCGGGCTGGATTGCCGGGATTACTGCATGGTTGACCCGTAGCTCGGGCGACGGGGCGCTGCGCCAGCTGGCGTTTTTTGATCTGAACGCGGCATTGATCGCCGTCGCGTGGATGGTCACAGTGGTTCTTGTGGCCCGCACAGCCGGGCGCAGGGTCTGGGATGCTGCCCTTGTGGCTGCCAGCCCGGTTCTCATCCTCACCGCCTATGTCAGTTGGGACTTCTGGGCCGCAGCCTTAGTGGCGTTGGCGATCTATCTCTTTGCCCGCAGGCAAACACTCTGGGCTGGAGCGGTGTTCGGCGTTGCCGCCTTGGCCGCCCCCTACGTGATCTTCATTGTGCTCGCCCTGCTGCTACTGGGCATCAGAACCGGCCACACCACCAAAATGCTGGAGATGGTTGCTGCTGCGGCCATTGCCTGGCTGCTGGTGCTGGCCCCCATCATGGCGGTGAACCCGCCGGCCTTCCCGGATTATTTGAAGAACTTGCTGGCCAGTGAACCCTCGGAGTCGTCGATTTACGGCGGCATGAACCTGCTGGCCAAGCGCATGGGATGGCCGGGGCTGGATGTTGGGGCCACCAACACACTGGCCACCATCCTCCTGGTGGTGCTGGTGTTTGGGCTGATTGCCCTGGCCCTCTACACCCCACGCAAACCCCGCATGGCCCAATTGATGTTTGTGGCGGCCGCGGGATTCATGGTGGTCAACAAGTCCACCGAACCGTGGCATGCGGTTTGGCTGGTGCCGCTGCTGGCCTTGGCGTTGCCGCGATGGCGCCCGGTGCTCGTTTGGCAAGCCGCCATCATCACCCATTTCATTGCCCTGATGCTGTTCCGCAGCAAGGTATTGGGCAATCTCAGCGACCAGCATGCCATTGACGCACCATATTTCCTGATGGCCGCACTGGCAGCTGGCGTTGCCACATGCGCGCTCATTGGCCTGTGCATTCGCGACATGTTCGTCCCCGGTTTCGACGTGGTGCGCCGTGGCGCTGGCGGTGACCCGCAAGGCGGTGTCCTGTTGGATCCACCCGCAGCTGCCACAAGGGCCCTCGTTACTGGTGCGCGGACCGACGTGTCCGATGCAGCAGAGACGGGTAGTCCCGAAAAGGACGCTGCAGAGACGGGCGGGGAGAAGTCTTTGCAATGACAGATGTAGCCGTGGTGGGGGCCGGACCCAATGGTCTTGCTGCCGCCGTAACGCTTGCCCGGGCCGGGCTCTCGGTGCGCCTCTTCGAAGCCGCCGAGTCCATCGGAGGTGGCACAAGAACGGCCGAACTGACGTTACCCGGATTCCGGCACGACGTATGCGCGGCCGTTCACCCGATGGCGTTGGCCTCACCGTTTTTCAAGGCCTTTGAGCTGAGCCGGCGGATCGAGCTGCTGGTGCCGGAAGTCTCTTACGGGCACCCTCTGGACGGTGGCCGGGCAGGGATCGCCTACCGCGATCTGGAGCGGACAGTTGAGGGTCTTGGTGCCGACGGTCGTGCCTGGCAGGCCCTGATGAAACCCCTGCTGCGGCGCCTGGACGGCGTTGTTGATTTCACCCAGGGGAGCCTGTTGCGCCTACCCAAAGACCCATTGGCAGTTCTTGAGTACGGGTTGCGGACGCTGGCGCAGGGAACCCCCGCATGGAATATGGGGTTCAAGGAAGATGTTGCACCGGCCATGCTGACGGGTGTCGCCGCGCACGCCATTGGCCGCCTGCCTTCCTTGTCCGCCTCGGGTGCGGGAATGCTGCTGGGGGTGCTGGCCCATGCATCGGGTTGGCCTGTTCCCCGTGGTGGCTCGCAGGCCATTGCGCAGGCCATGGCGGATGACCTGCTGACCCACGGCGGCCAGATTGAGGTAAGCCACCGTGTTGTCAGTGTGGCCGGTCTGAAAAATGCCACGGGAGCAAGGGCCGTCATCTGCGATGTCACGCCCCGGGCACTGGCCACCATGGCAAGCGATGCATTACCGACCAGATATATACGCCAGTTGGAATCATTTAAATACGGGGCAGGAGTGTGCAAAGTTGATTTTGCGCTTTCCGGACCAGTGCCGTGGACAGCGCCGGAACTACGCAACGCACCTACCCTCCATCTCGGCGGCACCCGCAGGGCCATTGCCTTTGCTGAAAATGAGGTATTGGCGGGGCGGCATCCGGAAAATCCCTATGTTCTCGCCGTTCAGGCGGGGGTCATTGACGACAGCCGGGCACCTGCCGGACAGCATACGTTCTGGGCCTATACGCACGTCCCGGCAGGGTCCACGCGGGACTGCACGGAGGACATTATCCGTTCCGTGGAAAAATACGCCCCAGGGTTCAAAGACCTTATCCTGGCCAGCACCACCCTAACGGCGCAGGATGTGGGCAACTACAACGCCAATTACATTGGCGGGGACATTAGCTCCGGAGCGGTGACCATGGCGCAGTTGCTCAAACGTCCCGTGATCTCACCTGATCCCTGGCGGACGCCTGCGGAAGGGCTCTATTTGGGTTCGGCCTCCACGCCGCCGGGACCGGCCGTTCATGGCATGGCCGGCTGGCTTGCGGCCAAGTCTGCCCTGAAGAATACCTTTGGCCTGCCCGCCCCCGACTTGGGCCTGTAACTTAAACAACTGACCCGCAGTAATCGCCGAAAAAACAGGGAAATTCGTGTTTTTTCGGCGATTACTGCGGGTCAGTTTGGCGTAGCCCCGTATTTGGGGAGGGCGCGGGGACTAGCCGCGTCGTTCCAGCGTGCCCAGGGTTGCGCCGTTGGCATCGGTGACCGTCAGAACGTCGCCGGAGATGGTGCCCCCTGCTGCCTTGGACAGCCAGGTGTCCATGCCTTCGCACGCCATCTGGGTGCCACCGATCTGCGGGAAGGTGAGTTCTCCGTCGAGCATGAGCCACTGGCCTGAAAGGCGGTTGCAGCCATCGCTGCCCGTCAGGAAACCAGCCTTGTTGGCATCCTGCTCCTGGCCCAGAGCAAGCTCCAAATACGGCAACTTGTCAGTCTTGTAGCCCTCTCCCCACGTGCCAACGGGGCCCGTTGCGGCGCCGCAGGAGGAGATGGTCAAAGCAAGGAGAAGGCTGCCGGTGAGGGCTGCAAGGCGTTTCATGATGAAGGTGGCTCCGATCGCGCTGGTCTAACAGAAGAGTTTCCTTCATGGTATTGCATTGCCGGGAATTAGTGGCTGTGCGCCGTGGCCCCTAGCGGGCGGAGGCAGTCTCCATTGCCGGGACAGGAGCCGTAAGAGCGCCATCGAGCATGGTGGCAACGGCATCAGTCAGGGGAACGAACTCTGTGTCATGGGTGACCATGACGGTTGCCACGTTGAACTGGTCGCAGACCTCACGCAACAGCCCCACAATGGAGGCACTGCGTTCATGGTCCAAGGCCGCCGTGGGCTCATCCACCAACAAAACCTTTGGCTGTGCCATGAGGGCACGAGCAATGTTGACCCGCTGCCTCTGGCCGCCCGAGAGCTGATGCGGGCGCTTCTTGGCACAGTCGGCAAGGCCCACCATCTCCAGCAGCTCATTGGCTCGAACAGCTGCCGCGCGCAACGACTTCCCGCGCAGGTGGTCTGTGATGATCAGTTGCTCGGCTGCCGTGAGCGAGGCCAAGAGATTGGGCTGCTGGAAGATGATGCCTACTTTGTCCCGGCGCAAGGCGGCCAGTTCCTTCTCACGCAAGGCCGTAGCATCAACACCGTCAATCATGACCAGACCCGATGTGGGCTTGATCAAGGTGGCGGCCACGGCCAACAAGCTTGACTTTCCGGAGCCCGAGGGGCCCACCAAGGAAATGAATTGGCCAGGATGGACCGCGAGATTCACGGTGTCCAAGGCCGTCATGAGCCCCTCACCATCGGGGTATTGCAGCGTCACGTTGATCAGATTCAGTGCAGTCATGGGGGATTCCTTAGCAAGTAAGAGAGAAAGAAAGGAGAGGGCGGGCGGAATTGGTTGGGCCCACGCCTGCGAGGGGCCCCATTTGTGGGTCGCTTGCGACCCACAAATGGGGAGCAGGTGGAAACTAGTTCCCGCCGAGGGCGATCATGGCGTCAACCCGGGTGACCTTGCGGACGGCCAATGCCGCGCCAGCCAGGCCCAGCGCCACAATGCCAAGAACCGGGAGCAACGTCGTTGCTGGGGTTAGCAGGAACGGCGCTGCCTGTCCGGCAAGGATGCCGCCCACCACCCCAATGAGACCGCCCAGGCCCGCACCGGCGAGCAGCACCAACGTCGCCTGGGTCAGGGCATCGCGGAGAAGGTAGCTCCCTGAGGCTCCCATGGCCTTCAATACGGCAATGTCGCGGGTGCGCTGAACTGTCCACACTGTCAGGAATGCCACGATGACAAGGGCTGAAATTCCGTACAGGAACGCCTGCATCATCATCAGCGAGCCGTTCTCGCTCTTGTACCCGCCCAGGCCGGCAAACGATCCGCTGCGCGTGGTGCTGATGGTGCCGGCTGCTGCGTTGGCGGCGTCGATGTCCACCGTGGCGCCCTTCTCAAAGGTCACGGCCAGCACTGTTGCCAACTGGTCCGGGTCGCTGAGGTGTGCCACCTTCTTCCACGTGGGCAGTGTGGTCCATACAACCGAGCTGTGTGAATACCACTGGTCGGGCACGATCCCCGTCACCAACAGCTCCGTGCCGGCAATGGTCACGGGGTCGCCGGTTGAGAGGGAGAGTTCCTTGGCCACGCTTTCGCCAATGACCACTGTTGAGTCGCTGATGGCCGCCGGCGCGATCCCGGCTCCGGCGCCATTCCCGCCCGATGCCGGTTCGCCAACACCAAACACGGCTACGTTGGCAATGCCTTTGCTGTCGCCGGCGCCCTGAAATCGGCTTTGGCTGATACCCAGGGGCACTACTGAGCCCACGCCGGCCTCCGCCGCCCACATGTTTAGCTGGTCTGCCGTGACCTGGCTTTCGGTGAAGGAAATCTTGGGATCGTTCTCGGCAGGGGCACCAAACACCAGCTGGCCGACGGCGTTGCCGGTTTCCTCGCCAAGTTGGGCCACGGCGGAGGTGGACTGGTTGCCCAGACCCGCGGTGAGGCCGGAGAGTAGAACTAGCAGCAGACTGATCAACGCCACCACGGCGCCCATGAGGGCAAACCGGCCTTTGGCAAAACGGATATCTCTGATGGCGAGGAACATGTGCGACTTCTTTCATATGCCCATTCGATGCGGGCTCTTGTGAAGGAGATTTGGCTGGTACTTCCACTGTCCTGCGAATGGGGGGCACTTCCATCGCGGTCTTGGTTGATCTCGCAACTGCCAGGAGGATGAACTCGGACTCAACCATTTGGTTGACCTGCTGGCGGGTCCCAGCGCCTAAGCTGGTGACATGTCTGCCGTGGAAGCCCCGCCCGTGACAAGTGGAACCATTCTTCGATTCCTGCGCGTCACCTTGCATGTTGGCTTTGCCGTGCTGTTGGGCGTTGGCGTGGTTCGCCTGCTCGCCATGGAATCCGGGCACCACTTGAGGTATTTGTTCCTGACCTTGGCCCTGTTGTTGGCAGTGGTTTACCTGCTGGGCACCGTGGCCGAGAAGAGATTCTCAGTTGGCGCCATAGCCCGCAACCCTCGGCGTTTTGCCGTCCTGTGGCTGGCGGCGATCACTGCGCTCTGGGCCGTGCTCATGATTGGTTCGGTGGAATTCTCCTGGCTGGCCTTCCCTTTGTTCTTCCTTCACCTGCACCTATTGCCCCGCTGGGCTGGACTCTGCGCAGTGGTGGCCATGACGGCCGGGGTCATCGTGGCCCAATGGATTTCCACGGGATCCAGCACACCGCCCCTGCCAGTGATTCTGGGGCCGGTTTTCGGTGCAACATTTGCCGTGGCGACATCCAAGGCGTACAGGCTTCTGTACCAGGAGGGCGAAAATCAGCGCCAGGCCGCCGAGGAATTGCGCCGCACCCGTGCCGAGCTGTCCGCCACCCAGCACGAGGCCGGCGTATTGGCCGAACGGGCCAGGCTGGCACGGGAAATCCACGACACCCTGGCTCAGGGATTTTCTTCCATTATTTTGGTCTCCCGCGCGGCGTTGCGCAGTTTGGAAACGGGCGACCAGGAATCCACCAAGGAAAGTTTGTCCATGGTGGAAGCCACCGCGGCTGAAAATCTGGCGGAGGCCAGGAACTTCGTGCGCGGACTGTCCTCGCCCGCCTTGGCCGAAACTTCCTTGGCGGAGAGTTTGTCCCGGCTGTGCGCAAAAACCCAGCAGGAGGCAGCCGTGCGCGGCGGATCGTTGCGGTGCAGCTTCCGCCTCGACGGCGAACCCATCGACCTGCCGCAACCTTTCAAGGTGACCCTTCTGCGCGCCGCCCAGGCGAGCCTGGCCAATGTCTGGCTACACGCCCACGCCAAGTCCGCCGTCGTCAGTCTGGCCTTTCTGGGCAGCGAAGTGACCCTTGACGTGTACGACGACGGCCGTGGCTTTGAGCCCCAAAGGCTTGCGGACACTGTGGCGGCCCGGGCGGACGGGAGCGGCTTTGGCTTGAGGTCCCTGCGTGAACGGGTGGAGGCGCAACACGGAACCCTGACGGTCGAGTCGGCTCCGGGTGAAGGAACTGTGGTGGCCATCCGGCTGCCCTTGGAAGGCAGCGGCACGCAGGGAGAGAGCGCATGAGCGAGATCCGCATTTTATTGGTGGATGACCACCCTGTGGTACGTGCCGGACTGCGCGCCATGCTCACCGAATTCGAGGGCTTCACAGTCGTAGCGGAAGCGCCAGAGGGAGCTGCCGCCGTGAAGGAAGTGGAACGCCTGCACACCTTGGGTGAACCCGTGGATGTGGTGCTCATGGACTTGCAAATGGGCGTTGGCATGGACGGGGTCAGCGCCACCAGGGCGATCAAGGCGTTGCCGGATGCGCCGCCTGTCCTGATTTTGACCACTTACGATACAGACTCCGACATTCTGGCTGCCGTAGAGGCCGGGGCAAGCGGGTACATGCTCAAGGATGCCCCGCCCGAACAGATTCGAGGAGCCGTGCAGTCCGCGGCCGCAGGGCAAACGGCCTTGGCCCCTGAAGTTGCTGCCCGGCTCATGGGTAGAATCCGCAACCCTGCCCCTGTCCTATCCGCCAGGGAAGTGGAACTGGTGGAGTTGCTGGCCACGGGCATGAGCAACAAGGCCATTGCCAAAGCCCTCTTTATCTCCGAGGCAACTGTGAAAACGCACCTGGTGCACATCTACGACAAATTGGGTGTGGACAATCGCACGGCTGCCATCGCTGTCGCCGTGACGCGGCGGATCATTCGCAGCGCCGGATCTTAGGTGGTGTAACGCGAAACACATTTTCGTCTTAAAAGTCCCCCGTGAGCTTCATAAGTGCAGCAAGGACGAAGATGATCTACAGTGTGATATGCATAACATTTGTGCGGGTAGTTAGAAATAACGTTCGCCGATGAAATCTGTGTTTTTTGTAAAAACGCTGTTTGCTTCTGAGGATGCGGCGTATGCTCATCACTATCTTGTGCAAGGAAGCGGGGGACCACCGAGTGAAGTTTTCACCAGGCAAATCACGGCCCTATCAGTTGAGCATGGCAGTTGCCTGCACGCTCTTGGCCTCGGGTGGATTTGTGGGGGCTGGTTATGTTGGTACGTCCACGGCAGACACCGCTGCCGCGTTGAGTGCCCAAAACCTGATCAGAACGGCTGAAACCTTCCAGGAGGCCACGCCCCTTGGATTTGATTCCTTTGCAGCCCAAGGACTTGGAGTGAAAATCTCCTTCGCTGACACCTTGATTCTGGCCAAGAAGCCCGCTGCCAAACAAATTTTTGACCTGACGGACCCCAATGGAAATACGCCGCAGCTGGGGCGTTCCGTCAGCGCCATGCGCGGGGATATTCCGGAGGTCTCCGCGGAGCTGATCTCAAAGGTTCGCAAGGACATTCTTGCTGCCGCATACCAAGGCCTGGGCCACAGTTACGTTTGGGGCGGCACCAGCTTTGAAAATGGCTGGGACTGTTCCGGTTTTGTGCAATGGGCCTATCGCCAGGCTGGCGTGGGTCTGCCGCGCACGGAGCAGTGGCTGCCCATGGTGGAAACCAACAATCCTCAACCCGGCGACATTGTGGTTCAGAATCCCGACGGCCCCAACCACTGGTCGCATATTGGGATTTACATTGGTGGCGGCAAGATGATCAGTGCCCTGAACCCCTCGGTGGGAACCATTTTGCACACACCAGCATCCACGAGCAGCTCCTCCACGTACTTCACCATGCCCGCGTTTGCCGCCGCTGATGAAAAAGCCAGAGCCGAGGCCGCCAAGGACAAGTCCACCTCAGCGCCTGGGGCAAGCACGAGTCCATCCGCCAAGCCCGCCCCTGACACCACGCCCCCGGGCACCACTGATCCGGGCACCACTGCTCCAACCACGCCGCCCGTGACAACGGACCCGGGCACCACGCCTCCGGTAACCACCCCGCCTGCGACGACGGACCCGGCAACCACTCCGCCGGCAACGACGGACCCGGCAACCACTCCGCCGGCAACGACGGACCCGGCAACCACTCCGCCGGCAACGGTTGACCCCACGCCGGAAGTAACGAGTCCACAGACGGCAACGGCACCGGTGGCAAATCCGCCTGCGTCGACAGCTCCCACCACTTCCGAACCGGTGACAGAGGGTCCTTCGCCCACTGCGACGGAGCGAATGAGCGCCTTGGCTACAGAGCCACAGTCAATTGAAAGTGCTTTCCCCGCCCCCTAGCCGTCAGAGCTCTATGAACTTTCCTGCGGCGTTTGCCACCAACTTTTAAGCGGTGGCAGGCGCCGCATGTTTTTGGCGAGCCGGGAAAGACGTGCCTGGTCATGCGGACAATCCGTGTAACAAATTGTTGATATCGGTCACATGACCAAAAGAACTTGACCTGGATCACATATCTGGGTGATTGTTAATGAGTGTTTGGATAAGCAATTAGTCACAAACCATCGCGACAGTCCGAAAGAGAGTTCACATGACATTGCTTCATGAGTCGAGTCCGGCGAAAACGCCGGTCAAATCACCCGGTCGGAGGAGAATGAGCCGGCGGGCCACGGTCGTGGCGCTTGTCGGGCTGCTTGCCGTGGGAACTCTGCCGGCGTTGGCGCTGTCCCAGGCTGCCGTGGCTGCCCCCGGAACCCCCATTGCGGCGTCGAACATCAAGCCCGAAGTTCAGGTGGAAAGCAACGGCACCACACTCGGTACCATCAGCACCTTCACCAAAACAGGCAACGTGGTCACTCTGACCCCTGCCAGCGGTGCCATTCGCGTCACCTTCCTTGACGACGGCAACTTCCGTTTGGAAGCCAGCCCCACAGGAACGTTTAGCGACCCGGCCAACACACCGGCGGCTCCGGCAGACCCCCAGCGCTCGGCCAATATTGTTGTAGGCCAGGGCGACTTCACAGCCGGTACTGTCACCGCGACCGAGGCAGGTGGCGTCATCACCATGGCCACTCCCAAGGTCAAGCTCGAGGTCAGCAAGTCCACGGGCGCCTTCACGCTCAAGCGGGCCGACGGCAGCATTGTGTGGCAGGAATCCTCCGCACTGAGCTTCGGTACAAACACCACAACGCAGCACCTCAAGCCGATCACCGGCGAACAGTTCCTCGGTGGCGGCATGCAAAACGGCCGTGTAGTCCACACCGGCTCCACCATCAACATCTCCAACAACTACGACTGGGATGATGAAGGTCACCCCAACGCGGTCCCGTACTACATGACAAGTGCCGGCTATGGTGTCCTGCGAAACACCTTTGCCCCCGGTTCGTACACGTTTACGGAGAATGAAACCACCACGCACAAGGAAAAGCGGTTTGACGCTTACTACTTTGTGGGCGACTACAAGCAGAATCTTGACGGCTACACCAAGCTGACAGGACGGCCCAACCTTCCCCCCGTTTACGGCTTGGAATACGGTGATGCGGACTGCTACAACCGTGCCCTCCGCGGGGAAGCCCCGCCGGCCGATCCCAATGCCACGAAAAAGCAGAACACCTTCGACTCCGTGGCAACGGCCAAAGAGTTCAAGGCCAATGACATGCCCGCCGGCTGGATGATTGTCAACGACGGCTACGGCTGCGAGTACACCCAAGATGCTGCCGACTTTGACAAGAACGCCCCCTACGACCCGAACAGCACCGACAAGGGCTTGGGTAACACCGTCAAGGCCATCAAGGCCGAGGCGGATCTGAAAACCGGTTTATGGACCCAGCGAACGCTGACCAACCAGGAAAAGGAAGTCGGCACCGACGGCATTGCGATGCGCAAGCTTGACGTTGCCTGGGTCGGCGAAGGTTACCGCATGGCCCTGACGGGCTGTGAGTCCGCCAAGAGCGGCATTGAAACGTACTCATCCGGCCGCGCCAACACCTTGATGGTGGAGGCCTGGGCAGGTGCCCAGCGTTGTGGCGTGCCGTGGACAGGTGACCACTCGGGCAACCTGGACGCAGTCCGGTGGGCTGTTCCGGCCATGGCCGGTGCCACGAACTCCGGACAGGCCTTCACCTCCTCCGATGTTGACGGCATCTTCGGCGGCAGCACCGAGAGCTACGTTCGCGATTTGCAGTGGAAGGCTTTTGCCCCGGAGCTTTACTCCATGAGCGGCTGGTCCAGCGTGGACAAGCGCCCCTGGCTCTACGGCGAAACCGCCACCGAGATCAACCGCAAATACCTGCAGATGCGCCAGGAACTCATGCCCTTCATCTACTCCCTGGCTGTTGATTCCAACACCAACGGCGTGGGCATGATGCGCAGCATGCCGCTGGAATTCCCCAACGATCCGCTGTCCTACACCAAGGAAGCTGAAACCCAGTTCCTGCTGGGCAGCGACTACCTGGTTGCCCCCGTTTCCACCAACACCCCTGTCCGCAACGGCATTGTGCTCCCCACCGGAACCCAGTGGGTAGACTACTGGTCCGGCACCGTCTACACGGGTGGCCAGGTCCTCAACGGCTACAGCGCCCCGCTGGAGAAGCTGCCCATCTTTGTGCGCGCTGGTGCCATTGTGCCCAAGGGACCCATTGCCCGCAACGCCTCGCTGGTTCCGGAAAATTCTGCCCTCACGGTAGACGTATTCCCGGCCGGGGCTTCCTCCTTCACCTTGAACGAGGATGACAAGGTTTCGCGAGAATTCAAGAACGGCAAGTCCAGCAAGCAGGCGTTCAGCGTCACCGCTCCGGCCAAGAATGGTGGCGACGTTGTTGTCACCATTGGCAAGCGCGACGGCGACTACGCCGGCAAGGCTGCTGCCCGCCCCTACAACCTGGCTGTTCACAGCGGTTCCCAGCCCCAGGCTGTCACCATTGGCGCAACCACGCTGACCAAGGTGGCAGACGCTGCTGCATTCAAGACGGCCGTCACCGGCTGGTACTACGATGCTGCCGACGCCGGTGGCACGGTCCACGTCAAGGCCGGCGACATTGCTTCCACGGCAACCGCCACTGTCACGCTGAAGGCAACCTCCGCCGTCGGCGGCACCGATTCCGATGCACTGGCGGCCCAGGTGGCTGTGAACCTGGAAACTAAAGTATTCCAGGGCCAGAAGACATCAGCTTCGGCAACCTTCACCAACAACGGCAGCAATGCAAAGACAAACGTTGTCATCACCCCCGTCACTCCGGCCGGCTGGACCGTGAGCAATGCCCAGGGTGCCACAGTTGCCTCCGTGGCGCCGGGTGCCACGGTGCAGGCAACCTTTGACCTAGTTCCGGGCACCACATCGGCCGCTGGACTGCAGAGCGTTGGTGCCAAGGCAAGCTACAAGGACTCCAAGAATGTGGCCCAGGAAGTCACCGGATCCAACCAGATGTATGTTGCCTACGGTTCACTGGCCGGGGCATTCAACAACATCTCCGTCACGAGCGCCAATGGTTCATTCGTGGACAAGTTGGGCAACTTTGACGGCGGCGGAGCCTCCTTCAATGCTGAGCAGCTGAAGAATGCAACGCTCCCTGCTGGCGGAGTGACCCCCGGTTCCACCGTTACCGTGGACGCTGGCCTGGCCACCGAGGTCAACTACACCTGGCCTGCCGCGGGTGCCGATAAGGACAACGCCGTTGCGCTGAATGGGCAGACAGTTGCCTTGACTGGCAAGGGTACCGAGCTGGCAATTCTTGGATCGGCTGCCGCTGGTTCAGGTGTCAGCCCCGAGCTGACCATCACCTACAAGGACGGCACTGTGCAAAAGCAGAGCCCGTACTTCCCGAACTGGCTCCCGCAGGGTGACACCCGTGGGGCCAAGGTGGCCATCAAGGCCATGGGTCGCAATAGCAAGGCACAGGCCAGCAACCCGGAGTACGTCACCACCGGCTACCAAATCTACTCAGCCACCGTGCGTCTGCTTCCCAACAAGGAACTGGCCTCCGTGCAGTTGCCCGTTGCCGAGAACGTCAAGTTCTTCGACTGGAAGGTAGTGGACTTCCCGCTGCCCACAGCACCGAACAAAGACAGCTTCATTTCTGACCTGACAGCCATGAGTTCCACCAACGGCTACGGCATCATCGGCAAGGACGTTGTCAACAAAGATGCTGCGAACTCACCGGATGTCCCGTTGACAATTGTTGACCGGACAGACACCGCGAACCCGAAGACCACAACGTACACGAAGGGCCTGGGTGTCCACGCGGCGTCCAAGCTCAGCTACTACGTGGGCGAACAGTGCAGCCTCTTCACCGGTGAGGTTGGCCTCGAAGGCGACTTTGGCGGAACCATCATCTTCACGGTGATTGGCGACGGCAAGGTTCTCTACCAGAGCCGCACCATCGTCAAGGGCTTCGCCCCGGAAAAACTGAACATCGACCTGACCGGCGTTTCCTATCTGGAACTCAAGGTTGACCCGATTCCCGGCGGCTCCATCAACGGCGCCCACGGTGTGTGGGGCGATGCAAAGTTCGCCTGTGCAGAGCCCGCACCTGCTGACACGGTTGCTCCGGCAACCACTGCCACGGTTTCCCCGGCCACCCCGGCTGCCACGGGTTGGTACACCACCGCCCCGAAGGTCACCTTGGCTGCAACTGACAACGTTGGCGTTGCCAAGACCGAATACCAGATCGGTACCGGCCCCTGGACTGCCTACACCGCAGCAGTGACCCTCCCAGAGGGTGTCAACGGCTTCAAGTACCGCTCCAGCGATGCCGCAGGCAACGTTGAAACCGTCAAGGCCACAGCTGATTTCAAGGTGGACACCCAGGTGCCTGTTGTGGCAGCCGCGGTGGACGCCAAGGAACGCACCGTCACCGTGACGGCCAGCGATTCCGGATCCGGCGTTGCCGCAGTGGAATACTCCACAGACGGCGGCACCACCTGGAAGGCATACACGGGCGCAATCAAGGCCGGGGACGACGGCGTATCCGTTGGCTACCGCGTCACCGACAAGGCAGGCTTGCGGGCCTCCTCAACGGTTGATGCCGTTGTGGTACCCGTGGAGACGCCGGAGCCGGCGGCCCCCACCATGTCGGCACCGGCCAAGGCAGCTGCTGGTTCCTCCATCACTGTCACCGCCAAGAACTTGGCTGCCGGTGAATCCTACGAACTGTGGATTCACTCAGATCCGGTCAAGCTGGCAACAGTGAAGGCTGGCGCTGACGGCTCAGCGTCGGTAACGGCAACCATTCCGGGCGCACTTGCCGCCGGAGCCCACGAGCTGACACTGGAGCAGGGCGGCACAATTCTGGCCCGCACCGCCCTGGTGGTTACGGCTGCAACGGTTGAACCCCCGGTTACCCCGGAACCGACCGTTCCTGCAACCACGGCTCCGGCAACCAACAATGGCAGCAACACTGCCGGCGATGCTGACGACCTGGCCAACACCGGCGCGAAGGTCCTGCTTCCGGCAGGCCTGGCATTGTTGCTGGTGCTGGGAGGTGCCGGCGCGCTGGCAATCACCCGCCGCCGTCGTACATAGGCAGCGGTACATAAGTAAAGAGCAGTAACTGATGGGCCCGTCCGCAGTGCGCGGACGGGCCCATCAGTTTTCAGTCTTGTGGAGTTGCTGACCCTAATTGCGTTGCAGGAAGCTCAGGACGGCGAGCACGCGGCGGTGGTCGTCAGTGCTTTGGTGCAGGCCCAGCTTGGCGAAGATGGCGCTGATGTGCTTTTCCACGGCGCCGGCGCTGACCACCAGGGACTTGGCGATCCCGGCATTCGTGAGCCCCTGGGCCATCAGCTCCAATACCTGTGACTCACGGGGGCTCAGGGTGTTGATCGGATCGCTCGCGCCGCGATTGGTCAGCAAGGCACTGATGACCTCGGGATCAATGACAGTTGCCCCGGCCGCCACACGTTCAATGGCGTCAGTGAAGTCCGCAAAACGGGCCACCCGGTCCTTGAGTAGATAGCCCAGACCTGCACCGTTTGAGGCGCCTGCCAGCAACTCACTGGCGTAACTCAACTCCACATACTGTGAAAGCACCAAGACAGCAACGGAGGGGAACCGCCGTCGGACATCAATGGCCGCCCTGAGCCCTTCGTCCCGGTGCAAGGGAGGCATTCGCACATCCGTGATCAGCAGGTCCGGAACATGCTCGGCAACGGCCAGCAGCAGCGCCTCGCCGTCGCCCACGGCTGCGCACACCTGCGCGCCAGTCTCTTCGAGCAGGCGGACAAGGCCCTCGCGGAGCAATACAGAATCTTCAGCCAAAACAACACGCATAACCTCAGGGTAGCCGCTGGCTGCGTGGTTGCCGGCCTGGCTCATGGGTGCGGGATTCAAGCGTCCAGGACTCAAATGCCCAGCGGGATGCTGGCCCGCAGAGTTGTGGGGCCGCCCGCTGGACTGACGATTTCCAAGGAACCATCCACGCCAGCCAATCTGTCGACCAAACCGGCCAGTCCGTGCCCCTTGCCTACATGGGCGCCACCATTTCCGTCGTCCCTGACCTCGATCAGCAACTCTGCCGGTTCCGCGTTGACTGTTATGGCGGCCTTGCTGGCCCCGGAATGTTTGGAGACGTTGGCCAGTGCCTCGGAAATCACAAAGTAGGCAGCATTCTCCGCACTTTCGGCCAAGCGGGTGCCATGCTCAAGGTTACTTGTAAGCGCTACCGGCACAACTGACTTGCCGGCTAGCGACTCCATGGCTGTTCGCAGGCCCCTGTCGGCGAGCAATGGCGGGGCAATGCCACGGGACAATGACCGTAGTTCGGCCAAAGCTTCCCGGCTTTGCTCCAATGCCCCGTCCATCAGGTCCCGGGCAGCAGCCGGGTCGGAGGCCATGCGCCGCTGGGCGGCTTCAATATCCATCTGCAAGCGAATGAGGCGCTGTTGGGGGCCGTCGTGCAGGTCCCGCTCAATCTTGCGCAAAGTGGTGGCTCCCCCCGAGACGACTTGGGCGCGGCTGGCGGCCAGCTCCTCGCTGCGGGCGCGCAATGCGGCGTTCTCGTTCGTGAGCAATCCACGGGTCATGGCGGCATCGGTGCCCGCCAGGAAATGGGTGACAAATGGCAGGGTCAAGAGAAAGAGAACACCGTAGGCCAGGCCCAACCAACCCTCGGCGGCCGCAGGGCTCAGGCCGATCAATTCCGCTAGCGGAATATTGTCTGCCGGCAGGAACCGTCCCCAAAACCATTGTGTCAAACCGCCAAGCGCCGCGGCCAGCCAAGTGACAGCAACGCTGAAGGAGGCGGTGCGAAAAGTGAACGACACTACTGTTCCGTGGATCAGGTCCTTCCACAGCTGCGGATCCGCCAGGTTGCTGAACATGCCGCCAATGGTATTTTTATGCCGCGCCTTGTAGTGCACGGGTGGGACTCTGCCAGCCCAGCGCTGCACCATCGCCCGGTTAATGTTGGCGAACCAGCGGGAAACGCCAAGGCAGCACAGCAGGATGGGCAGACCAAGCCAGATGATGAGCGTGGAGACACCCACGGAAAACAAGGTCACCAAGACAATGAAGGACACTAGCGAAACGAAGAAGCCTGGCAGGATGTAGACCACGTCAGCACCGATCTGGCGCCAGGTGGCGGGGCGTAGGATCAACCACGAATTGCGGGGCTTGGAAGTAGCTGAGGTGTTCATAGTTCCATCCTTGCCGCGGCGCCGTCGTGAAACCATCATGCCACCCGGTCAATGCAGGGTAGGGAAAACCCCACCCCGGCGCCCCGCACCAGTGCCTGCCGAACGGGCAGTAGTTGTTGATGTTTCCGCTCAACATCAACAACTACTGCCCGTTCGCGAGGCGGGGACTGCCCGTTCGAGGGGAAGCGAGGGTCCCGCCGTCGGCCGTTCGGCGTGGAGCACCGGGGATGGGAGAATTGCTGAGTGGGACATATAGACGTTGCAAACATTGACTACTTTCTCTCCGACGGCCGACAGCTGCTGAACGGGGTGAATTTCCGCGTCGCCGATGGCACCAAGACCGCCCTGATTGGCCCCAACGGCACAGGCAAGACCACCCTGCTGCGCATCATCTGCCAGGACATTAAGCCCGATGAGGGGGCAGTGTCCCGCTCGGGAACCATGGGCGTCATGCGCCAGTTTGTTGGCCAGGTGCGCGATGACAGCTCCGTGCGAGACCTGTTGCTCTCCGTGGCTTCGGCCAACATTGCCGCCGCCGGCAAGGCCGTCGATGACGCCGAACTGGCCATGATGGAGCGCGACGACGAGCCAAGCCAGATGGCGTACGCCCAGGCGATCGCCGACTGGGGTGATATTGGCGGCTACGAAATGGAAACCACTTGGGACGAAGTCACCATGGCCGCCATGGGTGTGGATTTTTACACGGCCCAGTACCGCAAAGCGTCCTCCCTCAGCGGTGGCGAGCAGAAGCGCCTGGTGTTGGAAGCGTTGTTCTCCGGACCCGACGAGGTCCTGCTGCTGGATGAGCCCGATAACTACCTCGATGTTCCCGGCAAGCGCTGGCTGGAAGCCAAAATGGCTGCGTCAGAGAAGTCGGTGCTGTTCGTCAGCCACGACAGGGAACTCTTGGCCAACGCTGCAGACAGGATTGTCACGCTGGAGCCGGGCATCAATGGTGCCTCAAGCTGGACCCACGGTGGCGGTTTCGAGTCCTATGTGAAGGCCCGCGAAGACCGCAATGCCCGCTTTGAGGAGCTGCGCAAGCGCTGGGACGAGGAGCACATCAAGCTCAAGGAACTCGTCATCATGTACAAGACCAAGGCCGCGTTCCGCTCTGACATGGCCAACAGGTACCAGGCCGCGCAGAGCCGCCTGGCGCAGTTCCTGGAAAAGGGCCCGCCGGAGGCGCTGCCCATTGAGCAGAACGTGAAGATGCGACTCAAGGGCGGGCGTACGGCCAAGCGCGCCATTGTGGCCACCAAACTTGAACTCACGGGGCTGATGAAGCCGTTCACCACCGAGATTTGGTTTGGTGACAGGGTGGGCGTTCTGGGTTCCAACGGTTCAGGAAAATCCCACTTCCTGCGGCTTCTGGCGGCGGGCGGTTCGGATCCGGACAAGGAACACGAGCCAGTGTCCGACGTCGATATTGCCCATGTGCCGCACGAGGGCAAGGTGAAGTTGGGTGCCCGCATCCGGCCCGGCTTCTTTGCCCAGACCCATGCGCGCCCGGACCTGCTGGGCAGGTCCTTGCTGGACATTTTGCACCGAGGGGACGAGCACCGCTCCGGGCTGGGTCGCGAGGCCGCCGCTGGCGCTCTGGACCGCTACGGACTGGCGTCCAGCTCTGAGCAGAAGTATGACTCCCTGTCCGGTGGCCAGCAGGCGCGGTTCCAGATTCTGCTGCTGGAGCTCTCCGGCGCCACCCTGCTGCTGCTTGACGAGCCCACCGACAACCTTGACCTGCACTCGGCCGAAGCGTTGGAGAAGGCCATCGACTCCTTTGAGGGAACAGTGCTGGCCGTGACCCACGACCGTTGGTTTGCCCGTTCATTTGACCGGTTCCTGGTGTTTGGTTCAGACGGCAAGGTGTACGAATCCGAAGAGCCCGTGTGGGATGAAAAGCGGGTTGAGCGCGCCCGCTAGGAATCTCTCCAACTGACCTCTCCACCTGAAACGTAAATAGGGCGGGTTGGGCAGTTTGGATAGGGGCGACCGCAGTATCCGAGTTGCCCACAGCTCTTGAGTGTCTGCTGGTGGCGAGCTGTGTGGTGTTGGCAGCTTATGCGCCCGCCTGGGAGTTGGGGCCGCGCATAAGCCGGGGCCGCTTTGGGCATGCGCGCTACTGATACCGGGCATGGCGCCAGTGTCAAAGCTGCGCCGCACTGGCTCCTGGCGCGACGCATAGCCAAAGCAGGCGTGCCCAGATTGAGGTCTATGCGCCACACACGTTTCCACGGCTGCGCATAAGCCACGGCAGAATTTACAGTTGCCACTGGCGCGGCGAAGCCGCACACCAGCTGACTCAACTGACCCGCAGAAAACGCCGAAAATCAGGGTTTCCCCCTGTTTTTCGGCGTTTTCTGCGGGTCAGTTGTTTGGGGGAGGGTTAGAACTGGCTGAACGTCTTTTTGGCCAGACCAAAGGAGATGGTCATGCCGATTCCGCTGGTGACGGAGACCGCCGTGACGTTGGGTGCAACGTCCTTGATCAAAAAACTTTGCTGCGGGCTCGAGGCGTAGATTCCCTGCCAGCGTTGCAGCACGGTGTAGCTGCCCATGCCAAGTAGCTTGCTGGTGGCGTTCAGCAGGGTGTCCTGGGTTTGTTCAATCAGGAATGGGTCTTGGGTGGTCGCCGTGTGGTGGCTGTCGCCAATCAGCAGCGTGCCGTCGGGGCGCTGGGTCAGCATGAGATTGGCGTCAATGGCCAGGAGTTCGGCGCTGTTGGCGGCCAGTTCCTTCTTCAGTTCTGCGGCTGCGCCCGTTTCAGCGAACGCCGGGTAGCGCAGCATGGAGGTGCCCGTCAGGACTGCGCGCTTGATCGTCAGCGGTGCGGCTGGGCGGACCAACGCCATCTGCAGGGAACAGCGGTTCACCTCAAAAGGTTCGGCAACGTCCGGGTGCACGTAGTCAAGATCGTGGCCAACGCAGACGATGACCCGCGACGCCGTGAGTGTGCCGCGGGAGGTGCGCACGGTCACGTCGGTGCGGTGGGAAGTTTCGGCGTCGGGCGTGGCACTCGAAACAGGCTCTCGTGAATCGGTGCCGAAGTACGAGGTGCGCCACGAGAAGGTGACTTTGGGCTGCTTTGCCAACCAAGCGGCCAGCTTGGCAACCGCCTCACGGGGATCCACCCGGATGTCATCACGGATCAGGGCTCCGGCCAGAATTGCCGGATCCCCGCTGCCGGAGAGCTCCTGGCGGACCTGCGCGGCATTGATCAGCTGCATCTGGTCGGAGCCGCGCGTGGCGGCCAGCTCCTCCAGGACGGCAACTTCCGCTCTGCTGCGGGCCACGACCAGGCCGCCGGATTCCACGGAGAAGAAACCGGCCAGCTCGCTATGGCGCAACCAGCCTTCGCGGGCCACCGTGGCCAGCTCGAGCAGTTCACCGGACTGGGCGCCCACGCAGCAATGCCCAAAGTTGCGGATGGAGGCGCCCACGGCCCGCGTGTCCCGGTCAATGATGTGTACGCTCAGGCCGCGGGCAACTGCCTCGGCAGCGTGTGCCAGCCCGGTGATGCCGGCCCCCACAATCAAGACATCCGTGGGCTGAAGGTGAATTTTGGATTGGTTCATGAGAACGACTGTGCCTTGCAGTTGACCCCCAAATCAAATGAAAATGGCACTTGTATGGACAAGTTCTTTGACGGTTCATTTTGGTGGCCAAATGTTTACCATTTGTTCAACGAGAGAGCCGAAATTTAGCGTTTTTTGGCCATTTTCCACTTGTACACTCAAGGAATGAAAATGGCCATGCACCAACAACTTCGGGATGAATTCAGGCACAGGATTGACTCCGGGAGTTGGCCCGAGGGCCAGCCTGTGCCGTCCGAGGCCGTGCTGTGCCAAGAGTTTGGTGCATCCCGCGGGCCCGTTCGCCAGGCGTTGGCCGCCCTTCGCCAAGACGGGGCCATTTCAGGTGGCCGGGGCAAGCCTCCCGTGGTTCGCCCGGCAGTGATTTCCCAGTCGGTGGAGACGTTCCTGTCCTTCACCCAATGGGCCGAATCCATGGGCAGGGTGCCCGGGCAGCAGACTCAGGAAATTACGCGCAGGCCTGCCGGGCCTGTTATTGCCGACCAGCTGGGATTGCAGGCAAGTGAGCCGGTGGTGAGCCTGCTGCGGCTTCGCCTGCTTGACGGCGAACCCGCCATGGTGGAGCGCTCACACTTTGTGCCCTCAGCTGGGCGGGCCCTCTTCGACTTTGACACCGACTCCGGTTCAACATTCAGCTACCTTTTGGGTGCCGGTGTGGACCTGCACAGTGCAAGGCACACCATTGATGCCGTGGCCGCTGACACCGTCGACGCCGAACTGTTGGGGATTGCCAAGGGTGCACCCCTGCTGCGGGAGCGGCGCGTGACATTCTCCAGCACCGGCGACCGCCTGGAATACGCCGATGACAGGTACCGGCCCGAACTTGCCAACTTCATGATCAACAACACCCTGCACGGCCGGACCCCCGTGGCCCGCGTCCAAAGCACCACCACTTATTAAGGAATGAACACCATGATTGAACTTGCCGTCTTTGACATGGCCGGAACCACCGTGGATGACCACGGCATTGTCTACGTTGCGCTGCAGGACGCCGTGGAAGAGACCGGGGCTCCCGTGGCCACAGCAGATTTGCAGGAATGGATGGGGGCCGACAAGGTCAGTGCCATCACCGCGTTGATGGCGCTGGGCGGGCAGGAAGCAACTCAACAGCGGGTGGCCGCGGCGTTTGTCCGGTTCCGTGAAATCCTGGTCGAACGGTACACCGCAACACCTCCTGTGGCCCTGCCGGGCGTTGCCGCAGCCATTGCCACGCTGCGTGAGCGAGGCATTAAAGTTGCCCTGACCACAGGATTTGACGACGACGTTGCCTACCCCCTGCTGGAATCGCTGGGCTGGGCAGTGGGTGCCGATGCCGGTTCCACCGTTGATGCCGTTGTCACCACCTCCGACGTCTCCGCCGGACGCCCGGCCCCCTACATGATTCACCGCGCCATGGAAAAGACCGGCGTGATCAATGTGCGCAAGGTGCTGGCAGCCGGAGACACTGTGGTTGATGTGCAGGCCGGACGCAACGCTGGCGGTATCTCGGTGGGCGTCCTGACGGGCAAATTGAGCCGGGATGACCTGGCCGCCCACTCTCACGACTACATCCTCACCGGAGTGGTGGAGGTGCCTGAATTGGCTGAGACTCAGCGCCCAGCCTGAGCCGCCGGCGGGAGGGCGACACTAGAGTGGTTCCATAGACTTATGCCGACCATCGACAGAAGAGCGTCTCCACCATGAATCAGCAAGCGGTCCGTTCCGCGGCCATTGCCACATTTGCCGTGTTTGCCATCAACGGCTTTGTGTTTGCCAGCTGGGCGGCACGCATTCCTGCCGTGACCCGGATCCTTGACCTGACGGCCGGTGAGATGGGCATGCTGCTGCTGACCATTGCGGCAGGGTCGGTGGTTGCACTGCCCCTGGCGGGGGCGGTTGTGGCGCGGATTGGCACGGCGAGCACCGTGCGGACCGGCGGATTCACTGCCGCCTTTGGTGGGCTGATTGTGGCGTTCGCCCTGGCCCAGGGCTCCGTGACGTTCACGGCAGTGGGGCTGGTCTTCTTCGGTGTGGGGATTGGGCTCTGGGACGTTGCCCAAAACATTGAGGGCGCCGATGTGGAAAGGCATTTGGGCCGGACCGTGATGCCGCAGTTCCATGCCGGGTTTAGCGGCGGGGCGCTCATTGGTGCGCTTGTTGGTGCGGGGTTGTCAGCCATTAACGTGAGCATGTCCTTGCACCTGGCCGCCATTGTGGTCCTGGTCAGCACCGCGATGGTGCTCGTGCCGCGTTGGTTCCTGCCCGAAAGCAAGGCCGGCGCCAGCATGGTTGCCACAGGCGGCGGGCCCGCGGAAACAGCTCCCAAGGGCCGCAGCGCGTGGACGGAGAAACGCACGCTGCTGGTGGGCCTGGTGGTTTTGGGTGCCGCCCTGACCGAAGGTGCCGCGAACGACTGGATTGCCAAGGCCACGGTGGACGGGCTTGGCGCCACGGAAGCTGGCGGGGCCATCATGTTTGCCGTTTTTGTTGCTTCCATGACCTTGTTCCGGTTTTTCGGCGGCCGGTTCGTTGACAGCTACGGCCGGGTGCCTGTGCTGTACTTCAGCCTTGGCACAGCTCTGGCCGGCCTGGTGATCTTTGTGCTGGCGCCGAACATGCTGGTGGCGGGACTGGGTGCCGTGTTCTGGGGCGCCGGCGCCGCCATGGGCTTCCCCATGGGCATGTCGGCGGCTGCCGATGATCCGGCACGTGCTGCGGCAAGGGTCTCCGTGGTGTCAACCATTGGCTATGTGGCCTTTTTGGCCGGGCCGCCCCTGCTCGGGTTCCTGGGCGACCATGTCACCATTCGTTGGGCGTTGCTGGCCATTGGCATTGCCATTGTGGCCTCCATCCTCACGGTTCCGGCCGCACGGCCGCTCGCGGAGTCCGAGTTTGAGTCGGTCGAGCGCTAAGGCCTGAAAATATTCCCACCAAGGCATTTATCCTTCAGGGCCACCCACAGCAAAAGTGTGACACCCACCCCCAGCAGCGCCCCGGCGATGGTGTCCGATACCCAGTGGGCGCCAAGGTAGGTGCGGCTGTACATCATGGCCACACTCAAAATGGCCCCGCTGATCCACATCCACACCTTTCCCAGCACGACGGCGGTTGTCACCATGGCTGCCACCGTGCCACTGACATGCCCCGACGGGTATGAGCCGGAATCCACGTGCACCAGCTGGTCTTCCGGCCGTGGCCGGGCCACCAGGAACTTGATCAAGTGTGTCAGGCCTAAGGCGGTCAGATTGGCCACGGCAGTAAAGTATGCCAGGCGCCTGTGGCGGATCATGAGGACAAGAAACAGTACGGCGCAGTACATGACCATGCCGGCGTTGCCAACAACGTTCAAAACCAGGTTCGCGGCCGTGAGCCACGGCGTCCGCGAGTCCACCATGAGGTGGTACCAGCCGTCGTCGAGCCCCTGAAATGGCGGCTGGTTCCCGGTTGCGAAGACCACCACGGCGCCGGCCAGCACGATCGCCAGTGCTGGCAAGGACGCCCATAGCAGGCGGGTGTGGGGCCAGTCCACAGGCTGAAGGCCTGCAGCTGACTGTGTTTGAGTGAGCATCTGGCCATTCTATGGTGTTCATCTGTGGGCAAGCCCTGCCGCGGCATCATCCAAAGGGACGACCCTGAATGGACCCTGATTCATCCCTGAGATAGAGGAAAAATGGTTGGCGGGTGCGTACGGTAGTAAGTAGATTCCAAAAGAATGCAACAACTTTTCAGAGATCATCCAAAGGGGATGTCCACATGATTGAGGCAGTAAACCTGGCCAAGCACTACGGTGCCAAGACGGCCGTTGGCGGCGTCACCTTCACGGTCAAGCCCGGCATGGTCACAGGCTTCCTGGGCCCGAATGGTGCAGGCAAGTCCACCACCATGCGCATGATCGTAGGCTTGGACAAGCCGTCGGCCGGCAAGGTGACCGTCAATGGCAAACGCTACGCCGACCACCACGACCCCCTGCATCAGGTGGGCGCGCTGTTGGACGCCAAGGCAGTGCACACTTCCCGCAGCGCCTACAACCACCTGCTGGCCATGGCAGCCACGCACAACATCCCCACCAAGCGGGTCAACGAGGTCATCGATATGACCGGACTGGCAGCCGTCGCCAAGAAGAAGGCCGGCGGTTTCTCCCTCGGCATGGGGCAGCGGCTGGGCATTGCCTCGGCACTGCTGGGCGATCCTCAGACACTGATCCTGGATGAACCCGTGAACGGTCTGGACCCCGAAGGAGTGCTGTGGGTGCGCAATTTGGCCAAACATTTGGCTGCGCAGGGCAAAACAGTGTTCCTGTCCTCGCATTTGATGAGTGAAATGGCGCAAACGGCCGATCACTTGATTGTGATTGGTCGTGGCCAGATCATCGCGGACGCCCCCATCGCCGAGATTCTGGCTGGCACGCAGCAGGCCAAGGTTCGGGTGCGCACCGCGGAGGTCACCCGCCTGAGCCAGCTGCTGGGCGCCAACGGCGTCAAGGTTGAGTGCCACGAGAACGAGACCCTGGAGGTGTCCGGCCTGGATGCCCGCCAAGTTGCAACGATTGCCATGGACAACAGGGTGCTGGTGTATGAACTGACACCGCTCACCAACTCCCTGGAAGAGGCCTACTTCAATCTCACTAAGGACGCCGTTGAGTACCACTCGCAAGAATTTACTGACAACGCGCCCGTTCCGGCCGCTGTGAAGGGACGCTAACAATGAGCACTGCAACGATTCCGGCCTCCAGTCGTGCTGGCCGCAAGTCCCTCACCTTCAGCGGAGTGTTGCGCAGCGAGTGGATTAAGTTCCGTTCCCTGCGCTCCACCCAGATGCTGCTCGCCTTCACCTTTGTGGCAGTGGTTGGCGTGGGCGCCTTTGCCGCCTGGGTGCGCGGCACAGTCATTGACGCGATCATGCATAGCGGCCCGGCAGGCCCCGGCTCCGGCACAGGTGAATCGCAAATGACGCTTCAGCAGGCCATGGACGCCGCCAGTGCGCAGGGCTTCAGCATCTACGGCACACCGATTGCCGGGTTGCAGCTGGGCGTTCTTGTGCTCGGTGCACTGGCCGTGCTGTTGATCTCCTCCGAATTTGGTACGGGCATGATCCGCTCCACCTTGACCGCGGTGCCCAAACGCCTGCCGGCGTTCTTCGCCAAGGCCATAGTCCTGGTGGTGGTTTCCTACGTGCTGACCCTCGTGGCAGCCTTCGCCACGTTCCTGGTCTCCATCCCGATCCTGGGTTCCTTCGGCATTGACATGTCACTGAGCATGGACGGGGTGCTCTACAGCATCCTCATGGGCGGCGTATACGTTGCAGGTGTTTCCCTCATTGGCCTGTCTCTGGGAACGCTGATCCGGAGTTCCGCAGGAGGCATCATTGTCCTCGTGGGGCTGCTCTTCCTCCTGGAAATCGGCACTTCACTGCTGACCCTGGTTCCCGGTGACTTCTGGAAATACGTGGGCCAGTACGTGCCCAGCGTGGCCGGTGGACGCATGCTGGAAATCGGTGACAAGGCCGCCTTCATCAGCCCCCTGGCCGGCGGCATGATCTTCCTGGGCTGGATTGTCCTGGTCACCGTGCCGGCCTTGGTGTCCCTCAAGAACCGTGACGTCTAAGCAGGGCGCCGGACCCGTGCCAGGGTCCTAAGCTCACACTTATGCGTACAAAAAGCCAGGCGGGGGCCGCGGAACGAACGGCCCTGGCCCCCGCCGAATTACCTTCCGTTGAGCGGCGGGCCGACGAGTTTTCGGCCCGCCGCCGCGGCAAGCTGCGCACGTACTTTTACAACCATCCCCGCGTCATGGACGTGGTGGTGGTTTTTGCGTACCTGCTGGCCGGATCAGGTGTCTTCCTGAGCTCCCGGGCGGAGATGAATTTGACGGCCCACTTTGTCATCGTCGGGGCCTCGGCCACGGTGCTCATGTTCCGCCGCGACAAGCCCCTTGCGGTACTGGCCATCCTCTCCGTTTTTGAGTTGCTCAATATTGCCATGGTGCCCAATTCCGGCAGTATTGGCATCAGCATCTGGTTTGCCCTCTACGCCGTGGCGGTGGCCTACCGCCCCCCGCTGAGCTTCACGCTGGCCGTGGTGGCTGCGGTTCCCCTGAGCCTGTACACCCTCTTTATCTACCAACTCCCCAGCGAATACCTGGTGGCAGACGGTCCCACAGCCGATGAAACGAACATTATTTCCGCCATCATGATGCCGCTGGCCAATATTATTGCCACAGGAATTGGCGCTTCCGTGCGCAGCGGGCGCAAACATGAGGCGGAGCTGCGCCAGTGGGCCGTCCGCAACGCCCAACTGGCTTCGGTGGCAGAGCGAAACAGGATTGCCCGGGAAATGCATGACGTCGTGGCGCACTCGCTGACAGTCATGGTGGCCCTGTCCGACGGCGCCGCCGTGGTGGCCAGGCATGATCCGAGCAAGGCTGGGGAGGTGCTGAGTCAGCTGTCCCAGACGGGGCGCACTGCGCTGAACGACATGCGCCGGGTTTTGGGCGTCCTACGTGCCGACGGCGGTGCCAACCGTTCCCCGCAACCGGACCACACCACCATGGGTGCCCTGATTGAGGGCTTCCGGCAGGCTGGCCTGCCGCTGGCGCTGACCCATTCCGGGCCGCCACTGCCAGCGGACCCATCCCTGGAGCTGACGGTGTACAGGATTGTGCAGGAATCACTGACCAACGTGCTTCGCTATGGGACGGCTGTTTCCCGGGTTCAGGTGATGGTCGAGAACAACTTGGCCCAGGGAGAGCTCACCGTGCGAATAAGCGACGACGGGCACGGAACCATGAACGCCTCATTGGGCTCCGGCAGTGGCATTGTGGGAATGCGGGAGCGTGCTGGGATTTATGGTGGAACGGTCGACGCCGGACCGGCGCCCCAGGGTGGCTGGACGGTCCAGGCAATTTTGCGCCCTAACGTAGGTGCACCATGAGCGATGTTATGGGGGAGAACGCTGTGGATGAAGATGCAATAAAGGTTCTGCTGGTGGATGACCAGCCGTTGTTACGGATGGGTTTCCGGCTCATCCTTGAAGGGGAAACGGATCTGCTCGTTGTTGGTGAGGCCTCCAACGGCGTTGAGGCGCTTGCCGCCGTGGATCGCTTGACGCCGGATGTGGTCTTGATGGATGTCCGCATGCCGCTCATGGACGGCATTGAAGCGACGGGGAAGATCAGTGCTTCCCCGTCGGAGGCAAGGGTCATTATTTTGACCACCTTTGATGTGGACGAATACGCCTTTGCCGGACTGCAGGCCGGTGCCAGTGCCTTCCTGCTCAAGGACGTGGCCCCGGCGGAATTGGTGCAGGCTGTGCGGCTGGTGGCCAGCGGCGACGCAGTGGTGGCGCCGCGCGTCACCCAGCGGTTGTTGGAAAACTTTGTGCGCAGCCGTCCGCCCCGCCCGGCACACCAGTCCGATCCGCTCCTGGAGGATCTCACCCCGCGAGAGTTGGAGGTGGCCCAATGCATTTCCCAAGGACTCTCCAACGCCGAAATTGCGCACAAATTGTTCCTCTCCGAGGCCACCGTGAAGACTCATGTGCGCCGGATTCTGACTAAACTGCATCTGCGGGACCGGGTGCAGGTGGTGGTGTACGCCTACGAAACAGGCTTGGTCATCCCCAGCAACCCTGACTACTAGCGCAGGTGCCGCCGTCCTGGGGTTGCCCTTGCCTGCGGCCTCACAGTTCTAGTCTTGGTCTACGCCGTGGTGACGTTTCCGGCGGCCACTTCAACTCCGCACCGTCCGCGGCCCTTCGTGGTTGAATCTAGGTATGACTTTCGTTAAGCACATCGTGGACCTTCGTGACTTCATTGAGGCGTCGCCGTCGAGCTTTCATGCAGCTCACGAGGCGGGACGCCGGCTGGAGGCGGCAGGGTTCAGTCAACTCGCGGAGACGGCTCCGTGGCCCACGCACGGCAAATTCTTTGTGATCCGCGACGGCGCCATCATCGCCTGGGTGGTGCCGGAAAACGCCACCGCCACCACCGGGTTCAACATTCTGGGTGCGCACACGGATTCGCCGTCGTTCAAGCTCAAGCCCAAATCCACCACGGGCCGTTATGGGTGGCTGCAGGCAGGCGTTGAGGTTTACGGCGGGCCCCTGCTCAATTCATGGCTGGACAGGGAACTGCAATTCGCCGGACGTTTGGTGGACCGCGACGGCACCGAAACCCTGGTGGCCACCGGGCCCCTGCTGCGCTTCCCGCAACTGGCCATCCACCTTGACCGCAGCAGCAACGACGGACTCAAGCTGGACAAACAAGCGCACATGAACCCCATTTGGGGCCAGGGCAACCCGGCCGACGAGGATCTGCTGGGCTTGTTGGCGAGCCGGGCAGGGGTGGATGCCAACACGATTGGTGGCTACGACATTGTGGTGGCCGATACTCAGCCCGGTGCGATCTTTGGCGCCAACGATGAGTTCTTTGCCGCAGGCCGGATGGACAATCTGACGTCGGTGCACGCGGGCGTTGTGGCACTCATTGCCGCCGCTGGCGCTGCAGAAGCAGGGGAGGCCAAGGCCGCCGGGGCTGCACAGGCGGGGGGACGGCCCGTGATCCCCGTCCTGGCCGCTTTTGACCATGAAGAAATTGGTTCGGCTTCCCGCTCCGGTGCGTGCGGGCCCATCCTGGAGGATATCCTGACCCGGGTCTCGGATGGTTTGGGTGCAAGCGTGAGTGAACGGCGCCGCGCCTTTGCGAACTCCCTGTGCATCTCGGCCGACGCCGGCCACGCCGTCCACCCCAACTATGGCGAACGGCATGATCCGGCGAACCTACCCGTGCTCAACGGCGGCCCGCTGCTGAAAATCAATGCCAACCAGCGCTATGCCACAGATGCTGTGGGTGCCGCCATCTGGGCGAACCTCTGCGCCAGCGCCGGTGCGCCGTACCAGGAGTTTGTCTCCAATAACGGCGTTCCCTGCGGATCAACGATCGGCCCGTTGACGGCCACCCGTTTGGGCATCCGCACCCTCGATGTGGGGACTCCGCTGCTGTCCATGCATTCCGCCCGGGAGTTGTGCGGCATTGCCGATCCCTACTATCTGGCGCGGATCTCGGAGACCTTCTTCGGGGCCGCCATTTAGTGGCGGCTAGTTGGCCAGGCTGACCACCAGGTTGATGGTGGTGGCCAGAATGCCCGTGCCAAACACGAAGGCGAGCAAGCTATGCCGCAGCGCCGCCGAGCGCATGGTCCGGGTGGTGATGTTGGTGTCCGAAACTTGGTAGGTCATACCCACGCTGAAGGCCATGTACGCAATGTCCGTGTACTGGGGCGGCTCCTCCTGGTTGAAATTTATGCCGCCGGGCTCGCCGCTGTAGTAAATCTCGGCGTATCGCAGCGTAAACAGGGTGTGGACCATGAGCCAGGACAGGGCCGTGCAGCTGGTGGCCAACAGGGCTAGCAGCAACCGCCCCGGCCCCTCCACATCTTTGCTGCCCAGGATGACCAGCACGACGGCGGCCAGCGAGCCTATCGCCGACAGCAAGATTAACAGATCCGAGGTGCGCAGCCCCGGGTCCTCCTCCACAGCATGCGCTGCAGTGCGCTGGGCATCCATGGGAGCAATGGCGAGCCACACGGAGGCGTTGTAGATGAGTGCCGCCGCAGTCCACCCCACAGCCGGGGCGTAGATCCAAGCGCCCAACAAGCCCGTCAGAACTGTGGCCAGGGCACCACAGATGACCATACTGAGAATGCGAAGCTGCCGGTGCCGCCTGCGGCCGGAAGTCAGGTGGTCCATGCTGTGATCATGCCATGGTGTCTGGTCCCGGTGCCGCTGCCGCGCCCTTGGCTGACATGGAATGGGCAGGCGCCGCGTTGCACAATCCAATGAAAGCGCCCAGCTCAGCCATGCCGGAGGTCTTGGACGGCATGAAGTTGCTCAGTTCAGGGGAACGGATGATGACTGCCCGCCACTGCCCACGTGAGACCGCCACGTTGATGCGGTTCCGGTTCAGCAGAAACTCCATCCCGCGGGGAGCTCCCGTGGGATCGGCACACGCCATGGTCACCAATACCACTGGCGCCTCCTGGCCCTGGAACTTGTCCACGGTGCCAACTTTGACGCCCGTGAGTGCTGCCGCATCCAGCACTCCACGGACCAGGTGGACCTGTGCGTTGTAGGCTGCGACCACCAGGATGTCTTCCTGCACCAACGGGCGAGGTGTTTGGCCTTCCCCGGGTGTCCAGAGAAGCCCAAGATGGGCCTTCGCCTGAGCCGCCACCTCGGCAGCCTCCTCGGGGGAGGACTGTTTATTGTCCTTCCCGCTGTCCGGGGCTTGGGCCACGAAAACTGTCTCCACTCCGGGAGCTCGGCCCGTCAGGTGACGCTGGGATGCTGCGGGAGCTGCGGACAGCTTGCCGTCGTAGCTCAGTTTGGAAACGGCTGCGCACAGTTCGGGGTGCATGCGCCAGGAATCGGCCAAAAAATAGCCTTTGGTCGCGGGCAGCGTGGCGTGGCCGGCTGACAGCCAGCCCAGCGCCGATTCGTCCACGGGTGCCGGGTGCGATCCCTGGGTGACTTGGGGAAGCTGCTGCGGGTCTCCCAGCAGCAAGAGGCGTTGGGCGGACTGTGCCACGGCCAGCGTGTTGGCCAGCGAGTACTGCCCGGCCTCGTCAATCACCAACAGGTCCAAGGAGCCGGGCGGCACATTGGCGCCCGTCATGGTCCAGGCAGTCCCGCCAATCAGTGCGCCTTGGGTACTATTGAGCAGCTTGCCAAACTGCTTGTCATCGGTAATTTTCCACGGTACGTCGTGAGGTGCTGACAGCTTCTTGCCCACCCGCTCCGGGTCCACGCCGGCGGCTTCGATGGCTTTGCGGAGCAAATTCTCCACCACGGCGTGCGATTGCCCCACCACGCCAACTTTCCAACCCTCCTTGATGAGATTCGCGATGACGTGGGAACCCACGTGCGTCTTGCCGGTCCCGGGCGGGCCCTGGACAGCCAGGTACGAGTGGTCCAGATCCAGCACCGCCGCTGTGATGGCGCCGATGTAGTTATGCTGTTGCGTGCTGTGCCCGTCGCTATGGACGACGGCGGAGGGCAGGCTGCCGCCGCTGGCCAGCCGGGGCTTGGCCTTGCGCAGGATCTCGATGCCCGGATGCTTGGGCAGGTGCGGCACGTTGCTGCCCACGGTGTTGGCCAGCGTTGCAAGGGCCTCGCGGATGCTCGCGGTGGGAACAGGCTTGTTGGGTGTCAGGGCTATGGGTTTTTGATGGTAGGGCTGGACTTTTGTGGTGGACTTTTCGGTCACCAGCAAGGTGGTCAGCTCCGGCGTTGACGGCTCGGAAAGGTCCTCGAGCACGGTGATGCTGAAGTGCCCGTCCCTCCCGAGCTTGCTGCCTTCCGAGGCTTCCATGCCGTCGGGCAGCGGGGCATTGAACATGCCAAACCACGACGTGCCCGGGCGGAAGTCAGATCCTTCCGTGGCCGAACCCGAAAGTTTGAGCGTGCGCGTTTCAGTTCTGGCCCGAGGGGTTGCCTTCGCCCAGTCGTCGATCTCCTCGGCAGCCTGGACGATGAAGATGTTGCGTTCCTCCGACCAGCTATCCACTGCGCTGTCCAGACGGTCAAAGTGGCCCCACCAGAACTGCTTGTCCTCGCGGCGGTGGTAGCTGGCTGCCGCGGCCACCATGGCGATGGCGTTCTCGTCGTCCGTGAACGTGTGGCCTTTTTCCTGCGCCAAGTTTTCGATGAACGCCTGCAACTTGCGCTCATCGTCGGTGGGTTCGTAGCTGACCTTCTTCTCGTCGGGAAGGTTGAGCTTGCCGCTGCCCTCGGTCCAAGCTCCGATTTGAACGGCCGCCCCAATCTCAAACAGCCAATCGCGCAGGTGCAGGGTGGAGAGGCAGTCATATTCGTTGTAGTCGCTGATGGACGCCAGTATCTGCGCGGCCTTGGCGGTCAGGGCAGTGTCCCCGGCCAGTCCGGCGTCGCGCGCTGTGCAGTAGTCCGCGTAGGCAACCACGGAGGCCCCTGCATCCGTCACGTCGCCCTCCCGCCCGGCGGGCATATAGAACGGTTCGAGCTTCTTGATGGAGTACGAGGATTCGGAGATCCGCACTGACTGGCGCACAGTGTCCAGCAGGTCAACCAGAAGGCCCGTGCGCAGCCAATTGTCCACAATGTCCTCGGTGGCCCCGCCCGCGCCATGGCGCACCGAGAGGTTGCGCAGCGCCGACTTCTCGTACGGCGCGTAGTGGTAAACATGCATGTCCGGCCATATTTGCCTGCGGGCTTCCACATAGTCCAGAAAAGCTGTGAAAGCCTTTCGTTCCTGGTCGCGGGAATGTGCCCAGAAGGGTATGAATACCGGAGGGATCTCGGAGCCGGCCGGGGGCGCCTCGATGGAGCCAAAGAGATACTCGATGCCCCACTTTCCATCCGCGGGATCCTGCCAGAGCGGATCGCCCTCAAAGTCAAAGAAGATGTCCCCGTCGCTGGGAGCGGGCAACTTGCTGATGCTGCTCCGCAACACCTTGTAGCTGATGGGGTGGGCGGCTTCGTCTTTGCCAGCCATGGCAGTCCCGTCCACCACCTCCTGACCCAGCTGCATCCGGGCCTGGTCACGCAGCCGCACCAGCGGGCCGGACTCGGGTGCGGGCAGCTCTGCCAGCTTTTGGATAGTGGTGATGCCGGCGGCCATGAGCTTGCGTCGCTGGGAAGTGCTCATGCCGTTGACCAACAGCAGATCCTGGTGCTCCTGCACTTGCTGCGCGCAGTAGTCGCACCGCCCGCAATAGCTGATGCCCTCCTGGAGCCAGGCAACGGGTTCCGGCTGGGCCCGGTGCGCCGCCGTCACGGCCAGGAAATTGTCGCGGCGTTCGCGGAATACCGGCAGCAGGTCCGGCATGGGGTGCTCACTGTGGTCGCGATTGCCCAACACCAAGGTGGCCACGTCTGAGACGGGAATATCGTATTTCTGCAGCTGATCGCCATAGGCGGCCAGCTGCAGCAGTGCACTGACCTTGGCGTGCCGGGCCAGCTTGGTGTCGTGAACGGCGTAAGTGCCGTCGGGTTGCCGGACGAGGAAATCGGCAAACCCCACCAGCGAGCCGTCAAAGAACGTCGCCTGGAAGACCACATCGGCCCCGGTCCGCAGCGCGTCAAGGGTTTCCTCCCGTTTAGCTTCGAGTCCCGCCCAGCTGAGTGCGCCGCGGTCAACCACCTTCACGCCCTTGCCCGTGGCGGGGTCCCACACGCCGAATTCAGCCTTGTACTCGTCAAGGATTTTGTGCTCAAAGGCGTCGCCCAACTCGGCGGCACGCTCCAGCATGGCGTCCCTGGCGAAGCCGGGCTTAGCTGTCCTGCCCAGCTTTTCATCCAGGATCCGCAAGGATTTGTACTGGCATTCGCTGGCCGTCACCAGGTCCGACGCCGAGAAGATCAGCGGGGTGCCGCCCCCGGGAGAGTCAAGCAAAAACATGTCAGTACCTTCCGTGCCGTGTGAGTGCAGCACCTTGAATCTAGCAAGGGTCGCCCACATTCCTTCGCATGCCGTCCCCGCCATGGGGCAAGATGGAGGTGTTACCCACTTTGGAGGCATCATGAGCTCGTTCCGCTACGTAACATCCATCCCCTACCCGCGCGCCGACGTCTTCGCCTGGTTTACCCGGCCCGGCGCCCTGGTGCGGCTCACGCCGTCGTTCTTTGGGAGCATCCTGGCCGAACCATCCGACGGCATTAATCCAGGCTCGACGGCGGCTATGGGCGTGGGTGCCCCTGGCGGGGTGGGCATGTGGCTGGGCTCGGCCGCGGGCAGTGTGCGGGGCCTGTTGCCTGCCTCGCTGGCGGCGAAGAAGTGGACGCGTCCGGAGATCCGCTGGGACGCGCTGCATACGGAACTGGTGCCCGGAACAAGCTTTACCGACGTCATGGACAAGGGTCCTCTGGCCGCGTGGACGCACCGCCACACGTTCACCGACGGGGCCCAGGCCGGCACCACACTGATGGTTGATGAGGTCACCTATGAGCTGCCGGCCGTGGCGCGCGGGGAGTGGGCGTACAAGCGGATGGATGCGGAGCTGACGCGCATGTTTGCGTTCCGGGAACGGCAGCTGCTGGCGGACCTGTCCTTCCATTACGCCCATCCCGGAGAGCAGCTGACCATTGCCATCTCCGGTGCCTCTGGCCTGGTGGGGCGCCAATTGGGTGCACTGCTGACCGGCGGCGGGCACAGGGTGCTCACACTGGTGCGGCGGGCACCGCGGAACGAGGGCGAGATTTTTTGGGATCCGGAGACCGGGGCCATTGATTCCGCGGCCCTGGCCCAGTGCCAAGCGGTGATTCATTTGGCCGGGCACCCCATTGGTGGACGGTTTACCGATGCGAACAAGGAAGCCATTCACCAAAGCCGGATACGCGGCACCACGCTGCTGGCGCAGGCACTTGCTGAGCTGGCCTCTGACGGTGTGGAGCGGGCGCTGGTTTCCGGCTCGGCCGTGGGGTACTACGGTGCGGAGGGGCAGGCTCCGGGCGGTTCTTCCCGGGCACTGGTGGAAACTGACCCTGCCGGCAGCGATTTCCTGGCCACGGTGTGCAAGGACTGGGAGGCCGCCTGCGCGCCAGCTGCTGCGGCCGGGGTGCGGGTGGTCAACGTGCGCACGGGCATAGTGCTTTCGGCTGCCGGGGGCGTTTTGCAACGGCTCCTTCCGCTGTATCTGGCGGGTGCTGGCGGGCCGTTGGGGGACGAACAGTGGCAAAGCTGGGTTGGCATTGATGACATTGCCGGGATCTTTGCCCACGCGGCGCTGAACCCCACGCTGGAGGGGCCTGTCAACGGCGTG
The DNA here is from genome assembly GCF_002909415.1 of Arthrobacter glacialis. Taxonomy (NCBI): domain Bacteria; kingdom Bacillati; phylum Actinomycetota; class Actinomycetes; order Micrococcales; family Micrococcaceae; genus Arthrobacter; species Arthrobacter glacialis. The sequence goes on along the minus strand of NZ_PPXB01000005.1, from coordinate 252,410 downwards.
GCCCCGTACCCCGTCACGGCCAAGGAATTTGCCCACACCCTGGGCAAGGTGCTGCACAGGCCCGCAGCCCTGAAGGTGCCGGCGTTGGGCCCCAAACTGCTCTTGGGGGCCCAAGGCGCCGCCGAACTGGCGCTGGCGAGCCAACGGGTCTCGGCCGCAAGAATTCAGGCCAGCGGCTACCAGTTCAGGCATGCAAGCCTGGAACTGGCCTTACGGCACATCCTGGGGGAGTAGACGGCTGCGGACCGGACGCGAGTGCTGACGCCAGCCCCGAGATGCATGGTTACTCAGGCATTCCTGCGGCTACAGTCAGCATTCGCGTTCATTTGACGTCCGGAGCCGAACGCAAGGCGCGAACACCAAGGACCACCACGGGGATCAGCACGGCCAGGGCCATCATGTTGACCCAGAAGAAGCCGCCCAGAGCTAGGACGGGGCCGGCCAACGCAGCCATGCCAGCCGCGCCAAAGTTCATCATCATGTCATTGGCGCCCTGCAGTGGTACGCGCAACTCGGTGGGGGCCGACTGGGTGAGAAGCGATGAGCCGCCGATCAGGCTCGCGGACCAGCCCAGACCCAGCATGGTCAGGGCCACGGACATTAGCAAGGGGTCGCTGCTGTCCGAGACCACAGCGCCCAGGCTGATGGCGGCCAGAAAAATGCCGCAGCCAATGAACACCACGGGAAGTGCGCCCAGCTTGTCCACCAAGATGCCAAACACCGGGCTTGCCGCGTACATGCCCAGAATGTGCAAGCTGATGACAATGCCAATGATCTCCAAGGTGTGCCCATGGGCGTTCATGGCAACGGGTGTCATGACCATGACGCCCACCATGATCGAGTGCCCGCCAGTGACAGCTGCCAGGGCAAAAAGTGCCCGCGGATTGTGGGCAGCCAGGCGCAGCGCACGCCAAGCCCCATGGGTTTTGACGCGCTGGCGGGGCTCGGTGCTGGCGTCAGAAAACGCCGGGGGCGTCAAGAAGAAGACGGCTATGACCAGGGCTGCCGTGACAAAGGCAACGAGGGAAAAAACAAAGGGACCGGCCAACGGCACAAGACCCAGCTGGAGGCCCATGAGTCGGCCCGGTTCGGATAGATTTGGGCCTGCCACAGAACCCACCGTGGTGGCCCAAATGACAATGGCCATGGCGCGCCCGGCCTTCTCCGGGGCCGCGCCGTCCACTGCTGCATAGCGTGCCTGCAGGCCGGCAGCCGTGGCCGAACCAAAGAACATCATGCCGGCGGCCATGAGCCAGAACTGGCCAAGGGCCGCTGCCAGCAAAACCAGGGCGGCACCCACGGCGCCCAGGGCAAAGCCTGTGCTCAGGGCCCAGCGGCGCCCGGCACGGACCGCCAGGTTGGCCAGCGGCACTGCCACCAGCCCGGCGCCCAAGGCTGCCGCCGTTTGAACAAACCCCGACGCCGCCGTGGTGCCAGCCAATTGGCCCGCCAGGATGCCGCCCACGGCCACCCCTGAGGCAACCCCCACCCCTGACAGCAGCTGGCCAATGACCAGCACGCTTTGGTTGCGGCGCTGGAGGGAAATGGTGCTCATGGAGTGGATCCTTGCGTGGAAGCTGGAGGTCGACGCAACGCTGCGCCGTCGGGCTCGAGTGCGGCAGCCGCCGTCGTGCGGACAGCATGGCTGAGCATGTCTAGGGCGGCTGAATTGATCTTCCAGCGCTGCCAGTACAGCTTAATGCTGGAAACGTGGCCGGGAACAAGTTCAAGCAGTGCCCCGGAGTCCAGCCCCGCCCGGCAATGCGCTTCGGGCATGAGCCCCCAACCCAGCCCCAGCTCAACGGCCCTGGCAAATTGAATGGTGTCGGGGATGAAGTGCTGGGCGCCGCTGAGCGTGGTGCCGGTGATGGCGGCGAAGAAGTTGCTTTGCAGGGTGTCGCTGCGGTCGAACTGCACCGCAGGGGCCGCGGCGAGCAGTTCGGCGCAGAATCCCTGCGGAAACCAGTGGCGCATGAAATCAGCCGAGGCAACAGCGCGGTAGTTCATGGCGCCCAGCGGCACCACTGAGCAACCCTGGGCGGGCTCGGCAGATGCCGTGACCGCCGCCATGACCTCGCCGGAACGCAGCAGGTTCACGGAATGGTGCTCGTCCGCGCGCACTATTTCGAAGGTCATGTGCTCGGTGGGCGGCACCGCAGCCAAGGCATCCATGAACCAGGTGGCCAGGGAGTCTGCGTTGACCACCACGGCAATGGCGCTTTGATTGGCACCGGTCATCCCCAGTTCCGCAGCCGCATCCGCTTCCAGCTGCCGCAGTTGGCGGGCCAGCTTGTGCACCACGGCGCCGGCGGCTGTGGGAGTGACAGGGGTGGTGCGCTGCAGCAGGACCCGTCCGGCGGCTTGTTCCATGGCCTTGATGCGCTGGGAGATAGCGGAGGCGGTGACGTGCAGGTGCCCGGCGGCGGCGTCAAAGGTGCCCAAGTCCAGTACCGCCAGAAACGTGCGCAACTGTTCCGTCTGAAAAGCCAGCATTAGTTTTCCTTATGTAGCATCAAAATAATTAGCTGTACTGTCTGTCCCGAGCCTAGTAGTTTCAATGCTTATGATGCCACTTGAAATTTTCGCCACCGTTGCCACAGGACTCGGAGCCGGCTTGGCCCTGATCATCGCCATCGGCGCCCAGAATGCACTTGTGCTCAGGCAGGGCATTCGAGGTGAACATGTGGGGCTGGTGGTCCTGGTTTGCATGCTCAGCGACATAGTTCTGATTGCGGCCGGGATCTTCGGCATTGGCGCCGTGATCACTGCCGTGCCTGCTGTTGTTGTGGTGATCAGGCTAGCCGGGGCGGCATTCTTGATTGGCTACGCCGTTCTTGCCGCCAAGCGTGCCGTACATCCGGGCACGCTGCATGCCAGCACCCAAACGGGGACCATGAGCAGGAAGGCTGCACTGATCACCGTCCTGACCCTGACCTGGCTGAACCCCCACGTATATCTGGACACCGTTCTGCTGCTGGGCACGCTTGCCAACCAGCACGGGGAGCTGCGCTGGTGGTTCGGCGCCGGAGCGGCGCTGGGCAGCGTGGTGTGGTTCAGTGCCCTGGGCTTCGGTGCCAAACTGCTGCGCCCGGTGTTCGCCAAGCCCGGTGCGTGGCGCGTGCTGGATGGGATCATAGCCGCCGTCATGCTGTTCCTGGGCATCAAGATGGCATTGGGCGTCTAACCTGCGGCGCCGCAGGTGGAGGGGACCGGTTCATTGGTTCCCAAAAAATGGTGTTGCGGTGTAGTTCGCCTCAGACCCGCCCACTGGACCTTCCCGCGTCACTTGAAACAGCAGCTATTGCGGGTGTGCCGGCGGTGATTCAGCGGAACTGGCCAACGCCGCCAAGAATAACTTGGATGTGGGCCTTCATACATGGCCAGGGAAACGGCCAAGTACGGCGAGCAGCAGGGCTTCAAAGTAACATGCAAGAATCCCGTCAGGGATGGTCCGCAAGGCGCCCTGGGCCGTTGCGGGCCATCCCTTCTTTACTTTTTCGATCGGAACATCAATGTCACTCTTCACCATCGGTGAGCAGGATTTCATGCTCAATGGAAAACCCCACCGAATACTGGCCGGTGCCCTGCACTATTTCCGGGTGCATCCGGACCAGTGGGCGGACCGGATCCGAAAGGCACGCCAAATGGGTTTGAACACCATTGAGACCTACGTGGCCTGGAACATGCACGCCCCAACCCCCGACACCTTTGACACCACCGGGGGGCTGGACCTGGGCCGTTTTCTGGACTTGGTCGCCGCCGAAGGCCTGCACGCCATTGTTCGGCCCGGGCCTTACATTTGTGCTGAGTGGGACAATGGCGGACTGCCGGCCTGGTTGTTTGGCAGTGGAAATCCCGTGATCAGGTCCTCTGACCCGGTCTATATGAACCTTGTCCGCAGGTACTTTGAACAGCTGGCCCCCATCCTGGTTCCCCGGCAGATCGACGCCGGCGGCCCCATCATCTTGGTGCAGATTGAAAACGAGTACGGTGCCTACGGTGCCGACAAGGATTATCTTCAAGAACTGGTGGAACTAAACCGGCAGATTGGTTTGAGCGTCCCCTTCACAACCGTGGACCAGCCGGAGCCGGACATGCTGGACAACGGGAGCCTGCCGGGCCTGCACAAGACAGGCTCCTTTGGTTCCCGCGCGAAGGAACGCCTGGCAACACTGCGCCAACACCAACCCACCGGTCCCTTGATGTGCTCCGAATTCTGGGTTGGCTGGTTTGACCATTGGGGCGCCCACCACCACACCACCGCGGCAGGGCAGGCGGCCCAGGAACTGGAGGATCTGCTCGCGGCTGGAGCCTCAGTCAACATATACATGTTCCATGGCGGAACCAACTTTGGGTTCACCAACGGAGCCAACGACAAGGGCGTTTTCCAGCCAACGGTCACCAGCTACGACTACGATTCGCCACTGGATGAATCGGGGCACCCCACGGCTAAGTACTGGGCGTTCAGGGAAATCCTGGCCCGCTACACGGAGCTTGATGAGCACGACGTTCCGGCGGCCAAGGAAGAGGCGTGCTCCCTGGAGCTGCCCCTGACACAGGAACTTTCCTTGTGGGATTACTTTGACGCAACCGCCGATTGGACCGGCTCACAAGAACTAACCAGCACCGATGCCATGGGCCACTACAGCGGATTTAGTGTTTACCGGACCCAGGTTCAGGCAAGTGCGCAGGCAGTCCTTGAATTTGAGGAAGTCCGGGACCGGGCCCAGGTCTTCCTCAACCGCCAGCATGTTGGGACTCTTTCACGGGACCAAAAGGAAACGTCCCTGGTGCTGCCGGCACACAGTGGTGGGACCCTTGAGGTTTTGTTGGAGGACCAAGGCCGCGTGAATTATGGACCACGCCTGGGTGAGCCGAAGGGCTTGATCGGCTCTGCCAGGCTGAATGGGGTGCCGCTGAAGAATTGGCAGGTGTCGCCGCTTCAGCTGCTGGCTGGCGGCCCCGTTTCGCAAGCCTTCGACGGAGTGCCGCAACAACAGGTGGAGGTATTGGCCGGACCGGTATTTGCGCGGGCCACGTTTGACCACCCCGTTGCCGGGGACCTGTATTTTGCCACGCACCACTGGAGCAAGGGGTTGGTGTGGGTCAATGGTTTTTGCCTTGGGAGGTACTGGGCCCGCGGGCCGCAGCAAACCCTCTACGTTCCGGGAACATTGTTGAAGCCCACGGGCAATGAGGTTTTGGTGCTGGAATTGCATTCGGCAACCCGCGCCATGGTCTCCTTCGTTGCCGAGCACAACTTGGGGCACACGGAGTCCTAGGGCGTTCAGCGCCGGGTAACTTCCTGGAGGGTGCCGCCACGGAACACCTCATTGTTCCGTGGCGGCACCTCTTTTGGGCCGTGGCCTAGATGAAATCCATCTCCACCTGCAGGAATGACTCGGCCGAATTGATGGCCTGGGCGAAGGCTTCTTCCTCGGTGGGGGACTGCTTGGGGGTGCGCAGATACCATTCGTGGATGGTGGTGTGGACCCGAATCACCCCTCCGCTGGCCGGGGCGTAAAACAGGCCAAAACGTTGAACCGGCCACTCGGCGGAGGTTTCGATCCCCACTAGCAGGGCGGCACCCAATGCCGGATTGAACCACTGGGCGATGGGTCTGCGCCTGTCCTCGAAAAATAGTCCCGCTGCGTAGCGGCTCGCCACGGTGGGGCCCATTTCGGCGCACAGCCGTTCACGCCATAACGGCAGAATCTCCGTGTCATGGCGTCGCCACACTGCTGGGACCAAGGGCTGGTCGCTATGAGAGCTCACACCCCAATTTTAGCCACTCCTGAACTAGTTGCTAGAGGGAATCTCACATACTGTGCAGAAGAGCAGCCCGCGGCGGAAAAAATACTACTCGCAGGCCACGCCGTCGCCGTCGCCGTCCAATTTGGTGCTGTAACCCGGCTGGCCAGCACGAATGGGCGCGGCTCCAGCGGCGCGAACAGCGGAACAGTTCTTGTAGAAAACATCCGGCGCCTGGACCAGCGGGGCCGCCGGCACCATTGCGGGTGGGGCCGGCGCAGCCTCCACAGGGGCCACGGGAGCAACCGGAGCCACGGGCGGCACAATGACCGGCTTCACCTGCGGTTCGGCAGCGGGTGCAGTTTGATTGGTGGGCACTTCAATGGCCGCGCAGCTGGCCAAGACCTTCGCCATGGCGTCATGCTCCGCCTGCGTTATCCACAGGGAGTAGGTGGCCTTGACGGAAATCTGCCGTGCCACATAGTCGCAGCGGTAGCTCTTGTTTGGCGGCAGCCAGCTTGCCGCGTCACTGGCACCCTTTTGCTGGTTGGCGGGGCCGTCCGCCGCCAGCAGATTCAGTGGATCGTTGGCGAGGGCTGTGCGCCGGGCAACGCTGAGCTGCTGGGCGCCCTTTTGCCAGGCGTCGTTGAGCGCCACAACGTGGTCAATCTGGACGGCGCTGCTGGTGGCCGAGCCGCGAACAAAATCGATGGTGGTTGCCGTGTAGGGATCCGCCAAAACACCCGTCAGCACCAGGCATTCGCCGGTTCCGGGCTTGAACGTCTTGGCGTTCAGGTCCCGTTTGAGGATGTCATTGCGCGTATCGCAACCGTTCCTGTCCACATCGGCCCAAGCCTGCCCAAACTCTTCCCGGCTGTAGCCCGTCTTGGGGGCCCGGCCCTTGATGGGAATCGTGGCCAGCACTGCTACGGCCGTGGCCGCAAATGCTGGCTGGCTGTTGGCGGCCAGATCGGCGCCGCCGGCGTCTGGAACCACATCGACTTCGAGCGGGGCGCTGTCAGCCGGCGTCGTTGTGGGTTCGGCAGGGACACCCTGGGTTGGCATGCTCGACGCCGGGGCCGCAGCGGGTGCCGGGGCGCCGCCACATGCTGTGCCTAGGAATAAAACGGAGGCCAGGACCGTGCCCACAATGAATTCGGTGGCCCCAACAGGGCGGGTGCTGCGTACAAGCGACAAGACAGAGTTCTCCCCGGATAACGGATTGTGGTGAACGTCCAGCCTACCGCCAGCCACCGACAACGTCGGTCTCAAGCCCAAGGGGTCAGGCGGCGGTGACCTCTGCCAGGATGCTGCGCAGGATTTCTTCGCCCGCCAGGATGCCGCGCACCGAAGTGAGTCGAAGATGGGCGGCTAGGTATCCGACGTCGTGCAGTTCTCCGTGGATGGGCCGGAAGGCAAGGGTGGCGTCGGCGAGCATGTCCGCATCCAGCAGCGAATCTCCCGCGGCAATGACCGTCGTGGCGCCTGTGCGGCGGGCAACCTCGGCCAGGGCGTCAGTCTTGTTGATGGGCACGGGGACGCAATACAGCTTCCGACCCTGCACCGAGACAGTCCAACCGGCCTCCGTGCACACACGTGTCAGCTCAGTGAGAAACGCCTCCGGCATGGCGTCGCGGTCAATGATGGCGTAGACAAAAAGGTCCTCGGCACGGCGCAAACGCAGGATCCAGCCGGCAAAATCAGGGTTGGCCAGATAGGCCTCAATGGTTTCCAGCGGGGCGCAGGCTGCTGCCATCTTTGCCGTGAGCTGTTCATGCCAAGCCGCGTCCGGGGTTCCGTGGTGCAGCAGCACGCCGCCGTTGGAGGTGATGGCGTATTGGGGGACAGGGCCGGGCAATTGCACGCGCTCATATTGGGCCTGTGTACGGGTGGTGACGGGCACAAAAGTGGCTGTGTGCTTGAGTGCCAGCAGGTGTTCCTGGGCCGTGCGGGTCATGTAGGAGAGGGGTGCGCCGTCGTACACCTCAGCCACCACCATGGCGGGGGCGTCCTTGTCGGCGCCCGTGAGCCAGAGGGCGTTCTTGGAATAGATCAGCGTCCGGTCAAGATCGCAGGCTACAAGAATCGGGGTATTCATGCGTTGTGTACTGCCTTACCGTCGGCGCCCACGGCGCTTTTATCGAATTGGGGGTGGATCAGGCCGACACAGCTGTAGGGAAGGTCCGGCACCGCCTCCACGGGGACTCCGCGTTGTTGCGCCAGCAGCAGCACGTGGGCCACGTCGTCCATGGCGTCAGGGTTGACCAGCACACGCCACGGGACGCGGCGCAGCAGCACGCGCGTGGTTTCACCCACGCCCGGTTTGACCAGGTTGACGTTGTTGATTCCGTACTCTGTGCTGATCCGCTCCACTGCCTGCCAGCCCACCCAGGTGGGGGCCGGGGCGGCGGCTGTATGCTGCGCCAGCTGTTGTTCAACGGCTGCTTGAACTCCCGGAAAGTGCGCACAGATGGCGGCCAGGAAGTCGTTGGAAACGTCGGCCGGGGCCAGTTCGGCATAAAACTTGGCGCCGTGGAAATCGTGGGGGCCAATGTGGTCGGTGTTGAAAACGGTGCGCGACACCAGGCCTGACACTGTCGAGTTCAGGCAGGCCGAGGGGATCAGGTAGTCCTCCCGGGTGCCGAACATCGACACGCAATGCCCGGGATCGGCCAACACGGCAAGGTCATCCGGAAAACGGACGCCATCGCTGGCCGCGAAAGCGTCCAAGGCGGCGCTCAGCTCCCGTGAAATGGCTCCCTTGCCCGTCCAGCCGTCCACAAACAGTATCCGGGCAGGGTCAAAATTGGCTGCCAAGTACCGCAGCGCCGTTTGATCCAATCCCACTCCGCGCACAATGCTCATGGTGAAGTGCGGCAAGTCCAGACCGTGAATCTGTTGGGCCCAGCGGCGCATCAAAATGCCAATGGGTGTGCCGGCGCGTGCTAGGGACACCAGTACGGGCCGGTTTTGGCGGGCGGCCAGGGCCAGCTCGGTCACGACGCCTACGGCCGTGGCAATACGCTCCCCGGCGCGTTCCACGGCTTCCTGGTACAGGGCCTGGTATTCGGGGCTTGGCGTGTACTCAACCGGCAGGGACTCGGCGTAGTTCGCCGCACCCGATTGGATGGCGTGCTCGCGGTCGGCTGTTGGCGCCTCCAAGGCAAGGTGGCTCAGGTCCTTCAACAACCAGGTGACCTCACTTGCCTCGTAGGAGCCAAAGTCCGGCCCGGTCAGGGGCGTGGGGAGTGGAAACTGGCTCATGGCTGATCCTTTGTGGCGGTGGCGGATGGTGCATCAGCGGGCAGGAGAACCACCACAACGTCGTCGGCGGCTGTTCGCAGCGCCCCCGCCAGTGGCGGAAGGTCGGTGGCGGGATCGCCCTGCAGAACCGCTTGCCTGTTGGTGCCCGGCTCCGGGAACACCACAATGGTGCCGGGGCGCTGCCCCGGTCCGTTGAGGTTGTAGGCAAAGCGCACGCCCGGGCCGTCGGTGGTTAGGTCGTGGCTGGCAAAGGTGAGTGCCCCGGCAATGGCATAGTCGTCCCGCGCGAGAGGGACTATGGGGGAGCGGGTGGTGGTGGAAAAACGCACGGCGATCTCCGGCAGCATGGCGGCCAACACATCGGCAACGGCCAGCGGCAGGAACATGTTCTCCTCGGTTCCCACCACAACCACAGGCCCGCGCAACGCCAGGCTGCTCAGATGTTCGGCGACCTGGCCGGCCACCAGCGCAATGGTGGCCTCCTGCGGCGGCGCGGCGTTGCCAAATCTGTCGCTGCGTACGGGCGCCACGTCCTGCGCCGCGAGCTCCAGCATGGACAACCGGCCGGGCTCCTCTGCTGCAACTACTGGCTGCGGCAGGGTGGCAAGAAGCTCCGCAGCCTGGTCCAGAATGTCATCGGCGAGCTCAACACGGCCCGTTCCCAATGCTGCCACGGCAATGCGGCAGCCCAGCTCATCGGCCAGCGCATCAAACCGTGCCCTGTCCGTGTCGCTGCGCAGGTCAATGAGGGCAGCCACCACATAGACGGGGTGCGGGATGAGCGCGTGCAGCTCGCGGATGGTGTTGATGACGGTGGAACCCGTGCTGAGCTCGTCGTCCACCAAAATCACGGGACCTGCCCCGTCAAACCAGTGCGGATCCGTGGGTGCCAAGCTGTGCGAGGTGGCGTGCGAATGCCCCTCTTCAAAGCCGGCCGCGGAGGGAATCCCCGGTGTGGCATGGCGGGTGGAGTGGATGTAGTAGGCGCCCAGGGCATTGGCCACCAGGCGCCCCAAGCCGGTGGCCGTCTCTGCATAGCCAAGGACCACGGCGCCTGCAAGCTGTGTGCGCATGCCCGCCACCGCACCGGCCAGGGCGGCTACGGCATCCGCGCGATGCCCGGTCGGGCTTTGCAAGACTGTTGCCAATTGCGTGGCGGCGTCCGCAAGAGCCTGGTCCGGAACGGCGTAGATGGGCATGGCCAGCCGGTCGCCGGCGTCGTACGTGAGCCTTGAAAGCTGCCTGGCAACAAAGGCGCCCAACAATTCCCCGGCGGCGATCACCAGGGCAGGTTCGGTGGGGACATGTTTGGCCAGCACCTTGGAGACCAAGAGGTGCGCCCGTTTGGGGTTGCGGCGCAGCGCCAAACCAACCAAATCCTGCACTGCCACGGCGCTGCCGGGATCGGAGTGGATGCGGACTTTGAGGCGCTCGGCAACAAAGCCGCCGCTCCAGGCAGGGCCAGGCTGGAGGTGATCAGCGGTGGAAGTGTTCATCTCATGCTCGCTTCCAGGAGGTCCACGAACGTGACGTTGGCGGCGGAAACACCAAAGGCATCGGCGCGCAACAAGGTCCGTTGGGCCCAGGCTTGGTGGGGTTTCATCTCATTCATTTTGTTCCCATAGGGGGATGCGGCGGCGCCGCCGCCAACGTTTGAAGCGATAGCCAGCGCATCGAGGTATTCCTCATGGCTGACAACGCTCATGGCATGCACCAAAGCAACGTGGGTGGGATGGATGACCGTCTTGCCCAACAAGCCGTTGGCCAAATCCAGCTCAATCTCCCGAATCAGGGTGTCCAGGTTTGCCGTCATGATGCGTTTGCGCAGGTTCTGCTCGTCCTGGCGCGCAAACGGTGTGACACGCAATTGTGGACGCAGCACCCGCTCAGTGTTGGAGTAGTGTTCCCAGACGGGACCGGAGATGACAAAGCCGCCCTCCGGCCGCCCCAGCACGTTCACAATATCCCCAATGACCCCTGCCACCACGTTGACGTCGTAGATGGTCAAATCTCGGGAGCGGCGCAACCCAAAGGTGCTGGACATGTCGGTGGCGCCTATCCGCACCGACAAAATGTCCTCGCGGTTGGCGGCCAGCAGCGAGTAAATGTTTGTCAGCGCAGCAGCCCGCGTCTCCAAGTGGATCACCGCGGGCGATTCCAGGATGGGCATGATGCGCAGCCGCCGTCCCGGCACGCCATCGGGGCTCTGTGCGCCGTCGAGCCCCAACTCGGTCTGAACCACATGCAATGCCTGCAGGAACGCGGCACCCTTGCCCGATTCGTTGTCGAACTTGGGGATCACAAAACCCGTCAGCAAGGACGTGGCGGCACCTGCACGGCGCGCCACCGAGAGCAGCTGTTCAGGTGTGCGGACGCGCACAAACAGCAAGGGCAGATCGTGCTGGTGCCCGGCGAGCGAAAGCAGGGTGGAAATGACGTTTTCCTCGGCCCGCGGCACTTCTGCGTCGGAGATGGAATCCTCCAGGCACAGCACCATGGACACGCAGCCCAGATCGCGTTGGCGCAGCACGTCCTTGACCAGGTCCAGTCGATTGGCCGGGGTGTACAGGGTGCCGCCCAACGCCACCGCGAGGAATGCCGGGCTGCTGGCAGGGCTCACCTCCGCAGGGAGGCGGTGGAAGAGCTGGGCGGACTGGGATTCGGTCAGAGAGCGGAAATGTCGCATTAGCCCTTTCAAGCTGGGGCAGGGTTTGCGGCCCTGCAGGGAAGGAAACTAGCGCCCGTAGGCGGAGGCTGGCGCCCTGTGTGTCATGGAAAAATCAAACTCCGCCCAGACCTCAATGTCGGGCCAATCGTGCGGGACAGGCTCCGCGCGAAGCTCCAGAACATTGCCTATCCGGTGGACCAGCAGCACTATCTGGGTGCCGTTGGTGGCCGGGGGCACCGCAATGGATTCACCGGACAGCAGCCGCACACCCATGGCGGCGCTGCTGCGGTTGATAAAAATCGCCCGCCGCAACTCACGCACATGACGCAAAGAAATTAATGCGTCCTTGCCGTGATAGCCCACCAGTTCACGGTTCCCGGCTGTCATGACGGGAGTCCCCGCCTTGTGCCCGTCAGCAGTGGCGCCACCTGTCACGCGGCGCACGCTTTCCCATGCCACGGCCGAGCAACCGCTGACCACCATGGTGCCAACAGCCGATTCAAGGGCAGAGAGCCGCAACACCCGTTGGGCCAAATTCAGCTCATACAGCTCCGCGATTCCCGGGGCGGGGAAGAGCAGCTGGACCTCATGGTCCTCGTTTTGGGCCTTCTCACGCTGGGCCGCCAACATTTGGGCCCGACCATCGGTGGCCAGCACCGGGGCTGCACCTCCCAGAACCAAGCCCGCGGGGCGCTGGGCACCCGTTGATCGGGCTGGCGGTTGGGGTGCTTGGGTTGCTTGGGGCCGAAGCGTCAGCGAGGGGCTGGATGCGGCCGGACTGCTGGGCGCTGTTGCGCGTGCGGGCACCGAAAGTCCGGCCGTTGCCGCGGCACCGGGTGCGTCTTGGGTGCGGCCCGGTTTTATCCGCCGCCGCAGGAAGGGCAGATCGGTGCGTGGGTTTGCAGGAACATTCACCGGGGCGCCCTACAGACTGATTCCGTAGTCCTTGGCCACTCCGGCCAAGCCTGTGCTGTAGCCCTGGCCCAGAGCCCGGAATTTCCAGTCCGTGCGGTGCCGGTACAGCTCACCAAAGATCATGGCGGTGACGGAAGCCAGCTGGATCGCAGCAATGTCAAAGCGCACCAGTTCGCGGTTTTGCGCGTTGGCCACCCGGATATGGGAGCTGCGAACCGAGGCGAAAGTCCCTTGGCCGCGAACCTCAGGATCCACATAGGCGAGGAAAACAATCTTGGCAACGTCCTGCGGGACCTGGTTGAGCAGAACATCAATTTGTTCCTGGTCCGCGTCACCGATGAATGTCATCGACGCATCGGCACTGACCAGCTGGTTGAAAAAGACCAGATGGTCGTTGGAGATGGCCTTGCCGTCCGTGTTGCACATAAGCGCAAAAGGCACCAGTTCCACCTGCGGGCCATTGCTGGGGATGGTGTCCCAGCCCATACCCACCACCACGTGGTCCAGGTCTGGATTTTCAGCTGTCAGGGCGGCGTTTGCCCCCGGTACTAGTGCTGCCACTGTTGGCCCTCCAGACGCAATGGGTCCCTTTCTTGAACTGGTTGTTGAAGTTGCAAGGCAACATCCTGGGCGGAAAATTTATCCGCCAAAAAGCGCCCATGGGTGGAGAGTTCCTCCACAGCGCCGATGCGAATCTGGTTCAGCAAGTCCGCAAGAGTTTCCTCAAGGGTGGCCAGCTGCTCCGCAAACATGAACGTTGCCTTCGATTCCTCGTCATGATGCGCCGGCGGCAAGGCCAGGTACGCCTGCAAGGGCGTTGGCACGTAGCTGGTGATCATGGCGTTGAGCAGCACCCGCTGCTCTGTGGAGCAGCCACGGACACTGATATCGGCCACAGCCTCCTGCATGAGGTCGCCCAGATGGCGCAGCTGTGACATGAGCAGGGGAGGCAGCTTGCTCCCTGCCCTGCGCACGGCAGAGCGCAAGCTGTCCACAGCTGTGCCCATCTCGGCAATCTCCTGTGCCACGGGATCCACTGCGGGGAGGTTTGGCTGCTGCGGTGCTGACCCGCCACCAAACCTGCCCGCCACAAAACGGCCAATCATCGCACTACCCTTGCTTCGTCGTCGGTACGTTCTAGGCTACTCCCGATCGGACTGGCGGGACCGCTCCAGGTACGGCTTGGCCTTGGCCAGGCCGTCTTCGAGGGCGTGCACGGTGCCTTCCATGTTCTTGGCGGCAGACGCCCGGAACGTGTCAATGGCATCCATGGTCTCAAAGACGTTGTCGAAGGCCTTTTGCAGCGTCTCAACACTGACGCCGGAGCTCGCGGCCTGCTGGTGAATGCGCACGGTTTGATCCTTGAGCATTTCACTGGTCTTCAAAATCATGTTGTTGGTGGTGGTGTTGATGGCATCGATCTGATCCAGCACCATCTTCTGGTTGGCGAGGGCTTGGGCCACGATGACGGCCGTGCGCAGGGCCGAAATGGTGGTGGTGCGGGCCCTGTCAACGCCCTTGATCAGTTCAAGGTTGTTTTTGCGGATCAAGTCCATGGCCAGGTAACCCTGGACGGACACTGCCAGCTGGGTCAGGATGTCCTGGTGGCGCTGGCGGATGGGGAAGAGCACATCCGCTTCCAGCTTCTGGGCCTGCTCAATCTGGCCCGAGGCGCGGGTGGCGTCGATCTTCTCAACACAGGCGCCATCCAGGGCCTTGGCGAACACGGCGTACTCGCTCAGGCTTTGCATGGTCTCCCAGAGCTTGACCTTTTCCCCTGCCAGCGAAGCATTGTCCTTGAGGAGTTCATCCTGGCCGGCCATGAGGGATTTGATGATGGCGTCGAGCTGGGTTTGTGCCGACTCGTACTTCTGGAAGTACTTGGCCAGCTTGTTGCCACCGGGGATGAAGCCCAGGATCTTGCGGCCGGTGCTGAGGTCGGCGTTGTTGGGCGTCAGGTCCTCAACGGTGGTGCGCAGATCATTCAAGGTGCCGGCCACATGGGCCTGGGCGCCGTTGCCGCTCTTCTTGGCTCCGGCAATGGAGGTGGTGGAGCGCTCCAGCATGCGGCTGGAGGCGTCCGAGGAGCTTGTCATCTCGGAGCCGGCCAGCTTGGAAATGCCATCCACCTTGCTGGTGAATTCGGGGCTGCGGGCATCGAAGTCGGCAATCTCGGCGATGAAATCCTTCGCCTGGCGGCTGATCTCCGCCTGACGTTCTGCCGGGACAGGCACCATTCCGGGTGCCTCTTCGGCCACAACAATGCCGGGGGCGTCAGGGGCTTTCAGCACGAGGGCAGTTTCAGACTCGGTGGGAGGTGTCAAAGGTGAAGTCATAGTGAGATCCAATTTCCAGTTGCCAGGGGTGAAGTGATTGGGGCCCTGTTGCAGACGCGCCAACGGCTGCAACAGGGGAGGGCGGAGGAGCTGGGTGGAGCCGCGCCCGCGAGGGTCCCAAGCCGAGGTACGAGGCTAGGGAGCGGGGGCGGACTAGCCCATGGGGACGCCGAAGTCGGACACAATTCCAGCCAGGCCGGAGGCGTAGCCCTGGCCGACTGCCTTGAACTTCCATTCGGCGCCGTTGCGGTAGATCTCCGCAAACAGCATGGAGGTTTCCGGTGCGGCGTCTTCGCTGAGATCAAAGCGGACGATCTCGTTGTCGTTGCTCTGGTTGATGACACGGCAGTAGGCGCCGCGCACCTGGCCAAAGTTCTGGCCGCGCGTATCCGCCTGGTCGATGGAGACAACTATGACAACGCGCTCAACATCCGCGGCAACCTTTGTCAGGTCAATCAGGATCTGCTCGTCGTCGCCCGCGCCTTCACCTGAACGGTTGTCACCGAGGTGGGTTACTGAGCCGTCCTTGGCTGTGGGTTGGTTGTAGAAAATGAAGTCATCGGCGGAACGAACCTTGCCGTTGGCGGCGACCATGAGTGCAGAAGCGTCCAGGTCAAACGCCTCACCAGTGGTGGTGCGGGGGTCCCAGCCCAAACCAACCACGGCCTGCTGCAGGCCCGGATCAGTTTTGGTCAGAGAAAGGTTGTTGCCCTTTGCAAGCGTCAATCCAGCCATGAGATCTTGTCCTTACGTTGTTGATATTCGGAGGTGGCTCTTCTGGGAAAGAAAAGCCTGTGTGCTGTGCCCTGGGTTGGGCGAGGCACTAAAAGTTAGTCCAGAACAATTCCGTAGTCCGTGGCAATGCCGTGCAGTCCGCTGGCGTAGCCCTGGCCGACGGCGCGGAACTTCCACTCCGCACCGTTGCGGTAAATCTCGGAAAACACCATGGTGGTTTCCGAGGCGGCGTCTTCGGAGAGGTCGTAGCGAACAATTTCGATGTCGTTGTCCTGGTTGACCACGCGGCAGTAGGCGTCACGGACCTGGCCAAAGTTCTGCCTCCGTGCGTCAGCTTGATCAATGGAGACAACTATGATGACGCGTTCAATGTCCGCGGAGACAGCATTGAGGTCGATCAGGATTTGCTCGTCGTCACCGTCGCCCTCGCCCGTGCGGTTGTCGCCCAGATGCTTGACCGAGCCGTCTTTGGCTTCGAGCTGGTTGTAGAAGATGAAGTCATCGTTGTTGCGGACTTTACCGTTGCTGCCTACCAACAGGGCTGAGGCGTCCAGGTCGAAGGCTTCACCACTGGTGGTGCGGGGATCCCAGCCCAAACCAACTACGGCCTTGCTCAAACCGGGGTCGGCTTTGGTCAAGGATAGGTTGTTGCCCTTGGAAAGCGTTAGAGATGCCATGAAAGCTAAAACTCCTTAGATACGAAGCTGTCGGAACGATTGAACTGTTGGCGACACCCTACAGGGCGCTGGCGGCAGGCTGGATCAAGTCCATGACTGTGCGGCCGTTGGCACGGTCGCCAATGGCGGTGAATGTCCAGCCCGCAGCATCACGGGAAACCTTCGCCATGACCATGGCGGTGTGGGTGCCGGCATCCGTGAGTTGGAAGCGGGCAACCTCGGGGGAGCCGGGGGTGGAGTCGTCCACCAGGCGGCAGAAGGCGTTCGCCACGGTGTCAAAGGTCTGGCGGCTGTAGCTGCTGATGACAAACACGATCTGGGTGACGGCCGGTGAAACCTTGGCCAGGTCAACCAGGATGACCTCATCGTCGCCGTCGCCCTCGCCGGTGAGGTTGTCACCTGTGTGCTGGGTTGAGCCGTCCTTGCTCTTGAGCTGGTTGAAGAAGACCGTGTCCACTGCGTTGCCGGTGGCGTCAAAGAGGATCGCCGAGGCGTCCAAGTCAACCTCGCCGCCCTTCTTCATGCCGAACAGGCCGCGCTTGACAGGAGCGGCTGAATCCCAACCCAAACCCATGCGCACACGGGTGAGGGAGCCGCCGTCGTTCTTCTTCAGCGAGAGTGACTGGCCCTTTTGTAAGCTGAGTCCCATAACGTTTTGCTCCTTTGAAAATGGTGAGAATTGAGTAATTTGATGCGCTAGCTGGAAAGCTGGTCCACCGAGGGCAGACTTGCCGCAGTCACGCGTTTGTTGCGAACAATTGATGAAATGAACGCCGAGCCGATAAACAGCACGCCGATAAGTCCTGTGATGATTTCGTTGATTTCTACGCTAATGGTTAGCAGCAAGATCAGGGCCAAGGCGCCGATGGCCCAATGCGCGCCGTGGTCCAGGTATTCGTAGTCATCCAAGGTACCCTCGCGAACCAGGTACACGGTCAGGGAGCGGACAAAGATGGCGCCGATCAGGCCAAGGCCCAGGGCGATGATGATGGGGTCGGAGGTGATGGCGAACGCGCCAATGACGCCGTCGAACGAGAAGGACGCATCGATGACTTCAAGGTAGAGGAACAGTATGAACGCCGCCTTGCCGACGGCCTTGCCCAGGCCTCTCGTGGCGGACTTCGCGAGGGCCCCGGCGTCGTCGGCGTCAGTGTCGCCGTCGTTGTCGACGTCGAACAAGTCGCCCAGGCCACGGACCAGGAAGTACGTGACAAGGCCCAGAATGCCGGAGATTAGGACGTCGATTTCCTTGCCAGGGCGCACCATGGTTGCCGAAGCAACCAGGACCAGCAAGCCGATGACCAGGGATGCCCCATTGAGGCGGCCCACGAACGCCAATGGCCGTTCCAGCAGGCCCAACCAGCGCAGCTCGCGCTCCTCAAACATGAAGTCAAGGAACAGCATGAGCAGGAAAATGCCACCAAAGGCGGCGATTTGCGGGTGGGCTTCATGCAGAAGATACGCGTAGGAGCCGGGGTCGTCAATGCTGCCCTTTTCCATGGCCAACCGGATGGCTTCAACGGGGTTGAGGTTGGCTGTCACGCCCACGATGAGCAGCGGGAACGCAACGCGCATGCCCACAACGGCTATCAAAATGCCCACAGTCAGGAACATTTTCTGCCAGAACGCGCTCATCTTTTCAAGGATGCGGGCGTTAACCACTGCGTTGTCGAAGCTCAGGCTGACTTCAAGAACGCCCAGGATTGCGCAGAGAATAAGTGCTTCAAGGCCGCCATAAATGAACGCGACAATGAGAGCCACTGCGGAGATCGCGAACGACCACCCAAACGTTTTCATGAACACGCGCTGACAAGCTCCTCAAAAGTTCCCCAAACAATGCTGACTTAAGGAATCATGGTCGATGCTCTTACGGACCCATCTGCCCCGGTGGAACAGATGAGAAATCGTCCAAACTCAATTATCTCCACTCCCGCTACATATTCCTAATGGAATGGGGGCAATAAAGCTGGGAAAACGCTGGGTATTGGCCGCACATCGCTCGGGTGCCCGCCTAAACTGGCGGGCAAGGCGATCTGAGGGCAATAGTGTTCCCAGCTGCCACCTAGCGCCCGGACCGAAAACGATTGGGGGAATCAAAAAATGGAGAATTCGGCAATTGATGCAAAGTCACGGCTGCGGTCATGCTGCGGCCGTATACTTGCGCAATGACCACAGCTTCTCTGAAAAATATTGACTCCGCCGCGCTGACAGCCCTGCCCAAGGCGGAGCTGCACCTGCACATTGAAGGCACCCTGGAACCGGAGCTGATCCTGGCTCTTGCTGCCCGCAATGGCATCGCGCTGCCGTTTCCCACGCTGGAAACGTTGCGCGAGCAGTATGAGTTCAGCGATCTGCAATCATTTTTGAACCTGTACTACGCCAACATGGCTGTCCTGATCACCGAGGCCGATTTTGCCGACATGACCCGGGCCTACCTGGCCCGCGCCAAGGAATCCGGGGTGCAACACGTTGAGATCATGTTTGACCCCCAGGCGCATGTGGCCCGTGGTGTGGAACTTTCGACGGCGGTCAACGGCATAGCAGCCGCGCTGGCTTCCAGCGAGGCTGAGTTTGGCATCACCACGGGGTTGATTGCTGCGTTCCTGCGTGATGAGTCCGAGGAGTCGGCGCTGGCTGTTTTGGAAGCGCTGCTGGAAATGCGGGCGCCCATCATGGGCATTGGCCTGGACTCTGCGGAGGTGGGGAATCCGCCGTCGAAGTTTGTGCGTCTCTACCAGCGGGCCAAGGAAGCGGGTCTGCATCTGGTGGCCCACGCGGGCGAGGAAGGACCGCCCAGCTACGTGGAGGATGCCCTGGATTTGTTGGGTGTGGAACGCATTGACCACGGGATCAGGGCTGTGGAAGACAAATTCTTGATCAAGCGGTTGGTGACGGAGCAGGTTCCGCTGACGGTGTGCCCGCTCTCCAATGTTCGCCTGCGGGCAGTTGATACGCTGGCCGCCCACCCCTTGCCGCAGATGATCGAAGCGGGGTTGAATGTGTGCGTGAATTCCGATGATCCGGCGTATTTTGGCGGCTATGTGGGCGCCAACTTTGCGGCGCTCGTGGCTGAGTTCGCGTGGGACGCCGCCACGGTGGAGACACTGGCACGGAACTCCATCCGTTCCTCCTTTGCCTCGGCGGAGCGCAAAAGCGAGTTGTTGGCAGATCTGGCGGCGTGGAGTGACACCCACGGCTGATTCAGGAATGCACTTCTGCGCTTTGGCGGCTCATCAGCGGTTCGCCAACCGCTGATGAGCCGCCAAAGCGCAGATATGCGCCAAAAGTTCTAGACGCGGGCCAGCCAGTGGCCCGCCACCTCCACGACGGGGCCGGCCTGCTCCACCAGGAGCAGGGCGCCCAAGGCGCACATGATGATGCCGCTGGAGAGTGTCACGCCACGGGCCGCGCCCGGTCGTGAGCGCAGGAGTTTGCGCGAGCCGGCGGCAATCGCGGTGTAGATGACAGCTGTTGTGGCTACGAACGTCAAGCCCAGAATCATGGATTGCAGCGGCACCGAAAATGCGGCGTCGGACTTGATGAACTGGGGTGTGAGGGCAACGAACAGCAGCATGCCCTTGGGGTTGATGCTGCTGGTGCCAACACCCTGGAGATAGGCGCCCATGTGCGTGCCGGAGGAAGCCGCGCCCGGGGAGCCTGCCGGCAACTCCCCGTTGGGGCCCACCGTCATGAAGCCGGCGCTGCGCCAGGACCTGGCAGTCGTGACGCCCAGCCACAGCAGGTACACCGCGCCGGCCACGGTGAGCCAGATCAGCAGGCTTGGAACGGCCGCCATGAGGGCTGCAATGCCCGCCGCGAGCAAGATGGTGTGCAGCACGTAGCCGCTGCAGAGTCCCGCCACGGCGGGGAGAAAGCTGCGCTTGCCCAGACCCGCGGCAATGGAATAGGCCCAGTCCGGGCCAGGCGTGCACGTCAGGGTGACGGCAACTATGAGGAAACCAATGAGTGCCTACGGTTCCATGCTGCTCCTTGTGGTGGGCTGACAGGAGCAAGCTTAAGGAAAATATCGCCATAAGTGTTTGCCTTTTTAGCCGCAAACCACCGTAGGAGCGATAAGATTTTGCTGTGATTGACGCCATTGACAGAGAAATTTTGCGCACCCTCCAAAATGAGGGCCGGATGAGCGCCACTGCACTGGCCGCCCAGGTGGGTTTGACGGTGGCGCCCTGCCATCGCCGGCTCAAGGATTTGGAGGCGTCCGGCGCCATTAGCGGCTACCGGGCTGTCATCAATCCCAGCTCAGTGGGTCTCGGTTTTGAGGCGCTGGTGTTCGTGACGCTGGCGCAGGTGGACAGGGACACCATTGACGACTTTGAGGCGCAGGTGGCAGCGAACACCCGCATCACCTCGGCCCAGCGCTTGTTTGGCGACCCCGACTACATTCTCAAAGTCATGGCCCGGGATTTGAACGACTACCAAAAGTTCTATGACACCGAGCTGACAAGCCTTCCGGGTGTGCTGCGGCTGCGCTCAACCCTTGTCATGAAGAATCTCAAGCCCGGCGCTGGCCTGCCGCTGTAACTTCCCGGCCCGGGTTCCGGCTCAGCCGAAGTTGTGGTCCCCGGTGCCGTGGTCGATCAGCTCCCGGACAATGTCCGCATGCCCGGCATGGCGGGCGGTTTCCTCCACCATGTGAACCAGCACCCAGCGCATGGACACCGTCTCCCCGTCCCAGCTGCTGCCCGTCTCTTCAAGTCCGACGGCGGCAATCACCTCATCCGCGGCGGCGCAGGCGCGCTGGTAGAAGGCTAGGATACCTGCCGTGGTCTCCTCGGCGGTGGCCCGCATGTCGGCTTCGGGATCTGCATCCACATCGGGCAGCGGTTCGGTGGGCCGGCCAAAGGTCTCGCAAAACCAGCCGTATTCCACCGCCGCCAAATGCTTGATCAGGCCCAAAAGATTCGTCCCGGATGGAACCATGGGGCGGCGCAGATCGGTGTCTGAGACGCCGTCGAGCTTCCACACGACGGCGGCACGGTGGCGTTGCAGCGCCACATGCAGGCACGTCTTTTCATCACCTTGCGGCGGAACGCGCAAAGCACGCGGTGATACGGACATGGTGGTCTCCCTGGGTGGCCGTGCCTGTGCCGTCCAAGCTACAGCAGTGGGCTCGGCGGGGGAAGCAGCCAGTGAATCGGGTGGCCGGATTCGCAACTTAGGGTGTGGTCAGTCCACATCCCAGCCGTTTTGCCCTACAGTGGGAATCATGAAAATTGCGCTGTTCGCCACCTGCATCGTTGACGCCATGTATCCGCGCACTGCACAGGCCACTGTTGCCTTGCTGGAACGGCTGGGACACGAGGTGGTGTTCCCGTCCGGGCAAGCCTGCTGCGGCCAGATGCACGTGAATTCTGGCTATTTCAAGGAAGCCCACGCGGTGGTGGCCAACCATGTTGAAGCATTCGACACGGACGACTACGACGTTGCCGTGGCGCCCTCGGGATCCTGCGTGGCCAGTGTGAAACACCAGCACGAATTGGTTGCCCGCCGATGCGGTGACGCAGCGCTGGAAGCCCGGGCCGCCGTCGTAGGCGCAAAAACCTATGAACTCTCACAGATGCTCACTGACGTCTTGGGCATCACCAACGCGGCCGAGCAGCTGGGATCCTACTTCCCGCACAAGGTCACCTACCACCCCAGCTGCCACGGCATGCGGCTGCTGCGCCTGGAAGACCGGCAGCTGAACCTGCTGGCGAGCGTGGGCGGGATCGAGATGGTGGAACTGCCCGAGGCTGAGCAATGCTGCGGCTTTGGTGGCACGTTCTCCATGAAGAACGCCGACGTCTCCAGTGCCATGAATGCTGACAAAGCAGCGAACATCTGCGGCACCGGAGCCGAGTTGTGCTCCGGTGGTGACGCCAGCTGCCTCCTGCACATTGGCGGCGGGTTGTCCCGGCAGGGCAGCGATGTGGGCACCCTCCACTTTGCTGAGATCCTTGCCAGCACCCTTGAAAACCCCGCAACCGTCTCAGGCGTCGTCAAATTGGCAGGGAGCAAGCGATGAGCAACACTTTTCTGGGCATGCCAACACTGCCGGTATTTGGCCAGGGCAACATCAACGCCACGGAGTCCTTCCCCCAGGCTGCCCGCAGGGAACTGGCCAACACCCAGCTGCGCGCCAACCTGGGCCACGCGACCCACACCATCCGTGACAAGCGCCTGAAGGTGGTGGCGGAGCTTCCCGATTGGGAGGACATGCGCAATGCTGGCAGCGCCATCAAGGACGCCACCATGGCGAACCTGCCGGCCTTGTTGGAGCAGTTTGAAGCAAACTTCACTGCACGTGGCGGCATCATCCACTGGGCCCGCGACGCCCAGGAAGCCAATGAGATTGTCACCGCCCTGATCCGGGAAACAGGTGAAACCGAGGTGGTCAAGGTCAAGTCCATGGCCACCCAGGAGATCGGTCTGAACGAATACCTGGAAGAGCAGGGCATCGCCGCCTATGAGACCGACCTGGCCGAGCTCATTGTGCAGCTTGACCACGACAAGCCCAGCCACATCCTGGTGCCCGCGATTCACAAGAACCGCAGCCAGGTCCGGGAGATCTTCCTGCGAGAAATGCCGGTGGTGGACCCGAACCTCACGGATGAACCGGCACGCCTGGCCGAGGCGGCGCGCAAGCACCTGCGCAAGAAGTTCCTCTCCGCCAAGGTGGCTGTCTCCGGCGCCAACTTTGGGCTTGCGGATACGGGCACGCTGACTGTTGTGGAATCCGAAGGCAACGGCCGCATGTGCCTGACCCTGCCGGAAACCCTCATCACCGTCATGGGCATTGAGAAGCTGCTGCCCACGTGGAGCGACCTTGAGGTGTTCATGCAGTTGCTTCCCCGGTCCTCCACAGGTGAACGGATGAACCCGTACACCTCCCTGTGGACTGGAGTCACCCCCGGCGACGGCCCGCAAAATGTGCACCTGGTCATGCTGGACAACGGCCGCACGGCTGCCTTGGCCGATGAATATGGCCGGACGGCGCTGAACTGCATCCGCTGTTCAGCCTGCATGAACGTGTGCCCCGTGTACGAGCGCACCGGCGGGCACGCCTACGGCTCCACCTACCCGGGCCCCATTGGTGCCATTCTTTCCCCACTCATGACGGGCACCAAGAGCGAGGAAAACAGCTCCCTGCCCTACGCCTCCTCACTCTGCGGTGCATGTTTCGATGCCTGCCCCGTGAAGATCAACATCCCCGAAATTCTTGTCCACCTGCGCGGCGAGGACGTGGATTCCAAACGCGCCAAGCTCAAGGTCCCCACCCAGATGGACCTCATGATGAAGGGGGCGCAGTGGGCGTTCTCCAGCGGATCGCACCTGAATCTGCTGGAAAAGGGCCTGCCTCTGGGCAAGCTGGTGGCGGGCCGGGACAAGGTCATCAAAAAACTGCCCGGCATCGCCGGCGGCTGGACCCAAAGCAGGAACATTCCAGCCCCGCCCAGCCAATCGTTCCGCCAATGGTGGGACAAGGAGCACAAGCCCGGTGCCGCCGTCGTGCCCGGCACCACAATAAACGAAGGGGAGCAGGCATGAGCGCCCGCGAGGACATCATGAACCGGATCAAATCGGCGCTGCGTGACGCCCCGGAGACCCCTGTGGTGCCCCGGGCGTACCGCCGCAGCTCCACCATGAGCGACGCGCAACGGCTGGAACAGCTGGTGGACAGGCTGGTGGACTACAAGGCCAACGTTTTTCTCACCCCGGCAGCAGAGGTGCCCGCCAAGCTGGCCGAACTGCTGGCTGGCACCTCCTCCATTGTGGTTCCGCACGGGCTGCCCCAGGAGTGGCTTTCGGCACTGAAGGACGACGCCGGGGCGCCGGCTGTGCACGTTGACTCGCCGGAGCGCCGCCTCACCGTGGCCGAGTTGGACGCAGTTGACGCTGTGGTCACGGGTGCTGCGACGGCGGTTTCGGAGACCGGCACCATCATGCTGGACGGCAGCGACGATCAGGGCCGGCGGATCATCTCGCTGGTCCCGGACAGGCACATCTGCCTGCTCCATGCCGCGGACATTGTGGAGGTGCTGCCCGAGGCCATTGCACGCCTGGAGGCAAGCCGCCCGCAGACCTGGATCAGCGGGCCTAGCGCCACGAGCGACATTGAACTTGAACGCGTTGAGGGCGTCCATGGCCCGCGCACCCTGGACGTGATGATCCTGACGTAGCATTCTGACCTGACCCTCCCCACGCCCTCCCCAGCCTCGTTCCTCGGCCAGGGAACCCTCGGGCGCCCGGGCCCAACGCCGAAAAATGGCACGAAATCGCGTATTTTCGGCGTTTTCCGCGGGCTAGTTGAGTTGTTGTGGGCTCAGTGATGCGGGGAATTTTGGGCCCGATGGGGTTCCCAAGCGGCGCCTGCGGTGGAAGCATGGCCAGCATGAGATCCTCGGAGTTACTGGCAGACGCCTACAGCCGCATCGACACCATTGTTTCCGGTGTCCTCACCGGGCTGGAGGTGGACAAAGCGAACTGGCGCCCGGCCGGGAGCGGGAATTCCATCGCCTGGCTCATTTGGCACCTGTGCCGCAGCCAGGATGAACAAATGGCGCAGGTGGCAGGCGTGGAATCAGTCTGGCACCGCGGCGCCTATGCCCAGCGATTCGCCTTTGACTTGGAACACGACAGCACCGGGTATGGCCATTCAACACAGCAGGTCGATGCCGTGCACCTCGACTCCACGGACCTCCTGCGTCAATATCACCAGGCAGTGCTTGCGCAGAGTCTGGACTTTATTGGCACCTTGGAGGATGCCGACCTTGACAGGGTGGTGGATAGTCGGTGGAACCCGCCCGTCACGCTGGGTGTGCGCCTCATCAGCATTGCTGACGACTGCGTGCAGCACGGCGGCCAGGCAGCCTACGTCAAGGGCTTGCCGCGAGCCATCTAAGGCAGCCGCCGCGGGATGCTGCCCTTGAGAAACGACCCTTACATATTTGGTGATCCGCCCATAGACTGACTGGAACCCCATAGTCCGCCCTCAAGCACCGGCACTTTTTGTGCCTGGCGTCTGCGCTGGTGGCTACATGGGGTTGTTTTCTTGTTGCACTAGAAGGTTTCACTAGGGACCTTCTGAACTAACTAGGAAGGAAACATATCCATGTCAGGAAACAAAGCCGTTGCCTACAAGGGACCGGGAGTGGTTGAGGTCATTGACGTCGCCTATCCAACGTTTGAACTCAAGGACGGGCCGGGCGTCAACCCGGCCAATGTGGGGCGCAAAGTGCCCCATGGCGTCATCCTGCGCACAGTAGCCACCAATATTTGTGGATCCGACCAGCACATGGTGCGCGGACGCACCACTGCTCCCTCGGATCTGGTGTTGGGCCATGAAATCACTGGTGAAGTGATTGAGGTGGGGCCGGATGTTGAATTTATCAAGGTGGGGGACATCTGCTCGGTTCCCTTCAACATTTCCTGCGGCCGCTGCCGCAATTGCAAGGAACGCAAGACCGGCATTTGCCTGAATGTGAACCCCGACAGGCCAGGCAGCGCCTACGGCTATGTTGACATGGGTGGTTGGGTTGGTGGCCAGGCTGAGTATGTTCTGGTCCCTTATGCCGACTGGAATTTGTTGAAGTTCCCGGACCGGGACCAGGCGTTGGAAAAGATGCTGGATCTGACAATGCTCTCGGACATCTTCCCCACAGGTTTCCATGGTGCCGTCACTGCCGGTGTCACAGTGGGCTCCACTGTTTACATTGCCGGTGCCGGCCCCGTTGGTTTGGCAGCTGCCACCAGCGCGCATTTGTTGGGGGCAGCTGTGGTGATTGTCGGTGACATGAACGCCAGCCGGCTGGCGCAGGCACGGACCTTTGGTTGTGAAACCATTGATCTTTCGCAGGGAGATCCAGGCAGCCAGATTGAGCAGCTGCTAGGCGTTCCCGAGGTGGACTGCGCAGTCGATGCTGTGGGCTTCGAAGCGAAAGGTCATGGACATGGGGCCGGTGAGGCGCCAGCAACCGTGCTGAACTCGCTCATGGACATCACGGCAGCCGGTGGCTCAATGGGTATTCCCGGCCTGTACGTCACAGGCGATCCCGGCGGCATTGACGCCGCGGCACAAAAGGGGGCGCTGAGCCTGAGCCTTGGCACCGGCTGGGCCAAATCACTGTCCTTCACAACGGGGCAGTGCCCGGTTATGAAGTACAACCGCGGCCTGATGATGGCGATCCTGCATGACAAGGTCTCCATTGCCAAGAACGTCAACGCCAAGGCGATTCCCCTCATGGATGCACCGCGCGGCTACGCCGAGTTCGACGCCGGTGCTGCCACGAAGTACGTCCTCAACCCGAACGGCTACCTGAACTAGCCGGACCTGCAGTTTCGCCCATCCCACCTGTGTGGCAGATATTGGACCGATTAGCCCGAATTTGGGTCGATTTGCTCCAATATCTGCCACACAAATTCTTTAGGCCGGAGACAGGGGGTGGCGCAGCGGCCAGTCGGTGCCTTCCAAAATGATTTGAGCACAAACGCCATTGTCGGGGTTGACCACAATGGGTGCTGACAGGTTCACAGTGCTCGTGACTCCTGGATTGACTACCACCAGGACCAAGGATGACTCCTGGCTCGCGCCGATGGCGGCGAGCTCCGCCGCGGGCAGCCGCGGTGTGTATGCCGAAATATACACGGCCGGATCCAGCACAAAAAGCCTCGCAGCACCGTGTAGGGAGGTCAGGGAAAACAGGCCCGGCGTGTCGGCAATTTGGGTCAGCGTGAAATCGGTGCTCGGTTCCAGGCCCGGCGGCGGGCTCAGGAAACGCAGCTGTTCCAGGTTCGTGACGGCCGGGCTCATCGCAGGAAGTCCATCAGGGTGGTTGACAGCACCTTCGCCGTGACACTCAGGGATGCCTGGTAGGCCAGCTCCTGCGTCTTCAGGTCAAGGATTGCCTTGCCCAAATCAAGGTCTTCAACGCTGGCACGCTGGGATTCCAAGTCAACCTGAGAGCTGACGTTGATGTCCTTGGCCCGGAGCAGTTCGGCATGCCTGGCGCCTACCTCGGAGCGCTGTCCAATCACCTTCTCGAGGGCTACGTTGACGGGGCCTATGGACGCGGAGACGTCAGCTCCTGAGCGCAGATCGGCGGAAACTTTGGAGATCAGCTCGAACACCGAATTTGCGGCGGTACCAAAGATGGCGGCACCGTCGGCATCAACCCGAATGCTTGCCTCGCCACTGATGCGCCGCTGGACGGTGCTGCCGGGCGCTCCGGTAAATGTGGGCGGGGTGCCGTCAACGAAGGCGCTTCCCGCATCGGAGTTCCCGGCAAAAATGGTCCGGCCCAGGTACTTCGTGTTCGCCTGGACTAGCAGGTCGGCCCGGATGGAATCAAGCTCCACGGCGATCGCCTCCTTGGCCTGTGGGGACGCGGCTCCATTGGCGCCCTGGAGGGTGAGCTGCTGCACACGCTGCAGCAACGCCACAGAGGTGTCCAGGGCCGAGTTGGCCGTGGTGAGCCAGCCGTTGCCATTGTCAATGTTGCGGCCGTGCTGGGCCGACTGGGCCTGCGCTGCGCGCACAGCAAGGGAGTCGGCTGCCGCGGCGGGATCATCGGAGAGACGGACATTCTTTTGAAGCGTATTGGCCCGCAGCTGTGCCTCCGCCAGCCGTGCCGCGTTGGCCTGCATCCCGCGCTGTGCCGCGGTGGATGTGGTTTGCATGGTGACTCTGCCCAACATGCTAGCGGCCCACCCTTCCGGTCTGGTTGATGAGCACATCAAGTGCCTCGTCGATGGCTGTCATGACTCGTGCCGCGGCCTGATAGGCATGCTGGTACGCCAGCAAGTTCACATTTTCCTCGTCAATGTCCACGGATGCGTTGGACTGCTGGCTGGCTACGGCGTTCGTCAGTGAAACATCCGCCAGGACCGCCTGCTGGAGCCCTGTCTGGATCTCGACGCCGAGGCGCACCACTGTGTCCGACCACACTGCATCGGGGGAATCCTTGCCGGTGCCCAGCTGCGAGATGTCCGCGGCAATTGAGCCGTCTTTGCCGCCAGCGCCGGGAGCGCCGACTTGAATGCTGCCGGCATCCTTGGGCACCACCGTGAGACCCAGTGCCGCCGGAACCCCTGCCTTGAACTCGAAGAAGTCTTTCCCCGTGGTCTTGTCGGGCGCCACCCCGCCCTGATAAATCGGGTTGACTGTACTGGCCAGCTTCGCGGCCATGGTGTTGTAGGACGCCGCCGTCTGGGCGATCATGCCCCCGCTGCCGGCCGCCTCAGCGGGCTTGAGGACGGACAACAGGCCAGCCAGCTTGCCGCCGTCGAGGTCCACGGCGGAACCCGGGCGGTGCGCCCACTCCAGCTGGACGGTACCGCCGTCGGCCATCTTGGTGGCGCCTGAAAGCTTCAACTCGTTGGCGGTGCTGCCGGACAACAACACGTTCCCGCCCAACAGGATTTCATTCGTACCGTCGGGCAGATCCCGCACCGTGCCGCCTGTCAGATTGGCGATCTTGGCCGTGAGTGCATCGCGCTGGTCAATGAGTTCATTGCTGGGCGTGCCCGAGGCTGCGGCCGTACGGATGGACTTGTTCAGCGACGCGAGTTGGGCGGCAGTGCCATTGATGTCCTGGACAACTGTGTTTGCGTTGGATCTGGTCTGGGACCATTGGCCGTCAAGGGCCTCGTATCCGGAGGCGATGCTCTGGAGAAGAGTTGCGGATTTCTCCAGCAGCACGGCCGAGGAGGCGGCATCGCCGGGAGTGTTGGCGACGCCCTGCCATGAGGTCCAAAATCCCTGCAACTGGCTGGAGATGCCGTTGGGGCCCGGCTCGTTGAGCGTCTTCTCGATGCTGTTTAACGCATCGGCCCGGGCCCCGGTGTAGCCGGCGACCGAGAAACTGGTGCGTACGCGCGCGTCCAGGAAGGCATCGCCCAAGCGGGAGATGCCGCTGACGCCGACTCCCTGGCCCACCTTGATGCCCAGATCGTTGAGGGCGCCGCGGGCGGGTGTGCCCAGCGCCGCGAATTCAGCGCGCTGGCGTGTGTAGCCTGCCGTATTGACGTTGGTCAGGTTCTGGCCGGTGGTGTTCAAACCTGTCCTGGCCGCATTGAGCCCGGACAAGGCCGTGTTCAATCCACTAAAAGTACTCACGTATTCCTCAACTAGGATCTAGACACTTTGGTCCAGGATCCGCGCAACGGCGTCCTGGCTGGTGTGTCCACGGTGGTCGTATGTACCAGCCTCGGTGGTCAGGTTGGCTGCTGTGTCCTGGGCTGACCGCAACCCGGCACGCAAGAATTGCAGATTGGTGTCCCGCAAGCCACGGATTTGCTCCACAGTTGTCATCATGGCGCTGTGGTGGTCGCTCAGGATTTCCTGCCACGGCCCGGCAGGGGCGCCGTCGGCCAGATCCAGCAAACCGGCGTCGTCCGTCAAGCCCCACTTCAGGGCCACCTCCGCGGCAACAGCCGTGCGCTCCAGCGTGGCGGCGCGAAGCCGGTTCACAACATGGCTGACTTCGCGGGTGGCGTTGTCCAGCCACCGGGTCTTGCCCGACGTGAGGATCAGGTGCTCTTCCTCCAGCTTGAAAACTAGGAGTTCGAGCAGTTCCCGTTCACGCCACAATAAAGTTGTTAGTTCCTCGGGACCCATGGAATAAGTCCTTTCATCGGCCCAGTTTTGGTTTCAATACGAGACTATCGGCAATTAAGCCTGTCTGGTTAGACAGTTTTAACCTGAAATCCACCTTCAGGCCCAGTGGGGCCGATTTCGGGGGCTGATCGTGTCGTACAGTTACTTGCATATGTGCGCTGTCGACGGCCGCTGATTTCTGGGGGTGTGCCGTCGCTGCACTCTTATGAATTGCCTAGGGGGGCAAACAATTGAATCGCGTTGAGCGCGACGACTTGGTCGTGCAAAATTTGCCACTGGTTGGGTACCTGGTGGCGGAGATCTGCATGCGCGCAGACCACCTGAGCCGGGAAGACCTGACTCAAGTGGGGGCCATTGCTCTCATCCACTGCGCCGAATCCTTCGACGAAGGGCTCGGTGTCCCTTTTGGCGCCTACGCCCGGCGCCGCATCAAGGGTGCCTTTGCGGACGAACTCCGGCGCGATGATTGGGCCACCCGGGGTGCCCGCACCAGAATGGGTGAACTGGCGGCCGTCAAGGAGACGCTGACCAATGCGCTCAACCGTGTGCCTACGGTGGATGAATTGGCCGCTGCCATGGGCGTGGAGCGGGCCGTGGTGGAGGCTTCGCGCCTGGATGCCACTCGCACCATCACGCCGTTGACGGACATCATTTCCGAGATGGTGGCCGACACCTCTCAAAGCCCCGAGGATGCGCTAGTGCAGGCCGAGCACGAGGAATTCCTGACTCACGCAGTCTCCGCGCTGCCTGCCAAGATGCGCTACGTGGTGGAACAGGTTTACTACCAGGATCGCAGCGTCAAGGAACTGGCCGCCGAGCTGGGCTCAAGCCATTCCGCCGTGTCCCAGCAGCGCACCGAAGGGATGCGGCTGCTGCGGGACGGGCTGGAACGGCACTACTTGGCAACCGCGACGGCGGACTCCCCCGCCCACTCCCGGATCGCTGCCTCCCGCCGCGAGGACTACCTGGCGGAATTGGGCACCCGCACCTATGGTGGGGCCACTCGCGCGCGCCTGGCTGCTGCGGGCGGGCACCAGCTGACGGGCGTGCCCGCAGCAGGCTAAACGCGCGAGTTTGGTGTAGTTGCTTACGGGTGGCCCGGGGGTGCCGACAGTGGGGTGTAGCTGCCCATGGATGGGCGGCTATGGCATCACCCAAAAACTCATGGAGGATATAGCTCATGGCTATGCAGATCAACACCAACCTTTCGGCAAACAACGCTTACCGAAACCTGAACAACACGCAGAACCAGCTGTCCAAGTCGATGGAGAAGCTCTCCAGCGGCCTGCGCATCAACCGTGCAGCCGACGACGCCGCCGGCCTGGCAATCTCCGAGGGCCTGAAGTCACAGGTCAACGGTTACACCGTTGCCGCCCGTAACGCCCAGGACGGCATCTCTGTCATCCAGACCGCTGAAGGCGCCCTGTCCCAGGTGCACTCCATCCTGCAGCGTGTGCGCGACTTGGCCGTCCAGTCCGGTAACGACTCCAACAACGCTGACTCCCGCGCCGCGATCAAGACCGAGTCCGACGCCCTGAGCGACGAGCTCGGCCGTATCAGCACCTCGACCAACTTCAATGGCATCAATTTGCTGGACGGTTCAGTCGCCACCCTGAGCTTCCAGGTTGGCGCCGGCTCCACAGCTGCGAATGACCAGATCAACGTCACTAACTCTGACTTGAGCGGACTCGCGGCGACGGTCAAAGCACTGACCTTCGACACGGCAGCGAACGCTCTGACCACGATTGCAGCGATCGACACCGAGATCACGGCTGTTTCCACGGACCGTTCGGCCCTCGGTGCCGCACAGAACCGCATGGAGTCGGCCATCAACACGCTGAACATCGGCAAGGAAAACCTCTCCGCTGCCGCCTCGCGCATCACCGATGTTGACATGGCATCGGAAATGGTCAGCTTCACCCGCTCCAACATCCTTTCCCAGGCAGGCACGGCCATGCTCGCCCAGGCCAACCAGTCCAACCAGGGTGTCCTGAAGCTCCTCGGCTAAATCGACTGACCGCGCCGAAACCTTCACGTTTCGGCACAACAACGTGACTGGCGGCCGTGGACTTCTTCACGGCCGCCAGTCACGTGTGTGCACCCCCCCCCACAGATTTACCTCAGCACCGCGAAAGGACCCCTCTCATGGGCATGGGAATCGACGGCATGGCATCGGGCCTAAACACCACCGAGATCATCAATGCGCTCATTGCCGCCGAGGCCCGGCCGCAGGCGCTCATGAAGTTCAAGGTCACCAAGGACACCGCCCTGGTGACAGCCATGCAGGCACTGAACACCAAGTTCGCGGCGCTGACCACGCAGGCCACGGCCCTGTCCAAGCCCGGCGGCCTGGACAAATACCAGGTGCTGAGCTCCTCGGACGCCATCACGGCAACCATCTCCGCCGGCGCCAAGGCCACCAGTCTGGACCTGGCCGTCAACAAGCTGGCCCTGGCACACACCATCGTCAGCGCCCCCATGACAGCGTGGCCGGCAACACCGGCCACCATGACGTTCGTCAAGGACGACGGCACCACGACCGAGGTCACGGCAACCTCGAATTCCCTCGATGAGTTGGCCTACGCCATCAACCAATCCGACGCCGGTGTTTCTGCCGTCAAAATCGCCTCCGGTGTCGATACCGCGGGCGTCCCGCAATTCCGTCTTCAGATGACGGCCAAGGACACCGGCGCCGCCAACTCCTTCACCGCGCACCAGGGCACGGCCGCGGACGTCGCTGCCGGTACCGCCGCCGACCTGGCCAAGGCGCCGGGCGCCGCAGTGCTGCGGGCGGGGCAGGACGCCGAGGTGACCCTGTGGGCCGGCACTCCCGCGCAGCAGACCATCACCTCCGCCACCAATACCTTCGCCTCCCTGGCTCCAGGGGTCGACATCACCGTCAAGAAACTCTCGGCCGACCCTGTCACCATGGCCGTGACCCGGGACGCTGCCGCCATGACCGCCACGGCGAAAGAGCTGAGCACTGCCGTCAACATCATCCTCGGCTCGATCTTCACCCAGTCGGCCGTCACCCCTGGGGCGGGCGCCGACGGCAATTCGACGGTGACTGCCGGCATTTTCATGGGGCAGAGCACCATCACGGCCGCCAAGGCGAAGCTGTTCAACGCCGTAGCCGATCCCATCGATGGAAAGTCTGCGGCCACCATTGGGATTAACACCACCAAGAACGGAGACCTTTCCTTCGACGCGGACGCGTTTGCCGCCGCCTACGCCAAGGACCCGGCGGCAGTGGAGAAGACACTAGCGACCATCGCCGGCCGCGTGGCCGAGGCGTCGAAGTCAATTTCGGACCCGTACAGCGGGACACTGTCGCAACGCGTCAAGGGTCAACAGTCAGTGATTGACGACCTGAACTCCCAGATTGTCGACTGGGACAGCCGCTTGGCCAACCGCCGCACAACCCTGCAGGCTGTCTACACCAATCTTGAAGTGCAGATGAGCAAGATGCAGTCCCAACAAAGCTGGCTGACCGCCCAAATCAGTTCCTTCGACGCGGCAGCGAGCAGCAAGAAATGATGACCACACCGAACCGCGCCAAGGCTATGAACTCCTATCAGCGTGAGGCGATCCTCTCCGCGTCTCCGGCCCGGCTCCTGACGATGCTTTATGACAGGCTCCTGTTGGACCTTGCCCGGGCCGAAACCGCGCAAACATCCGAAGACTGGGCAACGGCAAGTGAAAACCTGCTGCACGCCCAGGACATCATCGCTGAGCTGTCGGGGTCCCTGATGCCGGAACTGTGGGACGGCGCCGATCAGCTGCTGGGCATCTACAACCATGCCGGGTCAACGCTGGTGAGCGCCAACATTCAGCGCAACCCCCTGCTCACGCAAGAGTGCATTGCCCTGCTGGAACCGCTCAGGCTTGCCTGGCATGAGGCGGCTGCCCTCCCCACGGGCGCCATGCCGGTAGCCCAGGGCGGCGGCTACAGCTCATGATCTGGCCCACGCTCGAGAGCGAGCGGGAACTTGCCGCCGGCCCCAACGAGCCAAGCGGCGCGGAGCTTGCAGAACTTGCCGAGCTGAAGGAGGTTGCAGAACTTGCGGCGCTCACGGAACTGTGGACTCGTGTATTGGACGAGCTTGAAACGCAGCTTCTGCTGGAGGATCCCGCAGCACCCCACTGGGCCCCGCCCTATGATCTTGCCCCCATGCCCGAGTCCTTGCGGGCACGGGCTGGCGTGTTGGCCCGCGCCCAGATCCTGACCATCACCGAACTCCACGATTCCCTTGCGGCGGCTTCGGCCGAACTGGCCACGCTGGTACCTGTGCGGCAAACGACGAAGTCCGTCTATCTGGACGTCTTGGGCTAGCCTCAGGCACCTTGCGCAGGGGCTGAAAATTGTTGCGAAACCTTCTTACCGGACAGTATCGGCGTCCGATAGTCACTGTTGAGCATGGATCGCTCGACCATTTGGCCAAGGAACGGCCGCCGGATCTCGTCAAGGAAGAGCACAGTGCTTGATTCTGTGGTCACAGTGGCGCTTACAAGCGCCCTGGACGGTTTGTCCCTGCGCCAACGCGCCATCGCCGACAACATTGCCAACGTCAACACCCCCGGCTACACAGCCCAGCGGGTGAAATTTGAAGAAGCACTGGCTGAGTCCGTGAGCCGCCGGGACGGTGACGTGCGTGCCACCACCGAACGCTCCCTGGAACCCACCCAGCTCAACGGCAACAACGTCAACCTGGACACCGAAACGCTCTCAAACATTGAAACGGTGCTGCGCTACCAGTTTGCCGCGCAGGCGGTCAACAGTGAATTCAACGGCATGCGCACAGTGCTGAAGTCCCAATAGTGAGTGACGCAATCGGCATCGCCTCCACGGGCCTGACACTGCACCGGAAATGGCTTGATGCTGTCTCGGACAATTTGGCAAACGTCAACACGGTCACAGCCACCGGCGACGATGCGTTCCGTGCCCGCTACGTCATCGCCCAGGCCGGTGAAGGGGACTCAGGTGTGTACGTTGCTGGAGCCGCCTACGGCGACGCCGAAGGGCGCATGGTGCACGAGCCCGACCATCCCCTGGCCGACGAGGCCGGCTATGTCAGATACCCCGACATTGACCTTGCCTCCCAAATGGGCCAGCTCATCATGGCCCAGCGCGGCTATCAGTCCAATGCTGCAGTGGTGGACAGGGCCAAGGCCATGTACGAATCCGGATTGCAGATTGGAAAGTAGCCCATGAGTATTTCGGGAATCGAAGGTGTACAGGCAAGCGCCGGCACCAGCTATCTGCCAGCCATCGCCGAAGGCAGCGGCGGGGGCGCATTTGGCGCTTCACTGGGCGACGCGCTGGTTAATCTGCAGGGGCTGCAGTCCACTTCGGGCGCCCTGGCTGTCAAGGCAGCAACAGGCAGCCTTGATGACATCCACCAGGCAACCATCGCCTCCACCCGGTCCGCTGTCACCCTGGAGCTGGTCTCAACGCTGCGCATTAAGGGCGTTGATGCGTTCAACGAGATCATGAGGATGCAGGCCTGATGCCGCCATTCGTATCTTCCTTGGCTGGTCGCTTTTCAGGAGTCGCCAGGGGTTTCACCATGGCCCAAAAGACGCTGGTCATCATCGGCATTGCGGTGCTGGTTCTGGGCGGCGTGGCACTTGCCGCATGGCTGTCCAAGCCGAGCTACTCCCCGCTGTTCTCCGCCTTGGCCCCGGCAGACGCGAATGCCATCGTCACGCAGCTGAAAACGGACAACATCCCCTACCAGTTGGTCAACGGCGGCTCCACCATTTTGGTGCCGGACGCCAACGTTTACGATGAACGGCTCAAGGCTGCCTCGGCGGGGCTGCCTGCGACAACCGCGGCTGGGTACTCCCTGCTGGACAGCATGGGCGTCACCTCCTCCGAGTTCCAGCAAAATGTCACATACAAACGTGCCATGGAGGGTGAACTGGCCCAAACCATCATGGCCATGAACGGGGTAACAACCGCCTCCGTCAAGCTGGCCGTGCCGGAAAAAACAGTGTTTACCTCAACGAAGGAAGACCCCACGGCGTCAGTTTTCGTTGAGACAACCCCCGGGGTCAGCCTCTCCGATGAACAGGTCAACGCCATTGTGCACCTGACGTCCTCCGCCGTTGAGGGGCTGAAGCCCGTCAACGTTTCAGTGGTTGACTCCAGCGGCGCCGTCCTTTCTGCTGCGGGCACGGGCACCACCGGCAGCGGCGACAAACAAACCCAGGCTTATGAACAACGCGTCACGTCAGCAGTCCAGTCCATGCTGGACAAGGTTGTGGGTGCGGGCAATGCCACTGTCTCCCTGACGGCCACCATGGACAAGGCCTCAACCGACAGGGTGAAGGAAGCCTTTACCGCCCCTGACGGGGCCCCGGCCCTGAATGAATCATCCACGACGGAGAAAACCACTGGTGGAACATCAACCGGCACCGGCGTCTTGGGGCCGGACAACATCGCCGTCCCCAATGGTGCCGGCACCACGGGAAGCTCGTCCGAATCCGAGAAGACCACCAAGAACAACGCCGTTGACAAGGTCACCGAAAACACGCTCATTCCGGCTGGTGCGCTGCAACGCCAGTCATTGGCCGTAGCCGTTGACACGGCAGCAGCGGCCAAAATTGATGCGGCAACACTGACCGAGATGGTTTCTGTAGCAGCGGGCATCGTTCCCGGGCGCGGGGATACTGTCAGTATGCGCGTGGTGCCGTTTTCGACCGCCCAAGCCGACGCCGCCAAAGCGGCCATTGACGCGGCCAAGGCTGAGGCCGGGTCGGCTGCCACAGCGCAAAACTGGCGCAACATCATGATGGGTGCATTGCTGCTGCTGGCGGTGTTGGTTGCTGCCGTGCTGTACGCACGCAAGAACCGCCGACAGGTGCGTGAACTGGTGGATCTCGGGGAGCAGGCTCCACCCATGCTCACCATGAGTAAGGTGACGGCCGAGCCCGCGCCGGACACCACTGCCATGGCCGTCATCCCGGCCCGGGCTGCCCTGCCGGTTGCCGAAAGCACAGACACGGACACCAAACGTGCCTCCCTTGAAGCCATGGCCGGGGCGGATCCCAAGAAAACCGCAAGCCTGCTTCGCTCGCTCATGGATGAGCGGGCGGGCTCCTGATGGCCGGGACAGCCCTGACAGGGACGCAAAAGGCTGCGGCCCTGCTCATGCAGTTTTCCCAAGCTGCGGCGGCTGCCGTCATGTCGCACCTCAGTGATGCAGAAGCTGAATCGATTGCCGCGGAAATTGTAAAAATGCGCCGGGTCCAGCCCGATATTGCCGACGCCGTTATTGATGAGTTCCATGGCATGGCGGTGCGGGGCAGGCATGCGGCCCAGGGTGGCCGGGATTTCGCGGCAGGCCTGCTGGCTGCCTCCTTCGGCAGCGAAAAGGCTGCAGGCGTCATGGACAGGCTGGCCTCCACCATGGCCGGGCGGCCTTTCGAGTTTCTCGATGACGCCGAGCCCGGACAACTGTTGTCCCTGTTGGAAGACGAACTGCCGGCAACCATTGCGCTGGTCATGGCCCACCTGCGCCCGGACAAGGCATCCGCGACCCTAGCCGGCTTGCCGGGGGACCTGCGTGCCGACGTGGCACAAGCCATCGGCACCATGGGGGCTGCAACGCCTGAAGCTGTTGGAATTGTTGCCGCAACCCTGAGGCAGCGTGCACTGGCCGTGGTGGCTCCCCGTGAACAGATGGCAGTGATAGGCGGCGTCCAGCCGCTGGTGGACATCATCAACCGCTCAGACGTCGCCACGGAACGGGCCCTCTTGGAAGAGCTGGCGCTGCGCGATCCGGAACTGGCGGAAGAAGTGCGTTCACGCATGCTGACGTTCGCGGACCTGGTGAAGCTGGACAACCAGGACGTGCAGCTGGTGCTGCGTGGCCTCGACGCCAACACCCTGGCCCTGGCCATGAAGGGTGCACCCACACCCGTCCTGGACACCATCCGGGCCAACATCTCCGAACGCAACCGTGAACTCCTTGAATTTGAGCTGGAGGCACTGGGGCCTGTGCGCACCTCCGAGGTGGAACAGGCGCGGGCCGACATTGTGCGGATCATCCGCGAGCTGGAAGCCGTCGGCGAGATAACCATCCGCCGCGGGGACGACGATGACATTGTCTATTAGGAACAGCGCGCCTGCGAACTCCGCGGCGCGCCCGGCAGTATTCCCTGTGGTCGCCACCCCCACACAGTCCCAGGCCCACGCGGATGCGAAGACCCGCGGATTCACGCAGGGCCATGCGGCAGGG
Organism: Arthrobacter glacialis; assembly: GCF_002909415.1. Taxonomy (NCBI): domain Bacteria; kingdom Bacillati; phylum Actinomycetota; class Actinomycetes; order Micrococcales; family Micrococcaceae; genus Arthrobacter; species Arthrobacter glacialis. The sequence continues at coordinate 214,206 of NZ_PPXB01000005.1, read as the reverse complement.
TATGCCGCGGGGTTGCAGTTGGCGGGCCAGGAAACGGCTGCCGCCCGCGCCCGCCACGACGCTGAACACGCCGGGCGAGTGAGTGCACTCGAAGCCCGGCATGCCGCCGAGGTGGCGGCCGTGAGGGTGGCCGGTGCTGCCCTTGTGGAGCGCACTGTTCCTGTCCTGGCCGACTCCGAGCAAGCCTTGTTCAGCTGCGCCCTGGAGCTGGCCGAAGCCTTGCTGGGACATGAACTTCGTGACGGGGAAACCTCCGCCCGGGCAGCGTTGGCGCGGGCGCAAGGGACTGGCGAAGCTGACGTTCCCGTGGCCATTCGCATGAATCCGGCAGATCTGGCAGTCCTGGGCGGTGACAGCGGGATGCTCCCGGAAACCCTGACGCTGGTGGGGGATCCCGCCCTCAACCGCGGCGACGCCGTGGCGGAGTATCCGCACGGTTTTGTTGACGCCCGTCTCGGCACCGCCGTTGACCGGGTCAGGGCGGTCCTGGCCGGCGGTTCCCTGCCGGAACAAGCCCTGCCGATACACGCTGTGCTGGATGCCTCATGAAAGGCACCCTCATGCCCGGGGCTCGGAAACTTTCCCTGGCCACCCGCGCGGCGGCCCCGGAACGTGTAGGAGTAGTAACGGGCGTCGTTGGCTTGGCCGTCCAGGTGCAAGGCCTGCGCTGCGCCGTGGGTGACATGGTGACGATCGGCGGGCGCACGCCCATCGATGCCGAGGTGGTGGCGGTCAGCGCCGGCAGCATCAAAATCATGCCCCTCGGGCCCATGGCCGGGCTGGGGGAGGGCGACCCCGTCCGTGCCAAGCTGGAACCCCTGCTGGTTCCCACCGGCGACGGCCTGCTGGGCAGGGTCATTGACGGGCTGGGACGCCCCATTGACGGCTTGGGGCCGCTGAGAGGCGTGCGCGGGGTTCCGCTGGAGAACAAGTCGCCAAATTCCATGGACCGGGCCCGGATAGCGGCACCGCTGCAGACGGGCGTGCGGGTTCTGGACACCCTGACCACCCTTGGCCGCGGGCAGCGGCTGGGCCTTTTTGCTGGTTCCGGCGTTGGCAAGTCATCCCTCTTGTCAATGATTGCCCGCGGCACCGAGGCGGACGTCTCTGTCATTGCCCTGGTGGGGGAGCGCGGGCGTGAGGTGCGCGAATTCCTGGAGGACGATCTGGGGCCGGCGGGCCTGGCCCGTTCAATAGTTGTTGTGGCCACGAGCGACGAACCGGCCCTGCTGCGCCTTCGTGCCGCATTCACCGCCACCCGGATCGCCGAGTCGTTCCGGGAACGTGGCGTGGACGCCATGCTCATGATGGATTCACTGACGCGCGTTGCCATGGCGCAGCGTGAAATTGGCTTGTCGGTGGGTGAGCCGCCAGCCACCCGCGGGTACCCGCCGTCGACCTTTTCAATTCTGGCCCGGCTGCTGGAACGGGCGGGCACCGACAAGATTGGTTCAGTTACCGGGCTGTACACGGTGCTGGTGGACGGGGACGATCACAACGAACCCATCGCCGACGCCGTCCGATCCATCCTCGACGGGCATGTGGTGCTGGAGCGAAAACTGGCCGTGGCGGGACATTTCCCAGCCATCGACGTGCTGGGATCCATCTCCCGGTTGGCCTCCAAGGTGTGCACCCGGGAGCAGAAGCACGACGCCGGGACCTTGCGCAAGGTGTTGGCGGCCAGGGCCGCGGCCCAGGACTTGATAGACGTGGGCGCGTACCAGTCCGGCAGCAACCCCCTGGTGGACGCGGCAGTGCGGCACGGGCCGGCGATCAACGATTTTCTGCAACAAGGCATGGACCAGCAAGTTCCTGCACGGCAGTCGTGGGCGGAACTCAACGCCTTGACCAACAACATTTTGGGAGCATAGATGGGCAAGTCATTCCGCCTGGCCGGGCTCTTGCGATTCCGCCAGGCCCAGGAAGAACAAGCCGCGGCGGCGTTGGCACGGGCCAATTCCCGACGCAAGGAACACGAGGGCCGAGTGGGCCGGGTACGTGGCATACTGGCGGACACCCCGTCGGATCCCGGATCGGCAGCTGCCCTGCGGGCCAGTGCCGCGGCCCGGTCGTCCGCGCGCAGCATGCTGTTGGAACTGCACGCCTTGACTGACTCCACGACGCAGCTTGCCGCGCAGGCTCAGGCGGAGCTGCTCGCTGCCAAAAAATCCGCGGCTTCCTTGGAGAACCTGGCCGAGCGGCACCGGGTTGAGCAGCATCACCTCATCCTTCGCGAGGAACAACTCTTCCTCGACGAACTGGCGTCATCCCGCACACAGGAACACGGCACACCCAAGCTTGGTGCCACGGCTGACGCTAGGTTGGAGAACGCATGAAGATGCCAGCAACCCTGTTCTCGTCCCTTTCGGCCAGCCCGACGACGCGCGCAGCAATGGCGCCGGCGGCAACAGCGTTGACGTTCGGCACGCGCCCGGGCACTGCTTTCGGTACGGCGTTGGGTGCGGCTTTGGGCGAGGCGGCGGCCAGCCCCGTCGACGGGCTGTCGACGGAAGAACCCGAAGACCCCAGCGCCACCGCCGAGCCGGCGGAAGCCGCCGATGCCGCCCTGCCGGACCCTGCCGGCCCCCTTGCACAAGCCGGCCCGGAGCGCACACCCCTGCTGGACGCCGCAATGACCCAATTCTGGGCGGCCGCCCAGGTCCCCGCGACCCAACAGCAGCTCGAGGCGGCCCTCGTGGCCGCTCCCCAGTCGCCCGCGCCCGCGGCATCCGACGGGGTGTCCCTGACCGCTGCGGCCGACGGTTTGGTACTGGTTCCGGTAGCTGCGGCCGGCACCGGAACGCTAGCCGTCAAGCGCCCTGTCAGCGGTGCAGCGTCGGTTGCGGGTCCATCGCAAACCGAGCCGGGTGCGGCCGTGCCCCAAAGCGGTGGCACCCCCGCCGCAGCCGTTGGCGGACAACCTGGAAACGCGGACGCAGAGTCCGCGGCTGTTCCCGGTGGCGTCAGGGCGCCCGGTGCAACGCCCCAGCCTATGGCGGCAGTTGCACCAAAGTCGTCGGCGGACAGCCTGCCGGCAAGGTTCAACAGTGCCATTGCCGCACCACACCTTGAAGGCCGGTCCCCGGTGGCAACAACGGAGCCAGGTCGGCAGCTGGTTGACGGGGCAGTTGCGCCCGCGCCGTCCGCTCCGGCATCTTCTGCAACATCCGCAATAGTTCCCCCGGCGATCCCGCTGCCAGCCCAACCGCCAGTGCCGGCGTCCATGGCACCCGGCGGCACGCAGCAGCTTGTGCCAGCAGGCACTCCTCTATTGAGCGAACAACTGGCCCGCCCGCTGTTTGCCTTGGCCGCCGCACCCCTGGGTGAACACGTCATGACCATCAATGTGGTCCCCGATGCGCTGGGTCCAGTCACAGTGCGCGCACATCTGGCCGCCGACGGGATCCGCATCGAGATGATGAGCCCAAGCGACGCCGGGCGCGAAGGGCTGCGCAACATTCTGGCGGATCTCCGGCGTGACCTGGCCGCTGGCGGCATGACGGCCTCCCTGAGCATGGGGTCAGGCAACGGCAATGGCAGTCCCGACCACGGCGCCGGCCAGCGGAGCCCCCAAGGGCCAGGGAACCCCTGGAGCGCCGTGGCGCGGCCCGGCGATCAGGACCCGCCAGCGCAGCGCAGGCTGGCGCCGTCGGATATTCCATCCGCTGCAAACAATTCACTGGACATCACGGTTTAGAAAGGCACCCACCATGAGCAACGACTCCATCGCCGCGGTGAACTCCACCGCCGGTTCCCCGCCGCCGGCATCCGTCAACGGAATTAACGGCATCGCAGGCAATCGCGCGCCCAAGCAGGTCATGGACTCAGAAGTGTTCATGAATTTGCTGGTGGCCCAACTACGCCACCAGGACCCCTCTTCCCCCATGGACACCAACCAAATGATCAGCCAGACCACCCAGCTGGCCACCATGGAGAAACTGACCAACATGGACTCGACAGCGACGGAGAACTTCGCGTTGCAAATGCGCACTTCCGCGGCTGCCCTCATTGGCCAGCAGGTTTCCTGGGAGGACGCCGACGGTACCAAGCACAGCGGCGTTGCCACCTCCGTTTCCTTTGCCGGCGGCGTCCCGCAAGTCACCGTGGGGGACAAGTCTGTTCCCCTGGATGTGATCTCCGGTGTCACCACAGTTCCTGCCGCCAATGATGCGCCCCCGGAAACCAAACCACCGCCCGAGCCCGGGCCGGACACCAGCGTCAACTAGCCCCCACCCACCCAGCACAGAAAGGCATCATAAGCATGCTTCGTTCCCTGTATTCAGGCATTTCCGGGCTTCGCGCCCACCAGACCATGCTTGACGTCACCGGCAACAACATTGCCAACGTCAACACGGCCGGGTTCAAGTCCTCCACAGTCCAGTTTCAGGACACGCTTTCACAGGTGGCCCGCGCCGGTGCGGCAGCCCAGGCCGGTGCAGGCGGAACCAACCCCGCCCAAGTGGGTTTGGGTGTTCAGGTGGCAGGTGTTTCCACGAACTTCTCTCAGGGCTCGGCCCAAGCCACCGGCAGGTCTTCGGACATGATGATCTCCGGTGACGGCTTCTTCATCACCTCCAAGGGCGGGGAGCAGCTGTACGCTCGGGCCGGGGCATTCGACTTTGATTCCCAAGGCCGCCTGGTATCACCCGACGGTGCCCTGCTGCAGGGCTGGTCGGCCGTCAACGGGCAGGTCAACGCCGGTGCCGGGTTGAACAACATTGTCATCTCCAAGGCGATGGTTGCCCCTGCCGAAGCCACCACCGGCGCAACCATGGGCGGCAACCTTCCCGAGGACGCAGCGCTCAACACCGAACTGACCCGTGACATGAAGGTCTTCGACGCCAACGGCACGCCCCGCAACGTGACGCTGACCTTCACCCGCACGGGAACCGGCTGGGATGTTACGGGAGCCGACGCCAATGGTGCCGCGGGGGCAACAGCCTTGACGTTCGCCAACGGTGCCGCCGCCCCCGGCAGTGCCCTGACCGTTGGCGGCATTTCTGTGGACTTGTCCGGGGTCACCGGCTTTGCGGGATTGTCCACCGTGGCCGTCACGGAGGCAAACGGCAACGCGGCCGGCACCTTGGATTCCTTCAGTATGGGCGCCGATGGCACTCTGACAGGAACCTTCAGCAACGGCGAAAACGTGGTGATCGGGCGCATTGCCCTAGCCAACTTCACCAATGCCGGTGGCCTGGAAAAGGCAGGATCATCCAGCTACCGGGAAACGGCCTCCTCGGGCGCAGCCACCGTTGGCGCGGCAGGCACCAACGGTTTGGGTGCCCTGACCAGCGGGTATGTGGAGATGTCAAATGTGGATCTGTCCCAGGAGTTCACCAATTTGATTGTGGCTCAGCGAGGATTCCAGTCCAACGCCCGAATCATCACCACCTCCGATGAAGTGCTGCAGGAATTGACCCAGCTCAAACGCTAATAGCGGCACGGGGTCAACACCAAAGCTGTCCCGCAGCTAACCAATGCGGCGGGACAGCCGACAGTACCAAAGGGGGGCGGCTGGCGTCTTCGCAACTCAAAGGATGAGCATTTGATAGTTGTCACGCGTCTGGATGGCAGGCAATTTGCGTTGAATCCGGATCTTATTGAGCGCATCTTTGAATCACCCGACACGACTGTGGTCATGGCTGACGGGGCAAATTACATTGTCACTGAATCCATGTCAGACATTATTGAAAAGATTGCCCGGTTCCGGGCCCGCATCATCTCGATGGCCTACGACTACTCCGACGACGTTGAACAGCAGCACTCTCCGCCCAAGCTGAGCGTTATCCACCCTTCGGAAAACCCCTCCAGTTAAGGATAGTAAAGCGATGGATCCCGCAACAATTGCAGGCCTGCTCATAGCCTTCGGTGCGCTGTTCGGTATGATCACCCTCGAAGGCGCTAGCGTTTCGAGCATCACGCTGCCAGCCCCCATGCTGCTTGTCCTGGTCGGAACGGTTGCCGTTGGTGTTGCCGGTTCAACGATGAAAGACGTTGTGCACGCCGTGAAGTCCCTGCCGCGGGCGTTTCTTGGAAAGCCCCCCAATCCGGGGGAGAGCATTGACGAGGTTGTGGCCCTGGCCGACAAGGCCCGCCGCGAGGGACTCTTGTCCCTTGAAGCGGCCGCCGCCGAAACAAAAGATCCGTTCCTGCGCAATGCCCTGCAAAACATTGCAGACGGCACTGACGGTGAGGATCTGCGCGAACTGCTCGACGACGCCGTCGAGGCCAAAATCAAGAGCGACCACACAGCGTCGAAATTCTTCATGACCTTGGGCGGATACGCCCCCACCGTGGGGATCATCGGCACAGTTGTGTCCTTGACCCATGTACTGGAAAACCTCTCCCAGCCCGAGGAGCTCGGACACATGATTGCGGCCGCTTTTGTGGCCACGCTGTGGGGCTTGTTGTCCGCGAACTTCATCTGGCTGCCCATTGGCACGCGCCTGGGGCGCCTCTCCGAACTTGAGGTGGACCGCATGACGCTGGTCATGGAAGGTGTCCTGGCCGTGCAGGCTGGCTCCCAGCCCACACTGCTGCGTGAACGTTTGAGCGCCATGGTGCCCGCGTACCGCCAGCAACGCGACAAGAAGGCAGGCCGCACTGACGCGCAAGCCAAAAAAGCGGCATGAGTCGGCGTGGGAAGTCCGGGCGCAAGCGTCGCGGAAAACCTGAGGAGAGCCACCCGGACGAGCGCTGGATGGCTTCCTATATGGACATGGTCACGGTGCTGATGTGCATGTTCATCGTCTTGTATGCCATGTCCACCGTTGACGAGGACAAATACGTAAAACTTCGGGACTCCCTGGCCACGGGCTTTGGCCAGGTGTCCGTCGGAAAGGTCGACACCGCCTCCGGGATTGTGGTCCCGCCTGCGGATGTTGGCAAGGAGGGAACCTTGGCGAAGACTCCCCTGGACCTTGCCAAGACGGAGGTGGATAAGCTCAGTGCGCTGAAAGAGGCCATGAGTCTGCGGCTGGGGAACAAAGGGCTGTCCGAGAATGTCCAGTTTCAGATTGACCAGCGCGGCCTGAGCGTGAAACTTGTTGGATCGCAGTCGTTCTTCCAGCCGGACAGCCCCCAATTGTCAGCCAGGGCGGCGGACGTGCTTGACACAATTGCTCCCGTGTTGAAGGCCTCCGGGTTGGAGGTTTCCGTGGAAGGGCATGCAGCCAATGCCATCACCAACTATCCCTCCGTCTGGGAGCTGTCAGCCGAGCGGGCAGTGGGAGTGGTCAGGCACCTGGTCGAGAACCAAGGGCTTGCCGGGGACAGGATTGGGGCCATCGGCTACGGTTCCTCCCGCTCCGTCAATGACAATTCCACCGAACCCCTGCGCGAACTGAACCGCCGTGTGGACATTGTGGTGCTCTCCAACCAGCCCGAGCAGGTACGGGCCCTGATTCCCGAGGTATTAAAAGCCAGGGCGGCTTCTTCCTAACGAACGCACCGCACCTGCCGATAGTGACAGATATGCCCGCACTCTCACCTGTTTCACAGCTGCCCGCTTCCCGGGCCAACAAGGTGGTTGAGGCATACGATTTTCGGCGCCCCACAACATTGGCCCGCGAGCACAGCCGCGTCCTGGAGTTGGCCTTTGAAACGTTCGCCAGGCAGTGGGGGACGCAACTCACCACCAAAATCAGGGCCGGTTCCGCCGTCGTCACCGAGCAGGTGACAATGGCAACGTATGACGAGTACGCAGCCTCCCTGCCCGCATCGACGGCCATGGTGTTGTTTGCATTGGACGGCCAAGAGTCCCGCGGTGTCATCCAATTCCCGTCCGAGGCGGCGCTCTTCTGGGTCACACGCATGCTCGGTGGGGCCTCCACGGCAACGATCCCCGATCGCAAGTTCACCCAAATTGAGCATGCCTTGGTGAAACGCCTCATGGAGGACGCGCTCGAGGACCTGCGGTACTCCTTCGGATCGCTGCTGGTGCAGGCGCCCGCCGTCCACGGCATTCACTTTAATTCCCAGTTCGCCCAGGCGGCCGCCACCAACACCTTGATGGTTGTTGCCGGGTTCACCGTCCGGGTGGGGGAGCACAGCTGGCGTGCCACCATTGCGCTCCCGGCCGAGGTTCTGGTGCAGCAGCTGGGCAACAGCAACCCGCTCAGTGATGCAGCTGCGGCGCCGGCCCAGCTCCGCGCCCAAATGGGGGAAGTACCGGTTGAGGTGGCCCTGGCCTTGGCCCCGGTGCCCGTCACCCCCCAAACCATCCTGAATTTGGCAGTGGGAGATGTCTTGACGCTTCCCCACCCCACCACCAGGCCGTTTGACCTGACAGTGGGGGGCAAGCCGATTGCCAGCGCCCTGGGCGTGACCCATGGGTCCCGCAAGGCTGGGCAAATTGTTACAACTGAGGAGACAAATTCATGAGTACCACCTTGGCAACACAGGCCGCGGCCTCCGCTCTGGTCACGTTGCTGCCCTCCCCGTCGCCTCTGTCGGCAAGCCTGCAGCCCGCCGGTGCGGTGCCTGCCGGAACTATGGGTGTGGCAGTGGATTATGTGGGTCCGCAGTCGGCCGAGCTTGCCCTGGTGCTGTCATCCCGTGCCGCGGACTCCTTGCGTGTGGCCGGAGGTGCGGGCCCGTTCTCGCTGGCCGACGTCTTGCGCCCGGCCTTTGAGGCGGCCACTGCCGAACTTGGTTCGGGCGTTCTGGGCGAGGTCTCGGAGCATGATTCGGCAGCCCTCTTTGCGGACTCCGGTGCGGCCGTTTTCCAGGTGCTCGACGGCGGCGCAGGCCAAGACCCGTTTGCCTGGTTGGCCATCAAGATCCGCAATTCGGCCGGCAACGGCGGGGGCGAGTTGAGCGCCGCAAAACTGGGGCGCATCCATGACGTTGAAATGGCATTGTCGGTGGTCATTGGACGCACCCGCATGAGCGTGGCCAACGTCCTTGGACTCGAGCCGGGCAATGTTGTGGACCTGGACCGTTCGGCAGGTTCGCCCGCCGACGTGCTGCTCAATGGCCGCCTCATTGCCCATGGAGAAGTTGTTGTGGTGGACCAGGACTATGCCGTGCGCATCACTAAGATCCTTGACACGGCAGAGACGGTTGGTTAGGTGGACGCGTTCCTCCTGGTACTACGGGTGGGACTTGCCCTCACAGTAGTCATGGTCCTCTTGTGGATGGCGCAAAAGCGTTTCTCCCGGGGCGGACGTCAAGGCGGGCAGGCAGTGGTTGAGGTGGTTGGCCGGCGCAATGTGGGCCAGAAAGCCTCGGTGGTTGTTATTGAATCTGCCGGGCAGCGCTTTCTGCTCGGCGTCACCGAACACGCCATCAACGTCCTGCACACCTCCGATGCTCCCATGCCCGACCCCGAAGCCGACCGTGTCGACCTAGACCTTGTGGGTGACCCCGCCTTTGAGGAAGTGCTCAAGGCCGCCGGTGAGCCCGCACTGCGCCGCGACGGTGCCGCACGCCGGCTGCGCCTATCGGCTCCGGAAGCTGGCCCCTTGCACGGGACAATCTTTGCCCGCAGCACGTGGACACAGGCGGGCGCCGCGGTAAGAAAAGGCTTGAATCTGTGAGCAGGGCGTTCGTGCACCCGCGCAGTTGGGTGCAGGCCGCCGTCGTGGGCGTCCTGCTGCTGGCCGTGCTGTACCTGCTCATCATGCTCAACGCTGCGCCTGCGCACGCCATCGCTGTGATGGCCCCCACCGACCCGCTGGAACCAACACCGCCCACAGATCCGAGCAGCCCGGGCACGGGTGCCGGCGGAGTGAACCTGAGCGTCAACGGCCTAGGTGGCACGCCGAGCTCCTCCATTGTCACTTTGCTCGCTGTCACCTTGCTGTCGGTGGCTCCGGCACTGTTGCTGATGATGACCTCGTTCACCAAGATCTTTGTGGTGCTGGCCATGACTCGCAACGCGATAGGCCTGCCCACCATACCGCCGAACCAAGTGCTGGCTGGTTTGGCCCTGTTCCTGTCCCTGTTCATCATGTCCCCCACCCTCATCGACATCAACTCCACCGCCGTCCAGCCATTTTTGAACGGCACTGTGGACGTCAACAAGGCGTTTGAGCTGGCCGGGGCGCCGCTGCGCGAGTTCATGCTGCCGCACACGCGTGAGGCGGACATTGCCCTGATGACCCGGGCCGCGAACAGGGAAAACCCGGAATCGCCCGACGCCGTGCCCATGCTGACGCTGATCCCTGCCTTTATGATTTCGGAGCTGCGCGCAGCCTTCATCATCGGCTTTGTCATCTTCATCCCCTTCCTGATCATTGACCTGGTGGTGTCCTCGGCACTGATGTCGCTGGGCATGATGATGCTCCCGCCCGTCATGATCTCGCTACCGTTCAAGATCCTGTTGTTCATCCTGGTGGACGGTTGGGGACTCATCATTACCTCCCTCATTCAAAGTTATTCCGGTGGTCCGTGAATTCCGCAGAAGTCTTGAACATTGCCGTCCAGGCCCTCTGGGTTGCGGCAAAATTGTGTGCCCCGATCCTGCTTACAGCACTCGTGGTGGGCTTTGCCGTGTCCTTGCTGCAATCCATCACCCAGATCCAGGAAGCAACCCTGTCCTTTGTGCCCAAAGCCGTGGCCGTGATGATAGCCCTTGTCATTTGCGGGCACTGGATGATCACCGAAATTGTCACATTTACGCACCAGCTTTTTGACAAGATCCCCGCATTGCTGGCCGGGTAGACAGCCAAACAATGAACATCCCCTTGGACCTTGGATGGCTGGAGGCAGCCCTGTTGGCGGTGGTGCGGGTTACCGCCTTCATTGTCATTGCGCCGCCCTTTTCCTACAACGCCATCCCGTTGCGCATCAAGGGCATGCTGGCGCTGGGTTTGGGACTGGCCATGACCAGCCGCATCAGTATTGACCGCCAGGTCAGTGAGACTGGGGCGTTCATTGGCTCCGTCATGCTGGAAGTCGTGACGGGTGCCGCCCTGGGGTTCCTGGTCTTCTTAGTGTTTGCCGCCGTCCAGTCGGCAGGTTCGCTCATTGACTTGTTTGGCGGCTTTTCCATGGCCCAGGCGTTCGACCCCCAGTCCATGGTCAACGGCGCCCAGTTCACCCGGCTGTTCCAGATGACAACCCTGGCACTGCTCTTCGCCTCCGACGGGTACCAGCTCATCATTGGCGGGCTGGCCAGGTCCTTTGATGCCATCCCACTGGGCGGCGGCCTTGACCTGACCCATCCGGTGGAAGCCATGGCGGGCGCCGTGACCCAAATGTTTGTGGCGGCCGTGCAAATAGCCGGGCCTCTGCTGGTCATCTTGTTCCTTGCCGATGCCGGACTGGGGCTCCTGACGCGTGTGGCTCCGGCACTGAACGCCTTCGCGTTGGGCTTCCCGCTGAAGATCATGCTCACCCTGTCGCTGGGCGGGATGCTCCTGCTCGCGTTGGGGCCTGTTGTGGCGTCCCTGGTGACCACAGCGATGACCGCGTTGACGGGGGTGATCAGCCGTGGCGGATGAGCCCACCGGTGAAAGAACCGAGCAAGCTACCGACAAACGCATGCGGGAAGTACGCCAGAAAGGCCAACTCTCCCGTTCCCAGGACCTCACTGCCTGGGTGGGTGTCGGGGCAGCAGTCATCATGATCCCCAACGTCATAACTCGTGCCACGGACGCCCTGGCAGACCAGATGTTCACTGTCACGGCAGTCGCGGCCAATCCCGAGGTGCCGGCTGCGCTCCAGGCCATGGAAGACGGCCTTTTCTCACTGGCAGGCATTCTGGGGCTCCTGTTCGCTGTGGTTGTGGTGGCCGTGCTGGCGGCAGCCGTGTTGCAGGGCGGGGTGCGCTTCAAGCAGTTCAAACCCAAATACGAACAGTTCAACCTGCTCAAAGGCCTCAAGACAGTTTTGGGCACCCAGGCGCTCTGGAATGGTGCCAAGTCGCTGCTGAAGACTGCCGTTGTCGGCCTGGTTTTGTATATTGTTGTCCAGGGCCTGAGCGCCACCCTGCTGGGAGCCGGGTCGCTGCCGATTTCCGAACTGCTGGCCACGGCCGGGCAGGGGCTGGTGCAACTGATCCAATATGCCGTGGCAGCCGGGATGCTGCTGGCCGTGGCTGACGTCTTTGTGGTCTCCAAGCGCAACCGGAAAAGGACCCGGATGACCAAAAAAGAGGTCAAGGATGAGCACAAAAGCACCGACGGCGACCCGCTCGTGAAGTCGGCCAGACGCCAACGGCAACTGTCTATGGCACGCAGCCGGATGATGAGCGCCGTGGCAACAGCTGACGTGGTACTCGTCAACCCAACCCACGTGGCAGTGGCTCTGCGCTACGAACCTGGGAAATCGGCTCCCCGGGTGGTGGCGAAGGGGGCGGACAGGGTGGCCCAGCGCATCCGTGCCGAGGCCGAGGCGAAAAAGGTGCCCATGGTAAGAGACATTCCGCTGACCAGAGCCCTGCACGGTTCCTGTGACTTGGGGGCTGAAATTCCCGTGGAGCTCTACAACCAGGTTGCCGCGGTCCTTGCCTTTGTCATGGCACTGAAGAAACGCGGCAGTGCTTCCGGGACACACCAGATCCTGCCGGCCGGGTCGAGCATCCCGGCCGGTCTGGCCCCCGCCTGAATGCCAGCACCCCATCAACTCCAACACCTCGTCAAGCTAAGGAATTCTCCGTGAACCGCAATGTGTCCGCATTGGCCATCCCCATGGGCGTGGTCGGCATTGTGCTGCTCCTTGTAGTGCCCATCCCAACACTGTTGCTGGACATCCTGATCATCATCAACATCGTGTTTGCTCTGTTGGTGCTCATGAACACCATGTTTGTGAAGAAGCCGCTGGACTTCTCCGTGTTCCCGTCACTGCTGCTGGTGGCCACGTTGTTCCGGCTGGGGCTGAACGTGGCCTCCACCCGTTTGGTGCTGGGCCAGGCGCATGCCGGTCAAGTCATTCAGGCTTTCGGTGAGGTGACTGTGGGGGGAAACCTGATCATCGGTGCCGTGATCTTCCTGATCCTTGTTGTCATCCAGTTTGTGGTGGTCACCAAGGGTGCCGAGCGGGTTGCAGAGGTTGGGGCCCGCTTCACCCTTGACGCCATGCCAGGCAAGCAGATGGCCATTGACGCCGATTTGAACTCGGGGCTCATCACCGACGCCGAGGCGAAGGAACGCCGTGTGGAGGTGTCCGCCGAGGCCGACTTCTACGGCGCCATGGACGGTGCCTCCAAGTTCGTCAAGGGCGACGCCATTGTCGGCATCATCATCATTATCATCAACCTCATTGGCGGCATTGCCATCGGCATGATTCAGCGCGGCATGGACCTTGCCGACGCCGTCCACACCTACTCGCTGCTGTCCATGGGCGACGGGCTGGTCTCGCAAATTCCGGCACTGCTCATGGCCGTTGCAACAGGCATGATTGTCACCCGCTCCAATGCCTCCTCCGATTTGGGCACGACGGCGGCCGTGCAGCTGACCCAGTCGCGCCCGGCCCTGATGGTGGCTGGCATCGCGGCCATCATCATGGCAGTCATTCCCGGCATGCCCGTGTTCTTGTTCCTGGGTGTTGGCGCCCTGCTGCTGTTTATGGGGCAGCGGGTCAAGGCCGCCGAAACAGCCGCGGCCAAGACGGCCGCCCTGGATGCCATGCCATCAGCCCAGCGGGTCGAAACCACCGAGGACATCATTGAACAAATGCGTGTCCAGCCCCTGGAAATCCAGCTCGCCACCGACTTGGTGGACCTGGTCAACGGCTCCGCCGATGACCTGCTGGCACGCATTCGTGCACTCCGGCACAAGGTGGCCATGGAGCTGGGCATCGTGGTTCCGCCGGTTCGCACCAGGGACCACGTTGAACTGCCGCTGTCCACCTATGTCATCCGCATCGCCGGTGTGGAGGCGGGGCGTGGCACGGCGCCTGCCGGACGGGTCCTGGCATTGGGGGAGAACCTGTCCTCTTTGCCGGGCACACCCACTGTGGAGCCGGTCTTTGGGCTGGCCGGAAAATGGGTGCCGGCGGAGATGCGGCACAGCGCGGAAATGGCCGGAGCCACAGTGGTGGACAGGGTTTCGGTGCTGGTCACGCACCTGTCCTCGGTGGTCACGGCGAATGCCGCCAGGCTGCTGAGCCGCGAGGATGTCCGGGTGCTGACGGAGGGAGTCAAGGAGACCTCACCGTCCACTGTTGAGGAGCTGATCCCCGGGCTCATGTCCCTGGGCGAGGTGCAAAGCGTGCTGCAGGGGCTGCTCTCGGAGCAGGTGCCGATCAACGATCTTCCCAGAATTTACGAGTCCTTGTCACTGCAGGCCAAGAAGAGCACTGATGCCGAAGGCCTTGTCGAGGCTGGCCGGACAGCGCTTGGCCCCGTGGTGGCGGACAAGTACCTTGAAAACGGTGCTTTGACGGTGTTGATGATCGATCCGACACTGGAGCAATCACTCTTGGAAGGTCTTCGCCCCTCCGAACTAGGCACCCAAATTGTGGTTGACCCAAGCCGCGTGGAAGGGTTCCTGACCTCCGTCACGGACTTGTTCGCGGACGCTGAAGCGTCAGGACGCAGCCCCGTTCTAGTTTGTGCCCCTGCGCTGCGCCCAGCCATTTGGCGGCTCGTATCCGGGCGCGTCAAGGGACTGCCGGTGCTTTCCTATACGGAGGCGACAGCCGGGAACCCCATCATCGAAACAGTAGGAGTAGTACGCAGTGCCCACTCAATTTCAGCTTAGGGGCCACAGCCTGGAGAGTCTGCGCTGGCAGCTCTTTGAAAAATATGGGGCGGCTGCCCGCATCGTTCGTGCCGAACGGATCCAGACGGGAGGGCTGTTCGGCATCGGTGCCACGACTTCCTTTGAAGTGGTGGTCGAGGTGGACACGGACCCTGCATCACACACAGCGTCCGGTGAAAAGAGAGGACTCCGCAGCGCTGCACCCACCCGCCGTGCTGCCATCCCGAGGCGCAGCCTGAGCGATTTGTTGGCCGAGGCTGACAGGGCCGACGACGCCCGGCCATCCGGGTCCGACGTGGTCATGGAGATCAAACCAGATTTTGACGTGGTCCTGCGAAAAATTGCCGCGGACGAGGCGCACGGACCAGACACAGACTCTCAGGGGGTGGCTCCTGGCCACGGGGAAATGGCCATTCCACGGCCCTCAACCATGCCCGGGGACTTGATTGTGCTGGTGGGGTTGCGCGACCAGCCACTGAATACTGCGTGGAGCATGCTCGGTCATCTTCAGAACGGGGCAGAACTGCTGACCGCCGGCGATTACCGGTCCAACGGTCTCAGTCACGTCTTCCTTGACAGTATTGAGGTGAAGAAGGCGCAGGCCATGGCTTTGGGGGACGGGAAGCCACTGTTGATAGCATTTAGCTTTGGACAGCGCGGATCCTCCAACCTATCAATGCTGGCGTCGTTGCGGCCCAAGCAGCTTTGGTTGGTGGTGGATGCGGCCCACAAGCCCGAAGATACCCAGTCCTGGGTTCGGCGGGCGTGCCGGTATTCGGTCCCTGATGCGTTGGCAGTTCTTGGGGCAACTGACACCGCGACCCCTGAGAGCGTCAACGCACTCAAGGTGCCGGTTGGTTGGGTAGATGGACGCCCGGCAACATCAAGTGAACTTTAGTAATTACCCCATCTGCACATCCATGGAAGGAACTGCATGCTGGTATTGACACGCAAGATTGGCGAGAAGATCGTCATCGGCGGAAATATAACTCTGACAATACTCGACGGCGGCCGCGGCGAAGGGGTGCGCATAGGCATTGACGCGCCACGAGAAGTCAGCATCCACAGAAGCGAGGTGGTGGATGCTGTCTCGGCCAGCAATCTGGCAGCGGTTAAAGAATCAACAGGCCCCGCCGCGGAGACCTCCGAGCAACTGATTCTGGCGGCATTGGGGCTCGCTGGGTCCTAGCCTGGCAACTGTCCAGTTTTTGCACTACTTTTCCCAAGGGGCCTTAAAAGGAAAGTACTTGTCCAAAAAGTCGGTGACCAGTTCGCGGCGTTCGGCTGGCGTTGCATCACCGGAGCTGCCGTCGTTGAGACAGAGGAAATCGGCCCGGCGCCTCGCCAAGACGTGGCCAAGTGAGAACAAGCCTGCCTTGCTGGCGGTGTCTACGTAGATGCCCTCGCCGTCGGACTGCATGACGGCGCGACCTGTCAGCAGGGCGTAATAGTGGTACAGGGAATTTGTGACCGAAATATTTTCTGCTGCTCGGAAGGTGCTCGCGGCGGTGGCGGCAAACTCCCCAGCAAACTCCTGCTCCAGCTCAGCAAGCACCGAGCGGCGCAATGGTGCCGCACTGTGCTCAAGATGGTGGGTGGTGAAGGTGCCAAAGCGGTCCCACAGAAGGCGGCGATTCACCCGGGCAGAGTTCTCGAAACCGCTCCTTTCGGCGTCGCTTTCGCCAAGCCCGATGCGGTTGGGGGAGAGCATGAAGCGGGTAATCCCGCCTGCCGTGAAGAACAGCTCGGGTGACAGGGGGCGGCCAAAGAACATGTCGTCATTGGAATATAAGAAGTGTTCGCTCAGCCCGTCTATATGGTGGAGCTGGGATTCCACTGCCATGGAATTGTGTGTTGGCAGCACCGTAGGATCGGCAAAGTGCTCCTGGCTGCGGACAAGTGTCACTTTGGGATGGGCGGCCAGCCACTCCGGGGCGGGGGAGTCGGTGGCAATGAAGATGCGCCTGATCCATGGGGCAAACATATGCACAGAACGCAAGGCGTATTTGAGCTCGTCAACATGGCGGAACCTGGATTCGTGGTCATCGCCTTCACCCAGGAGAGCTGTTGCTTCCAACGCGCGGCGGGCGGACTGATAGGCGGGGTCGCTGCCATCGACCCAGGAAAACACCATGTCTATCTCAAAGCGGACGTCAAAAACGTGGTCAATGAACATGTTCTCAATGGTTGGCCAGCTCTGCCCATAAAGTTCCACGGTGCTGCGCCGGGCCTCGCGCGGATCAAGGCTACGCCGGGATATCGAGTTCTCCTGGGGCAGTTCTATGCGGGTGGGGGAGAACGCCCACAGTTCTATCTGGACTCCCCACGCTGCGCCATAGTACAACCCGCCGCGCGGTTCGAGCCGCGGCCTAAAAAGTCTAAAGATCCGTGTTTTTGCGGATCGTCCCAGAGCTCCCTCAGCGAGCAGGAGGGTGGACTTGCTGGTGTCAACGCTGCGGGCGTAGAAAGGCTCGTTGGCGAAGGATGCGGCCAAGGCCCGCGCCAAGGCGTCCCGCATGGATGCGTCGATGGCCAGCACCGGTCGCTGATCGTTGCCGCGCACCAGCAAATACTCGATGGCGTATGTATCCAAAACGTTCCGCACGGCCAGCAGGTCGCTCACCATGGCTTCGCGCGGCGTGAGGGCGTCCGTGGCGTCAGCGCTGTTGAGCAATGCCAGCCGTCCACGGTGGGGCACCACGTCGGCCCGTTCCGCAATGGCTGCCATGCGTGGAGTCAAGGGTGCCGAAGCATGGGCGCCGGGTGTGCGGGGCATGGCAGTGTCCTCCGTAGCAGGGCGGTCGGGCAGGCAGCTGATGTTGGCCCTGCAGTGAGCTTACAGCGCCCGAACGTGGCCCAAACGGGACACAGCACCGGGTCAAAGTGTTGGGCCAGGGCGGCCGGTTTTCCAGCACAGGGGCGTGTCGCCAGCGCCGAGCCGCTCAGCCCTGCCCGCGTTTCCGATGCCCTTGCGCTTAGCCGATCCGTGCGGGACGTTTGCGGTGAAAAATCAGGGCAACGGCAATGCCAGCCAGCCAAAAATCCTTGGCCATGGCGGTTCCGGCCGGGGTTGGGCGGATGCTGTCCGGCTCGGTCAGGCCCGGAGTCTTCAAATACGTCGCCACCAGGCCCGCCGAAAATGCGCCCAGAGCCAAGCCTGCCAGCCGGCTCGGAACTAGGGGTGTCAATACAAATGCACCCAGAGCGATTTCAGAGAAGCTCAAGTAGTGCCCGAATTTTTCAGCTTCCAAGGACCCCACCTGGGGGATGACCCGTTGTGCCGAACTTTTCAAGCCGGCTGCCTGCTCCGGGGTGAGGTTGAGCTTGCCAATCCCGGTATTGAGAATGAATGCCCCGGAGACTATCCGAAGGGCGAGGTTGCTGATGCTGATTCCCATAATTTTCTCCTGTGAACTCAAGTGGCTTCTCTGGGATTCAGCCTAGGGTTCCATTCCGGCCGTGGCTAGTGCCCGGCGTCGGACGACAGGGCATCACCGAAGTCCTGCACGGTGCAGACTTAGCCATTTGGACAGTTTTGCGGCGATTCTCAGACCTTTAAGGTCACGAATTGATAACGGCACTTCCGGGATCGTGCGGCATGAGGAAACCTCATCAGGGTGGAATGGCTCCTATTTTGGGAGCAAATCAAAGGAGAAGTCATGAGAACAAGAGCACTGCTGGTAGCCGGGGTGGTCGTTGCGGCCATGTTGGTTCCAGTAACGGCCGCGTCTGCCGTGGATGACGTCAACACCAACAAATTGCGCAAGTCGGTAACGGTGAGCGGAATCCTGGCACACGAACGCGTGCTGCAGCGAATTGCCAACAACAATGGCGGAACGCGAGCCTCGGGGACGGCCGGCTATGCTGCTTCGGCCGACTACGTCAAGAAGGAGTTGAAGAAGGCCGGCTACAAGGTCACCGAGCAGGCTTTTGAGTTTCCTTTCTATCAGGAAGTCACCCCGACCACCCTTAGCCAGGTCTCGCCGTCGTCGATCCCCTATGAGACGGAATCCATGCAGTACTCGGGCAGTGGAGCAGTGACCGGCACGCTGGTTGCCACCCTCAACGTGGTGGTTCCGGCAACCCCGGAACCCAGTTCAGCCTCCGGGTGTGCCGTGGCGGACTTTGTCCCCGCTTCTGCAACCGTGCCCCAGGTGGCGCTCATCCAGCGCGGCACCTGCACCTTCGCCGTCAAGGTGGCCAACGCGGTTGCTGCCGGATACGACGCGGCAGTGCTCTTCAACGAGGGCAACCCCGGCCGGACGGACCTTCTGACCGGCACACTTGGAGACCCGGCAGCCATACCCGTGGTTGGCATCAGCTACGCGGACGGAGTGGCGCTGTACAACGCCACCGTGGCGGGGGCAACAAGCGTTGCTGTCAGCACCGAGATTATCAATGAAACCCGCACCACCACCAACATCATCGCCGATTCCCCCAAGGGCGACCCCGCCAAAACAGTGGTGGTGGGCGCTCATCTGGATTCAGTGCTCGAGGGTGCCGGAATCAACGACAACGGCAGCGGCACGAGCGTGATTCTCGAGACTGCCATCCAGATGCAGAACTTGAAAATCAAGCCACGCCAGCAAGTCCGTTTCGCCTTCTGGGGTGCTGAGGAGTCCGGCTTGCTGGGTTCCACACACTACGTGGACAGCCTCACTGACGAGCAGTTGTCAACCATTTACGCGAATCTGAATTTCGACATGCTCGGTTCAACCAACTACGTGCGATTCGTCTATGACGGCGATGGTTCCACCGATGGCGTGGCAGGCCCTCCCGGGTCAGCCCAGATCGAATCAGTCCTCAACGACTACTTCGCAACGCAGGGCCTGGCGAGTGCCCCGACGGCTTTTGACGGCCGATCCGACTATGGACCGTTCATTGCCGCAGGAATTCCTGCCGGTGGACTCTTTAGTGGGGCCGAAGACCTCAAGACAGCCGAGGAGGCCACCATCTATGGCGGAACTGCCGGCGCTCCCTATGACGCGTGCTATCACCAAGCATGTGACGATTTGAACAATCTGAGCACGGCGGCGCTGAACGAGCTCGGTGACGCCGCGGCGCATGCCGTGATGACCCTGGCCACCAGCAAGTCCGGGTTCTTCGAAGATGGCAGCAGAAGGGCCGCACGCCCCGAGATCTCCAAGGACAGCTTCGAGTACTGGGGCAGCGGGCTGGTTCGCTAAGTAGCACCGAACTGCACCACGAACACTGGGCAAGGGTCCGGTCTGCCGCTGATGCGGCGGGCCGGGCCCTTGTCCGTTAAGAGCTTGTCCGTTACGAGCTTGGCCGTTACGTCAGGGTTGCTGCAAGACCCGCAACCATTGCCGCAAGCCCCAGTTCAAAAGCGGCATCGGCGTCATTGCGAGCAGTTGCGCCGGCAGTTTCTGCGGACTTCAGTCCCCGGCGGGCGACGGCGGCGCTGAAGTTGGGTACCGCCGGTGCCATGGTCCCGGTGTCGAAAATATTTCCCGGCGCGTTGGCGTCATAGGCCGAGCCGTAGATGAAGGATTCAAGGGCCACGATGGCGTCGATGATGGCTGAGGGAGGCCAGCCGGCCGCCAAGAAGCCGTTGGTGACAGCCTCGTACATGGTGATGGTTTTGGGTGCGTTGGTCACCGGCAGCAGCGCAATGACGGGGATCAGGGGCAGGTGCGCGGCAAAAACATTCCGGTAGGAGTGCGCCCAAATACTTACGGCCTCCACCCATGGCCGGTCCGTGAAGGCGGAAACATCCACCCTGCCCATCAAGTGGTCCTCCACCAGCAGCAGCACATCCTGCTTGGAGTGCACGTGGTTGTACAGGGCCGACGGTGCCACATTGAGAGACTTAGCCAGGGCGGCCATGGTCAGGCCCTTGTAGCCGGAGTGGCTAACCAGCTTGAGCGCCGCCTTGGTGATCCGTGCGGAACTGAGCACTGCCTGCGATGGGCGACCTGCCCGGCGTCGTTCCTGAACTGCTCGTTGCGCTGGCTCCATTTGCCCCACTCTCCTCCTTGGCGCCACCGGGGCCTAAATTTTTCAGCCCAGCCCTTTACCTCAGGTGGTGACGTCCGTTACAGTCTATTCTAAATGAACATCATTCATTTAGTGAAGCGCATCACCGACGGCTTCGCAGGAGAGGGAAACATGGCAGCGGAAGTAAACCCAGTGACTATTGAGCGCGATGTGGTCATCATTGGTGCCGGACCGTCAGGATTGACTGCGGCCCATGAGCTGAGGAAGGCCGGCCTGAGTGTCGCCGTTCTCGAGGCCCGTGACAGGGTGGGTGGCCGCACCTGGTCCAACACCATTGACGGCGCGTGGCTGGAAATTGGCGGCCAGTGGGTCTCGCCCGACCAGACGGCGCTGATTGGCCTGCTCAATGAACTGGGCCTGGACACGTACTCGCGCTACCGCGACGGCGACAGCGTCTACGTGGCCCCCGACGGCACCCGCACCCGCTACACCGGCGAGATGTTCCCCGTATCGGCCGAAACCGAAGCGGCCATGAATCAGCTCATCGACACCCTCGACTCCCTGTCCGCACTCATGGACCCGGAAAAGCCGTGGGACCACCCGCAGGCCCGTGCACTGGACACCATCTCCTTCCACCACTGGCTGCGCACCCAATCCAGCGACGAGGAAGCCTGCAACAACATCGGCCTGTTCATCGCCGGCGGCATGCTCACCAAGCCCGCACATGCCTTCTCCGCACTGCAGGCAGTGTTCATGGCCGCCTCGGCAGGCTCCTTCTCCAACCTGGTGGACGACAACTTCATCCTCGACAAGCGCGTGGTGGGTGGCATGCAGGGAGTTTCGCTGAAAATGGCGGCCGGTCTGGGGGCGGACGTCATCCTCAATTCCGCCGCCCGTACCGTGCGCTGGAGCGAGGTTGACGGCGAGTACCGCGTCACTGTTGTTTCCGACGGCGCCACCGTCACCGCCAAGCGTGTGGTCATGGCCGTTCCGCCGAACCTTTACAGCCGCGTCTCCTTTGACCCCCCACTGCCGCGCCGCCAGCACCAGATGCACCAGCACCAGTCTCTGGGTCTGGTCATCAAGGTCCACGCCGTCTACGACACCCCGTTCTGGCGTGAAGACGGCCTCTCAGGCACCGGCTTCAGCGCCTCCTCACTGGTCCAAGAGGTGTACGACAACACCAACCACGAGGACCCCCGCGGCACACTGGTCGGTTTTGTCTCCGATGAAAAGGCCGACTACGCGTTCACCCTCACCGCCGAACAGCGCAAAAAAGAAATCACGGCATCCCTGGCCGAATTCCTCGGCGACGCAGCCGCCGAGCCCGTTGTCTACTACGAATCCGACTGGGGCTCCGAGGAGTGGACGCGAGGCGCCTACGCCTCCAGCTACGACCTGGGCGGACTGCACCGCTATGGCCCGGACCAGCTCACCCCCGTTGGTCCCATCCACTGGTCCTGCTCCGACCTCGCCGCCGAAGGCTACCAGCACGTAGACGGCGCAGTCCGCATGGGCCAGTTCACCGCCAAAAAGCTGATCGCAGACCTGGAATAGCCACCAGCCCTGCCGTGCCAGCCCCCCCTCGGCCCGGCATTTTTCCGGCGGGGCCGACGGGCGCGGGGGCCCCGCTGCGAGCTTGCGAGCAGTGGGAGCGCCTGGGGACTATCCGACGCGTCGGCCGCGGGCGGCCTTTGGCGTCTCCTTTACGTCGCCTACAAAAAATGTCGGCTCCGCGGTCTGGCCGACGGCCCACGGATTAGCCGGGGCTGCCCACAGCTTTTGGCGGATTCACTTGAGCAGTTCATGACACTAACGTCCTTTAGGAGGACCCTATGCGGTACGTAGTTGGATATACGGCCAATGCACGTGGCGGCGATGCCGTTAACTTGGCTGTGGCCTTGGCTCGCCGGCAGGGTGCTTCCCTGGATCTGGTGATGGTCATGCCGGAGGATTCGCCCTACAACGGGGTGTATCCTCCGGTGGCAGGATTTGAGAGCATCCTGGCTGCGCAGGTGTCGCAGTGGATCGACGAGGGCCTGGCCCTGATCCCCGCGGATGTCCCCTCAAGCGCCCACATCCGGCGCGGCGAGTCGGAGGCCGAGGCGTTGATTGCTGCAGCCGACGACCTGGGGGCGTCACTTTTGGTGATTGGTGCCAGCGCCACCGGGTTGTTCAAGCGCTTCAGCGTCGGCTCGGTGGCAGGTGCACTGCTGCACGCCTCAACGGTTCCGGTGGTCCTTGCGCCGTCGGGATACAGCCGCACGGAGCCCATTACGCGGCTGACTTGTGCACTGGGCACCCGGGAAGGCGCCGGCCAGGTGTTGGCTGCCAGCATCGCCATGGCCAGGCGACGCTGCCTGCCACTGCGCCTGGTCTCGCTGGTGGCTCTCGGCAACGACGACGCCGGCACCACCGTCGAGGACGCCATGGAGCACCTGCGCGGCGTTGCCGAAGCCAGCCAGGCACTCGACGTCAGCGCCTTAGATAAAGTCGAGATCGACGTCGTGGTTGGCAGTGGGCGAACCATTGAGGACGCCGTCGACCGTCTGGACTGGCAGGACGGGGAACTGCTGATGATCGGTTCCAGCCGCCTGGCCCAGACAAAATCCATCTTTCTCGGCGCCACGGCCAACCGGATTTTGCGCGCCTTGCCGGTGCCCATGATTGTGGTCCCGCGCGACTTTGAATTCACAAGCGATGAGGTGACGGCATGAGTGCCAAAGAAACTGTCAGAAACGCCCCCGGCGATCACGGATTGAGCGAAAAGGGCCTGAAGGCTGGGTCGGTGGGCCTGATTGGCGCCGTCGTCATCGGCATTTCCTGCATCGCCCCGGCGTATACGCTCACAGCGGCGCTGGGCCCCACGGTGTCCGAGGTGGGCGTACACCTGCCGGCCATTTTCCTGGTGGGCTTCATCCCCATGCTGCTGGTGGCCCTGGGCTACAGGGAACTGAACAATGCCATGCCCGACGCCGGCACCTCCTTCACCTGGGCATCGCGAGCGTTTGGTCCGTGGATAGGCTGGATGGGTGGTTGGGGCTTGATCGCCGCCACCATCATTGTGCTTTCCAACCTGGCGGCCGTCGCGGTGGACTTCTTCTACTTGATGCTGGCGCAGATCTTTTCCAATGATTCGCTGGCCGACCTGACAACCGTGCTGCCGTTGAACATCGTCACCACCTTGGTGTTCATTGCCGGTGCCTGCTGGATTTCCTACCGCGGGATGGAGACCACCAAGACGTTCCAATACGTTTTGGTCGCGTTCCAGCTGCTCGTACTGGGCTGGTTCGCCATAGCCGCCTTCGCCCACGTGGCCAACGGCACGGCTTTTGATGCCACTGCCATTACGGCCGACTGGTTCAACCCCTTCGCAGTGGAGTCGTTCTCACAATTTGCTGCCGGTGTGTCGCTGTCCATCTTCATTTTCTGGGGCTGGGATGTCACCCTGACCATGAACGAGGAAACCAAGAACCCGAAAAAGACACCGGGCCGGGCAGCTACGGCAACAGTCATTGTCATCATGGTCATCTACATGACAGTTTCCCTCGCCACACTGGCGTTTGCCGGCATTGGGACCGAGGGTTTGGGTGCCGGAAACCCTGACAACCAGGGCAGTATCTTTGCGGTACTGGCAGGGCCTGTCATGGGTCCGTTCGCGATTTTGATGTCGCTGGCCATCCTGAGTTCCTCGGCGGCGTCCTTGCAGTCAACGTTCGTGTCACCGGCGCGGACTCTGCTCTCCATGGGCCACTACCAGGCACTGCCCAAGAGTTTCAGCAAGATCAGCCCCACGCACAAATCACCCAGCTATGCCACCATCGCGGCTGCCATTGCTGCCGCGGCGTTCTACGTGATTACCCGCACATTTTCAGAGAATGCACTGTGGGACACCATCACCGCCTTGGGCATGATGATCTGCTTCTACTACGGCATTACCGCCTTGGCGTGTGTTTGGTACTTCCGGGCAGAGGCCTTCCGTGGGGCGCGGAACTTCTTCTTCAAGTTCCTGGCACCCTTAGTGGGTGGAGTCATCCTGCTGGTCATGTTCTTCAAGACGGCCTACGACTCCATGGACCCTGACTACGGTTCCGGCTCAAACATTGCCGGACTGGGTCTGGTCTTCATCCTTGGCGCCGGCGTGATCCTGTTGGGTGCTGTGCTGATGTTCTTCATGTACCTGCGCAACCCGGCCTTCTTCAAGGGCCAGGTCCTCAGCCGGGCCAGCCAGACCTACAACCCTTAAACAACTGACCCGCAGAAAACGGCGAAAATTCACGGTTTTACCGTGTTTTTCGCCGTTTTCTGCGGGTCAGTTGTAAAGGCGGGCCTAGCTCTGGGGGCGGCGGGCGGCTTCGCGCTCTTTCGCCAACTGGGCCTCGGCGCGCGCCTTGGCATGCACGGCACGTTCCTCAACCAGCCACGCAGGGGGAGCCTGCAGCAGGGCAGTGATCTCCGCCGTCGTGAGGGCATCGGTGATGCTGGAACGGCTCAGGCCGCCAATGGAAATGTTCAGTTTCTGGGCCATGACGGCACGCGGGTGCGGACCATTGCGGCGCAGTTCGGCCAACCATTCCGGGGGGTTCTCCTGCAAAACCTTGAATTCCTCCCGGCTCAGCGCGTTCTCTTGGAATTCCGCAGGGGCGGCGGGCAGGTGGATGCCCAGCTTCTTGGCCGCCGTGGCGGATTTCATGGCTTGGGGGGAAGGTTTAATGCTCATACCTCTAAGGGTACCGGTGGGTGCGGGGTGCGCTAGGGTAAATAGGTGTCTGAATCCCGCGAACTTACAGTGACCTTTGTCCCGGGTGTGACTCCTGGAAAGTGGATCCACCGCTGGCAGGAGCGCATGCCCGACGTGCCCCTGGTAGCGCAGCCGGTTCAAGAAACCCACCAACTCGACGCCGTGCGCGCCGGCGAAGTGGATATGGCGTTCGTGCGCCTGCCCGTGGACAAGACCGGGCTCCATGTCATTCCGCTCTACAGCGAGCTCAATGTTGTGGTGGCGCCCAAGGACCATGCCATTTCCGCGTTTGAGGAATTGGACGTTGCCGACCTGGCTGATGAGTACCTACTCGCGGACCCGGACGATTTCCCGCAGTGGCGCGATATTTCCAGCGAAATTGCAGCCGGCACGCGCAAGCCGCTGCCGCCGATAGCCTCCCTAGAAGAGGCCCTTGACCTGGTTGAGGCCGGGTTGGGAATCCTGATCCTGCCGATGTCCGTAGCCCGCCACTTCAGCCGCAAAAACCTGCGCTCAAGGCTGGTCCATGGCGTTGAAGAGACCAGCGTTGGGCTGGCCTGGATCGATTCGTTCCACCCGCTGCCGGAAGAAGACGAAGCAGTCATCCAGGAATTCATTGGCGTGGTGCGCGGCCGCAGCGCCAACAGCTCCCGCCAACCATCGGTTCAGGCAAAACAGGATGCCGCGCCCAAAAAGGGCGCAAAAACAACCAAAACTCCTGCGCGCACCAACGTCGCCAAGAGCAAGTCGGCCCCCAACCTGCGCGGCGGGGGCCGGGCAGGCGGCAAGGCCAGGGCCCAAAAGCGGGGCCGCCGCTAGTTGCTTCCAGGCAAACTCACTATGTGCTGACAGATTCGGTTTCGTCGAGCGCGCGAATCGGGGTGTTGATGAGCGTGCGGTCGTAGAGGACTTTGGCATTGTTTTCAACCACAAGCTCGTACGCGGTTTCATTGCCGGTCCGCTTGTCTCGGGTGCTTCGGTACACTTTGTTGCGCCGGTACACCTCGCCGTCGGCTTCCTCTTGGAAATAGGCGTCCTGCTCTTTGACATGATATTTCACCGGCAGTGACTGCGCTGCACGCAATTCGCCGCGCAGATGCTCCTCAGTCACGCAAATGCGGAGCTGAAAAGTATTGTCGGTATTATTCTTGACCCGGTAATCCAAGTAGTTGTACACAATGGATGTTCCCGTACCAAAGGGAATCTGCCGATTGAAGTCAGGGAACAAGTCAATTTCACCGTGGTGGTGGTGTTCCACAATGTCCAAGGGGCTGTGCAGCACCATCCAATGCAGCAAGTTTGTGAACTGGCACAAACCACCACCTATGCCGGAATCCGGTCCGCTGTGGTTGATGGTCAGACCAACACGGTAGCCCTTTTTGGCTGAGCAACGCCCCACCAGCTGCCAAAATGAGAACGTTTCGCCGGGAGCAATCAGCACTCCGTCAATATGCGGAGCTGCGAGGCCCAAACTGATGGCCTTGTTTTCCTGCAGTGCCAAATCGACTGTGCCGAGTTTGCGGCGAATCAGCGAGTTGTGTTTGTAAACACTGACGGGCAGGTCCCCGTACTCCTTCTTGGTGGCGAACTTGGTCCCTGCTTGGAAGTTTTGAATCTTGCGCAATATGATCTGCCGGTTGACAGCGATTGCATATGTCAACGGTGAAATTTCCCCAAATAATTTCCGACCCACGCCGAACTGCCCCCCGATATGCTTTTCTTGATTGAGATCTCTGGAGGTGACGGACCACGCAGTCCAACAATTCAGAAGCGAATGGGGCCTTGTGCGCCAGTCGTACCCAATAGCAAGAATCCTAATATTGACGACGCCTTGAACAGGAAGCCCACGCCCAAGCCATGTCATAAATGAACTTTTAGGGTTTTTGTATGCATTCCCCAGCCATTTCCCAAAAGCGGGCCGCCGCTCATAGCCTTTAAACAACTAGCCCGCAGTAGTGGTCGAAAAAACGCGATTTCTCGGTGTTTTTCAGCCACTACTGCGGGCTAGTTGCTGTCCAGCCACAGGGCGGGAACAAGACCTACTTGGAAGCGTCGAGCTGCTGCTGCTTCTGCTTGGCCACAATTGACTTGACGTCGTTCAGCTCGGCGATAACCCGGGCCAGCTGCTTCTTGGAGGCGGGCCACTGGGTGCCCTTGAAACGGGTGGCGTCGGGGCCTTCCCAGCGAACCGACTGGGCCTTGCCGTCCAAGGTGGACATTGCCTGGGTGATCTGATCAACGGCAGTTGACAGCTTGGAAACCAGTTCCGCCATATCCTGGGGGTCATTACCAATCATTCCGGCCATGATGCACATCCTTTGCTAGAAATTTGCGGCGGTGCCGCAGTTGTTTCACTGTGGCCGGGAAGTTCCGGTTGAGCGATTACCAAGAATCTATCCCACCCCGCTCAACGCCGTCGATGGGGCGAGCTACCCATGCAGGGCTGCCCATGCTCGCCTGCCAGCCGGCGCATCGGCAACACCGCGTGGACAACCAATCATTGACAGCCCAAATGTGCCGTGCCATATTGACGGCAGAAGCCTAAAACCGGCCAAAGCCAAGGGTTGCCAGCTCAAAGGAGATCCAAGACGTGAAAGCGGCATTGTGGGAAATAGAAACCTTTGACTATCACGCGGCCGGGGAGCCCTTCAGGATTGTGCCCACGCTGCCCTTCCTCATCCCGGGTAACACTGCCGCGGAACGGCGCGAAAATGCCATGGCGGGCGATGCCAACAAACTCCGCCAATTACTTGTCAACGAACCCCGAGGACATGCCGAAATGTACGGCGGATTTGTGGTGCCGCCCAATGACGCAGGCGCCCATTTCGGTGCCTTGTTCTGGCACCGCGAAGGATTCTCAACCGCCTGCGGCCACGGAACCATGGCGTTGGGCGCCTGGGCCGTCCGCAGTGGCCTTGTCAGGGCCCCGGACGACGGCGAGACGGACGTTGTCATTGACGTCCCCTCGGGGCGCGTCACGGCTCGTGTGAGCATGGTTGGCGGCAAAGTGGCCCAGGTAGCATTCCACAACGTCCCCTCCTACGTGGTGGCTCGGGACGTTGAGATCAAAACACCTGACTTTGGGCACCTGCGTGTGGACCTCGCCTGGAGCGGCGCCCTGTACGCCTCCCTGCCTGCCGCCGCAGCGGGCCTTGAGGTTACGCCGTCGAACCTGGCCAAGGTGGTTGCTGCCGGTCACCAAGTACGCGCGGGGCTGGCCAACCATGCCATCCTCGACGAGCAGGCAGATTCACGCATTGAGGGAGTGTTTGGCACCATTTTCCATGAGCCCATGGCGCATTCCGGGGCCGGGCTGCGGCAGCGCAATGTCAACGTTTTTGCCGACGGCCAGGTGGATAGATCACCCAGTGGGTCTGGCACGGCAGCCCGGGTGGCATTGCTCAGCGACGCGGGCCAATTGCCCGATGGTGAATTGCTGGAGCACTACTCCATTATTGATTCGCGCTTTGCCGCCCGCGTGGTGGACAGGGTTGCAGGGCCACGCGGTGGCCTGGTGGTGGAGGTCAGCGGGCGGGCGTTCCCCGTGGGGGAGGGCAAATTCACCCTCGACGCCGACGACGAGCTGGGCATGGGGTTCCTGCTGCGCTGATGGGGTGCAGCCGCGGCGCTCTGCACTTCCTTGCCCAGTGCCCGTTGCGCCGCATTTGGGTTCCCAGCGGATACTATGGCGACATGTACGTTGACCCCGCCCCGCAGCCGGACGCAGCAGCCGTGATACCGTCCAGACGGCAGTTCTAAGATGCGTGTGCGGACGGGTAGGGCGTGGCAGGGCATTGTCCATGGCGGCCTCTTCAAGATCGGCATTTCACCCCTGCCATTCTGGGCCAGTTTTCTCCTGGCTCTTTTTGTCACGGTGTCAGCTTTCGATGACCTGCGGCTCTTTTTCCTCTCTGACAGCCCCGGGGACTTTCCTTTGTTGGGGCTTGCCGGCACGGTTGCGTATTGGGTGCTGTGGATTTCGCTGGCCTTTAGGCCCCAGCTGACCCCCTTCGCCTTTTTGGCGCTGCTGGCAAGCATGTACCCGCAAGTCCAGCCCGGGGGTGCACTGCTCTTGGCCTTCGGAGCGCTCGCCGTTGCCGCGTATCGAGTTTCCGTCCGCGGCTTGGCAATCATTGTTGGTGGCTTCATCGTGTGGCAATTTGCTTGGACACTTGGCGTTTCGCTGCTGGGTCCGGCAAACCTGTGGGCCTACCTCCCCGCCACCTTGCTGCTCGTAGCGCCGGGGCTGGCGGTAAAGTTGTTGAGGGAAAAATCCATCCAAACTGAGCAGGCCCAAAGGGCTGCGAAGGAAACGGCCGCAAAAGCTGCCCTGGAGCAGCGTACGGAACTGGCCAGGGAACTTCATGACGTTGTCACCCACGGGCTGACAATGATTGCCGTGCAAGCCAATCTTGGCAAGATCTCTAGTGACTCTGACTCCCAGCATCATGCACTGACTGAGATTGGTGTCATGGCCAGAAGCTCCCTGGATGATCTTCGCCGGCTCCTACAAACCATGCGCGCCGACGATGCTCCCGCGATGGCAGGGGCGGAAACCAGCGTCTCACTCAGTTCGGCCACGATCGACCTGGCGAAGAGCGTCGCCGAATCCCAAAAACAGCTCAACAGCCTAGGTTTTCCCACCCGGGTTACGACATCCGGGGAGTTGGACCGGATACCCAATGGGCTGCGATCCACTGTGCTGCGAATACTGCAGGAAAGCGCCACCAACGTGGTCAAGCACACCGGCGGCAGCAGCGAATGCGATATTTCCGTGGACGTGCAGGATGACGTCATTGAGTTGCTTGTTCGCAACCGCATGACGCCGGGCAAGCCGCGCCTGCCCATCTCGGGGACGGGTCTCATTGGCTTGCGGGAGCGCGCCTCACGGCTCGGCGGAACCCTCGACGCTGGCCCGGTAAACGGGTGGTGGAGCGTTCGCACCGTTCTCCCCATCAAGGGCCGGCAGCTGCTTCACTAGCAGCACGCCGCTGGAACCTTCATATAGTAAGCCAAATGGCTAGTCCTTGCCGGAACAGCCCATTTTCGGCTGTCCGTTCGGGCAGACCCGACCTTGAGGCATTGAAAGTTAAAGTGCGCCTTGCGTAACGTCGAAAGAGTTCGGGAGACAACAATAAATTCCGGGCACCTTTAGAAGGCGTTGCACACGCCCCGCCTTATTTTTAGGAGAATGTCATGAACACATTGAACATGCTTGGAGCAGTAGCCACGTCACAGCACGGGCGATCCAAGTCCGGAGGCATCTGGCCTTCCGGCTCATTCCCATCGCTCACCCGCTGATCCTTGGGAATATCGCCCAAGACCGGCGACCTCCCGGTCTTGTCAAGCCAAGAGTGCACTGGATGCCCTGCGGCATGAGCCAAGTTACGTAGACTGACAGCATGAGTGTGATTGTTGAAGCATCCGAGGCCATTAACGTGGTCATCGTCGATGACGAAAAATTTGTCCGGGGTGCGCTGCGGACGTACCTATCCCAGGCTCCAGATTTGGTGGTCCTGGAAGAAGGCGAGAACGGCGCTGATGCCGTCCGTCTGGCGCACGAATTTCATCCGGACGTGATGCTCATCGATATCCAGATGCCCGTCATGGACGGTATTGCGGCCATTCGCCAAATCGTGGCGGAAATTCCCGAAATCCGGATACTGGTCGTCACCGGTCATATTTCCGATGTGTACCTCAAGGCGGCCCTCATCGCAGGGGCAAGCGGCTATGTGGTGAAGGACGCCGAGCCGGAACGCATTGTGGCAGCCGTCCGGGAGGTTCACGCGGGGGACTGCCCCATTGACCCTGCCGTCACCCACCTCTTGGTTGCAGATGTTCGAAGGAGCCGGCCCGCCACGCGCACGGAGTCGCTTATTGAGCTCTCAGACCGTGAAGAGGACGTGCTGAAGTTGCTCTGTGAAGGCCGCAGCAACAGCGAAATTGCAGCCTCGCTCTTTCTTTCTGAGTCCACGGTCAAGTATCACTTGGTCCGTTTGGGTCGAAAGTTCCAAGCCCGCGACCGTCTGCAGCTTGTCATCACGGCGCTTCGCACAGGCGTTGTTGCGTAGCAAAGCTGACAGCACCTTTCGGAGAGCACGCAAAAAGACTGTCCAAAAGGACAGGGGTTTGTGGCCGTCCCGAGTGTATACCTGTCCTTCCGGGGCATCTATGCTGGAAAGTAGCCATGTAATGGTGATCGATAACACTCAGTTGAAAGGCTCTTTCATGAAATCTCCCTTTGCATCAGTGGGTGTCGCCGCAGTACTCGCTGCAGGCCTTATCTTGGCTCCCGGGTTGTCCCCTGCCCAGGCAGACACGGCTACCTCCAATGACACCGCCCCCGTCAGCTCAGTGCAGACGGAAAACGTAGCCACAACCTATGGCATGTGGTTCATCCCGTGTAACGTATTCGGGTTTCGCATGTGCTAACTGGCTCCTAAAGCCAAGTTCACAAAAGTTCTGCGCTGGACAACGGAAGTTGCCCAGCGCAGAACTTTTTTAAGCGGACCGCACTGGAACCCGCCTAGAAGCCTTGCGCCTTGCGGTAGCGCTGCATTTGTTGATGGCGGCGTACCAGGCTGTCGCGGCGCGGGGTCTGGTCGGTGCCAGACTCCTCGGCGGTTAGATCAATGTGGCTTTCACCAAACTGCCACAGGAGCAAATCATCGAGCAGCCTGTCGGGGCCGGGCGAGTACCGGTGGTCCAGGGCCTTGCGGACGTTGGAGATGATCTGCGGCTGCAACAGGGCAGCCAGGTCCACTGTTTTGCTTAGGCCGTGGGCGGCCACCAGCTCGGCAGCCCAGCCCCAGTCGTCGTCGGCCTTCCTGTCAACATGGGGCAACAGGGTCTGCCAGACGGCCTTGATTCGGTTGGGCGTCAGCGAAACCTTACCCTCGCCGTCAACGTCCCAGTAGCTGGTGACGGTTTCGTACCTGTCATGGAGTTCGGAAAAGGCTGACTCAACAGTCTCCAACATGGCAGCTGTTGCGGTGAACTGCCTGTCAAAGTACGGGCTCCAGGCGCGGGGGTCCTGGGACTTGAAGCGAATGTCATGTTCAATTTCGCTCCACGCGTGGGCAAAGATGGTGCGGATCTGGCATTCGAAGAAGTAGCTGCCATTGGGCTTGTTTTCCGGGTCAAGGAGCTCCTGGTAGGCCCGCACCACATCATTTTGGATGGTGCGCAGTATCAAGTGCCGGCTGGAGTAGCCGTAAGTGCCCGACTCAATGGAGCCAATGTCCTTCTCGGTATCTCCGCGGCAGTCAAAGATGTTCCGGCGCCGTTTGATCAGGTTGGCCGCCTGGGCGTTCTCCCCGGGAAGCGTGGTGATGACGCGAACGCCGATCATGTCCGTGAGGTTCCGCAGCGGATCGGGGAACTGCAAGGTGGGGGCGGTGTCTGGCTCCGCCACCATGCGGGACGCCTTTTCGCGG
The DNA here is from genome assembly GCF_002909415.1 of Arthrobacter glacialis. Taxonomy (NCBI): domain Bacteria; kingdom Bacillati; phylum Actinomycetota; class Actinomycetes; order Micrococcales; family Micrococcaceae; genus Arthrobacter; species Arthrobacter glacialis. The sequence continues at coordinate 181,423 of NZ_PPXB01000005.1, read as the reverse complement.
AACGATTCCACGGATTTGGTCCGGCTCGTGACAAACAGCGGCTTGTCTTCGGCCTCCGCTAAAACGTCACGGACAAGCCTTTCCATCTCAGCCGTGACCTTTTCCAATGCCGGCCGCGTCCGCTCATAGTCGGCCACCGATGCGCTGACGGCCGGCCGCAGCGATTCATCGAGTCGATCCCAATTACTACCCATGGTCTCGAGCCTAAACGCCCCGGCGGTGACAAGGCCAGTCGCAGCACCGCAGATGAAGCAAAAATTGGTTTAAGGGCTGGTGGACACCAGTGCCCGCGTGCGGCTACTTGGACGGTGGCGCGGCCGTGCTGCTGCGAATGATCAGCTCCGGGAGCAACGCAAAAGGCGGGAAGGGTTCTTGGGAGTTCGCCAGGCGGTGCCGCAACCGTTGGACAGCCAGTTGGCCAATCTTCTTGAAGGGCTGCGCCACAGTGGTCAGCGACGGGGAGCTGAACTCTGCCAGTGGAATATTGTCCACGCTGACAATTGATACATCCTCCGGGATGCGGCGGCCGCTCTCGTGCATGGCGCGGATCACACCGAAGGCCATCTCGTCGCTGGAGACAAAAATGGCCGTCAGGCCGGGGGTTTGGGCCGCAATGAGCCCATTGGCATAGCCCGACTCCGGTGACCAGTCGCCCTTAAGTTCAGGTGGGACGCTCTTGCCGGCCCGCTCCAGGGTGGAGCGCCAACCCTGGCTGCGGTCGATGGCTTCAATCCAGTTTTGCGGGCCAGCCAAATGCCACACCGTCTGGTGCCCCAGGTCCAGCAAATGCTGTGTTGCGAGTTCGGCAACCAGTGCCTGGTCTATAACCAGCAGCTCGCTGGATTCGGTGCGCGACCCATCCAAGGTGACGATGGGGGTGGTGTTGCCAATCTTGGACACTACCGGGCTTGAGTCGATCATGGGGACGGCCAGAATGATGCCGTCGGCGCCGCGGTCCACCAAGCTCTGCACGGCCGCCTCAATGGTTTGGTCATCCATGGCGCTGATGGGGGAGGTGATCACCGAGTGGTCCAGCGCTGCGGCTGCCAGTTCAATACTGCTGACAACAATCGAGCGGGCGTATGAATCGGTGTTGAACATGACAAGGCCAATGATTTGGGTCCGGCCGGTGGAGAGGCTGCGTGCAGCGTAGTTGCGATGGTAGCCGAGCTGATCGATGGCTTCCTGGACACGCTCCCGGGTGGCGGGCTTCACGCTGTGGTGGCTGTTGAGTACCCGGGACACGGTCTGGGGTGACACGCCGGCAATTGAAGCCACATCGCGAATACTGTGCGGTCTCGACGCCGAAATGCTCATACCTGTCTGCCGATCCCATTCTTGTTTATTGCACGTCAAATACCATCCCTGAGCATAGCTTGAACGGTTCGCCGCCGCGTATATTTCCGGGCTGAGCCACTGCACAAAAGCTGTGGCGGTTGGGAACCTTCCTCCCAACCGCCACAGCTGCCTTCTGATGCTGGTCTAGTCGCCTAGCCTTGGTAGCGCCCGCGTGATGAGCGACGGCGCGCCAGGGTCAGTGCGCCGGCCCCCATCAGCAGCATCCCGGCGAAGACAACTGCCGTGATGCTGGCACCTGTGCTGGCCAGCTCGCCGTCCGCTGCGGCCGGGGCTGTTGCCGGCATGGTGGGCGCGGCCGTGCTGGTTGCTGCCGTGCCCGGCCCCGACGTTGCCGGAGCCGTTGTGGCCGGTGTTGTGGCGCCAGTGGTGGCAGGAGCCGTGGTTTCCGTGGGCCCCGGGGTGGGTGACGGTGAAGCGCCGGGTGTATCCAGGTCCAGGGCAACGTAGCCGGCAAAAGTTTCCGCGCCGCTGTTGGCACGGTACTCAACAGTTGTCAGCTGGTAGCCGGCCACTTTGAATGGTGCACTGTAAGAGGTCCAGGGGCCCTGGCCAATCCGGTACTCCAGCGCAGCGCCTTGGGCGCCGGCGCCGGTAGCCGCCAGCGTTACTGTGGGTTCGGCGTCGAACGTACCCTCAGCATTGGGTGTGCCGGCCAAGGAACCGGCAACACCCAGGGCGGTGACCTGCGTGTTGCGAACCTCGATCTCGTAGGCGGAGAGGTAGATGCCCAGGGTTGAGGACTGGATCTCCACCTTGACGTGACGGGCGTTGACAGTGTCAAACGGCACTACGTCCGTGCGCTTGCTCGCGGGCATGGCCGTCTTCGTGGCAGCTACGGTCCAGGTGACACCGTCCAAGGAGGTCGAGACTGTGTAGTCCTTCGCGGAGGCGCCTTCCCAGGCGATGGTGACCTCGTTGATGGGCTGCACCTTGCCCAGGTCGCCGGCGATCCACCGCACGCCGTTGTAGTTGGCTGACCAGCGGGTGGCAAGGTTGCCGTCGAAGGCCTGGTCTGCAGGCAGGGTGGGGGCTTCATTGCCAGATGCGGTGGCTTTGGCGCCGATGGCAACGTTGGTGATTCCCTCAACTCCCACGCTCCACGCGCCCACGGTCCCGGATGCTGCGCGGGCCGCCTTGTCACCTGCAGGAGTTAGGCCAGCCAAGCGAACAAAACGAGCCTCAGTGGTGGGGAAGAGGACACGGTCATTGCCCGCCCCCGCCACCTCATGGGTGGTGACGCGGTCCCAGAACAAACCGTCCTTGGACGTTTCCACGGCGTAGCCAGCAGGGGCGTTGGCGGCCCATTCAGCGTTGACGCCACCAACCTTCTGCACACTGCCCAAGTCAATGGTCAGTGACGTGTTGGCGTCATCGGCAGACTCCCAGCGGGTATTTTGCTCGCCGTCAGTGACGTTCGACGCCGGGTATCCGGCCTTGGTGGAGGAAGCCGCCACGGGCTTGCCGGACGCGAGGTTGCTGGCCCCGGCAGCCGGGGTGGTGTCCTTCACTGTGCCAAGGGAAGGGCCCATGCCAATCTTGTCGAGGGCACTATTGAAGCTTGCGTAGGGCAATGCGGGGGTCTTAGCCGTCCAGGTCTTCTGGGCAACAACGGGGAAGGAGCGCTCGATCAGACCATGGACGTCCTGCTGGCTGTAGTCCTCGTTGACAAGGTCGTTCCACACCGCGAACATGGCACCCATGACCTGCTCAGGTTCCACTGTTTCGTTGCCTGCAGTGTTGGGCAGCCAATTGGTGTACAGCCATTGATTGTTCAAACCACTGCCGTGGTAGTAGTCGGCAAAGGGAACCACGTACAAGGTGCCGTCATTGGTGTTGATGAACTTCATGCCGTCCGAGGCAGCGGCATCCAGTCCGTACCAGCCGTTGTTCCAGGAATTGATGATGACGTCTTTGTCGAAACCCTCCACGCCGGAGAATCCGGTCCCCTTGCTCATTTCGGTGAAGCTGCCCCAGGCTCCGGGCTGCTTGCCCTTGGCCCGGATGTGCGCCGCCATGGCGTTGTAGAAGTCCCGGTACTGAAGCTTGTTGCCCGGGTACTCATCCGCACCGAAGTTCACCTCAGCGCCCTGGAACCAGGGCATGAACTCGTCAAAGATCCCCTTGACAGCAGCCGTGGTTTCCGGCTTGCTCAGGTCAAGGTGGTCTGACTTGCCGTTGTTCAGGCCGATGTCCGGGCGCCATTTAATAATGGCGGCCGCGTGGGCGGGAACATCGATTTCAGGGATGATCTGCACGCCGCGACTGCCCGCCGTGGCCTCGAAGCCGTCCCAGTCGGCGCGGTCATAGGAGCCGTCCGCGGAGGCCAAGCCTGCGTACAGCGGGTTTTCCGACTTGAGCCGGAAGCCCTGTTGGAGGTTGCGCCAGTCCTTGTCAGCCCCGGCAAAGATCTCATTGTCGTTGAGGTGAATCTGGAAGCGGTTGAGCTTGTAGTAGCTCATCATCTTGATGTAGTCATTGACAAAATCCGCTGTGAAGAAGCGGCGGCCAACATCCAAGATGAAACCGCGGGCTTCATAGTCGGGCCAGTCAACAGAGGAGCCCACAGGCAACTTGTTGCGGCCATCGGACTGGGTCATGACCTGCAAAATGCTGCGTGTACCGTAATAGGCGCCCGTCTCGGTCGGGGCTGTGACCTTCACGCCCGCGGCGGTGACGTCGAGCTTATAACCTTCGGCGTCATACCGTTCGCCACCGGCTGCGTACTTATCCGCCACATCCAGGACCAGGGAGATGTCACCGGGCTTGCTGGCCCCTGTGACGACGGCCAGGTCCAGCCCTGTCATTTCGGCCAGATCATCAGAGAACTCCTCAGCTACTTGATTCAGTGTCGGCGGGACAACAATGCGGCTGGACGAGGTAATCTCCACCGTGCCCTTGCCGCCGGTCCACTCGTGCAAGGACGGGACAACCACGGGTGCCGGGTTAATGGCTGGCTCCTCAGGGGCTGCCGTGGCCGGGGACATTGCTGAGATGCCGGCTAGCGGCATGCCTATTGCCGCCACCATCGCTATCGTGCGCCAAGTACTTTTCATGCAGGTGCTACCTCTCGTGTGCTTTGCTCGCACATGACGTGCGGTTGACTTCTGCCTGTGGGGAGCCCTGGACAGAGGTGCCTGGTTGCTTGGAGTTATGGATCTCATGACTGGTCGATGGGCCTGCTGTATGGCGAGGGTAAGCGCTTGAAATCAGGCTTCCCACGCGATGTTATCGATCACTATTTGAAGTATAGGAGTCCCATGTCACATCTGAGTAGGGTTGTTGTGAATATGACGCAGCCAGGTGTGGGGAGGGGCAGGGGCCATGTTCACGCTTCGGCCGCAGCGAAGTGGCGCCTAGGCTAGTGCCATGTTGACTGTTATTGGTGAAGCTCTGATTGATGAAGTTGTACGCCCCGGCAAGGATCCGTTGCCACATGTGGGGGGCAGCCCCATGAATGTTGCTGTGGGGTTGGCGCGACTGGGGCATCCGGTGCAGTTTCTTGGCCGGTATGGTCACGACGCCTATGGGGACATGGTGGGTGGGTATTTACGCACCAACTCCGTGATGGTTCCCTTGGCTCCCGATGCCCAGCCCACCTCCGTGGCCCGGGCAGTTCTTGATGATGCCGGGGCTGCCAGCTACGAGTTCGCGTTGGACTGGTCCCTGCCGGAATTGACCAGCACTGACGGTGCCCCGAATTTCATGCTTGGTGCCACCACCTTGCTGCACACGGGCTCCATTGCCACCATGTTGTCCCCGGGTGCCAAGCAAGTTCTGGCCGCCGTCACTGCCCTGCACCCGCTGGCCACTATTGCCTTCGACCCCAATTGCCGGCCCAGCATCATCACTGACGTGGACTATGCGCGCGTGCAGGCAGAAAAGTTCGTCCGCATGGCCGATGTGGTCAAAGCCTCGGATGAGGACCTTGCCTGGCTCTACCCAGGTGTTGACCCCAAGGAATCAGCCCGAGCGTGGCTGGCCATCGGTGGCACGCAAGGCCCTGCCATCGTCGTCCTCACCCAGGGTGGAGATGGCCCGTGGGCGGTGTGTGCTGCGGGCGAGGCTGCCTGCCCCGTGCCCGATGTGCAGGTGGTTGACACCGTGGGTGCCGGAGATTCGTTCATGGCCGCCTTGCTGTCCACGCTGGTGGACAGGGAATTGGACGGTGCCCAGCGTCGCGGTGACCTGAGGGGGATCAGCACGGCCACGCTGGCCGAGATGATCGGCTATGCTGCCCGTGCGGCCGCCATCACCGTCTCCCGGGCCGGCGCCAATCCGCCCAGTCGCGACGAATTGCAGAAGTGACCCAAGCCAGAAGAGGTGGCGCCGTGGTGCTCAGTTGGGCGGGCGCAGCAGGGCGGCAGGGCTTAATACGAGCGTTTCGGCGCCGCCCGGGCGCCGCCGGGGCCGAAGTTGGATAGCCTTGGGTATGCGTTTAATTGCCAGTGACATTGACGGAACCATTCTTGGCCACGACGGCACCATCAGCACCCGCACGGTGGAAGCCTTCGCGGCTGCCGCCGAGGCGGGCATTGAGATTGTTTTTGTGACAGGACGGCCGCCGCGCTGGTTGGACCCCATCCGCGAACAAATTGGCCACACGGGAACCGTCATCTGCTCCAACGGGGCAGTGACCTACCACCTCGGCACTGAAAGAGTGCTCAACTCCCATGTGATCAGCTGGGACACGGTGGCACAGGTCCGGGACATTGTTACAGCACTGGCTCCCGATGCGCGCTTTGCGCTGGAGTCCCTCACCGGGCTGCACGTCGAGGACGGTTTTCTGGGCAACCGGATCCCGGCCGGCAGCCTGAACGTTGTCCCCGCCGTGCTGACCGCCGACATTGCCGACGGCGGCATCGTGAAGATGCTGGCTGTACTGCACACCGGCAACGCCGACGACTTCCTGGAGCTGGTTGCGCCCGGCATGGGAGCCCTCATTGAGGTCACCCACTCGGCGCCGGAGCTGGCGCTGTTGGAAATGGGCCCCGTAGGTGTCAACAAGGCTGTGACGCTGGCCCACTATGCTGCGTCCCTGGGCATTGACGCCGCCGATGTGGTGGCTTTCGGTGACATGCCCAATGACATTGAAATGCTTGGCTGGGCAGGCGCCGGCTACGCCATGGCCAGTGGGCACCCGCAGGCGCTCGCAGCCACTGCGCTGGTGGCTCCCCGCTTCGAGGACGACGGCGTTGCCCAAGTCATCGAGTCCCGGCTCGCCGCCCTGCGCCTGGCGTAGAGCGCCGTCGTGTCACGTACCACAGCTGCAAAGCCCTATCTGGACGCCGCACACCCTGTGGCCATTGCGCACAGGGGGTTCTCCCAGGGTGGTTTGGAGAACACCCTCACGGCTTTTAGGGCAGCCCTGGATCTGGGGTACAGCTATGTTGAGACGGACATCAACACCACGGCCGACGGCGTCACCGTGGTGTTCCACGATTCAACCCTGGACCGGGTCACGGACCAGCACGGCGTCATTTCCCAACTTCCGTACTCGGTGGTGAGCAAGGCGCGCATTGGTGGCCGGGAACCCATCGCCACCCTGGCCGAGTTTTTTGCGGCACTGCCAACGGCACGGTTCAATATTGACGTCAAGGACCAGGGCTCGGTGGTGCCGCTGGCGGAGCTCATCGAGGAACGGGGCCTGCACGACCGGGTGTGTGTAGCTTCTTTCTCCGGAAAACGCCGTCGTGCCGTGTTGTCCCGGCTGAGCCGCCCCGTGGCGAGCTCCCCGGGCAAATGGCACCTGGTGGCCTATTTCTGCCTGAGTCCGTGGCTGCCCGTTCCCTTGGTGCGCTTGCTGATGCGTCAGGTGGATGTCCTGCAGATACCCCGCAGGCTCGGGCGACATGATCTGGTCACGGCGGCGTCGGTTCGTCGGGCCCACGGACTGGGGCTGAAGGTGCACGTCTGGACCATTGACGAACCTCTTGAGATGCACCAGCTTTTTGACCTCGGCGTGGACGGCATCATGACCGACAGGGCTGATTTGCTGGCCGAGGTGATGCGCCAGCGAGGTTACTGGGCGTAACTATTCAGCCTTGTCAGTGACCGGTGGCAGGATGGAGACATGCGTATTCTCATTGCCCCGGACAAGTTCAAGGGGACCCTCACGGCTCCCGAAGCCGCAGCGGCCATGGCTGAAGGGGCGCTGCGGGTTTACCCCGACGCGGTGGTGACCACACTTCCCATTGCCGACGGCGGTGAAGGCACGGTGGATGCCGCGGTGGCTGCAGGCTATGCCGAGCGACTCAATGCTGTGGTGGGTCCCATCCTGAAGCCGGTTGGTGCGGCCTGGGCATTCCATCCCGGCACGTCGGTGGCCGTCATTGAAACGGCACAGGCCAGCGGCTACCTGCTCAGCGAACCCACGGTGGAGAACTCCCTGCGCGCCCATTCCTACGGGTGCGGGCAACTGATCTCCGCGGCGCTGGAGGCCGGTGCCACCGAAATTATTATTGGCCTGGGCGGGTCCGCCATGACCGACGCCGGAACGGGCGCCTTGCGTGCGCTGGGCCTGAAACTATCCGATGCCAATGGCAATTTGGTGCCTTTGGGCGGCGGATCCTTGGGTGATGTTGTTGCCGTGGATGCCTCGGAACTCGACCCGAGGCTGGCCAGCGTGAAACTGCGAATGGCAGTGGATGTGGACAACCCGTTGTACGGTCCCAACGGTGCGGCTCATGTATTTGCGCAGCAAAAGGGCGCCGACGCGCAGGCAGTGGACCACCTCGATGCCGGGCTGCGCAAGCTGGCCGCCGTGGTGGCGGCGGACACCGGGATTGACATAGATGTGGCGGGGGCGGGCGCTGCCGGCGGCTTCCCCTCCATGTTTGTGGCCTACGCCAGCGCCACCATCGAGCGCGGCTTTGACCTGGTGGCCACCATGATCAATCTTGACGCGGCCCTGGCTGACGCTGACTTGGTCATCACCGGCGAAGGCTCACTTGATGTGCAGTCCCTCTCCGGCAAGGGTCCGCTGGGAGTTGCCGACGCCGCGCACGCACGGGGGATTCCCGTCGTCGTAGTTGCCGGACGAATCACCGTGACACCCCAGCAGCTGGCCGAACACGGGGTGGTCTCAGCCGTCAGTGCGACGGATGTGGCGGGTTCCCCGGAGGCTGCCCTGGCCGACGCCGCACTTTTCACCACGAGGGCCACCTCCGAGGCGCTCAACGGCATCTGAGCACGTTTTACGCCCGGCAATGCCGCATCACAAAGATTATGCGTAAGACTCATGGAGAGTCTTACGCATAATCTAAAGTCACTGCGCTGGGAAGGGTTGCCGGGCTAGTGACCCTTGTCCGGCTTCGGGGCTGCCGGCTCCAGCTCGGCGGCGAGAGGGTCCGTGGCAGTGCCGCGCCACTTCGCCAGCGCACTCATGCCGTGGTAGACAATGAGTGCCGCCGCGGTGCCCAGGGCGATGCCCTCGAACGTCAGGCTTCCGGCATTCCAGGTGAAGTTGGCAACGCCAATGATGAGCGCGACTGCTGCCGTGGTGAGGTTGATGTTGTTGGCGAAGTTAACCTTGTTCTGCACCCAGATGCGCACACCCAGCACGCCAATCATGCCGTAGAGCAGGGTTGCTGCACCGCCAAGAACACCCGCCGGGACGGTGGCAATGAGCTCGCCAAACTTGGGGGAGAAACTCAGCAGCAAGGCCGCAACGCCTGCCACCCAGTAGGCAGCCGTTGAGTAAACCTTCGTGGCAGCCATGACGCCAATGTTTTCGGCGTAAGTGGTGGTGCCGGAACCGCCGCCAAACCCTGCCAAGGTGGTGGCCACGCCGTCGGCAATGATGGCCCGGCCCGCGTAGGGGTCAAGATCCTCCCCAGTCATCAGCGCCACCGACTTCACGTGGCCAATATTTTCCGCCACCAGGACCAGCACCACGGGGATGAAGAGGCCCAGAACGGCAAAGTGGAAGGTGGGGGTCTGGAAGTGCGGCAATCCGATCCAGCCGGCCGCATCGATTTTGGAGAAGTCCACCTCGTTGCGCAGCACCGCCACCAAGTAGCCAACCACCACGCCCACCAGGATGGCAAGGCGGCCCAGAATTCCTCGGAACAGCACGCTGACCAAGATGATGACCAGCAGGGTGACAAGGGCCGTGATGGGGGCCTTTTCAAAGTTGCCGCGCGCGGAAGGTGCCAGGTTCAGGCCGATCAACGCCACGATGGTGCCCGTGACGGGCGCCGGCATGAGCCTGTTGATCCAGGACGCGCCAAACTTTTGCACGATCAAGCCCAGAACTGCGAGTGTCACACCGGCAACCACCACGCCGCCCAGTGCACCAGAGACACCAAATTGCTGCTGTGAGGCCATGATGGGCGCGATGAAGGCGAAGCTGGAACCCAAATAGCTGGGGACCCGTCCCCGCGTGAGGACCAGGAAGAACAAGGTGCCAATACCGGAGAAGAACAGGGTTGTGGCCGGTGGCATGCCGGTGATCAGGGGCACTAGGAACGTGGCACCAAACATGGCCACCACGTGCTGCAGGCCAATACCAATGGTCCGGGGCCAGCTCAGCCGCTCGTCGGGGCCGACAACCTGCCCCGGTGCAATAGTTTTGCCGTCCCCGTGAACGCGCCACTTAGTGCCCAACAAATTCATCAACGTGCCTCCAGTCAATGCCGTGCCAGTGCACAGCCTGCCGATAAGAATATCGGCACACGGAGATTTACGGGTGGTTCGGGGCGCCTGTGCCCACCGGCCGGACGAACTAGGGGTGGGGGACGTGGCCTTCGCTGGTCAGGAGTACGACGCCGAGAAGGTCGTTAAGTGCGTGGGCCAGGTCCGGGTGGGCCAGTTCATACCTGGCCCGGCGCCCCTCGGCGATGGCAACGGCCAGTCCGCAGTCTCGCAGGCAGGAAAGGTGGTTGGAGATGCTTTGGCGCGAAACGCCCAGTTCGGTGGCCAGGTCGGCTGGATACTGGGGTGCCTTGGCCAGATTCATCAAGATTTCGGCCCGGGTGGGGTCGGAGAGGGCGTAGCCAAACCTGGCCAGCACTGCTGCGTTGCTAATGGGCTTCATTCTCAATATCATACATTAGTTGATGAATTCAGCCATCGATGTACTATTGAGTTATGTCTGGTCACGATCACTCCCATTCCCACGCCGGGGCCCCGGGCGAGAGCCACCAAGGACGCATTGCCGTTGCCTTGGCAATCACGCTGGCCGTGTTTGTCTTTCAGGTCATCGGCTCCCTGCTCACCGGATCCCTGGCGTTGCTGTTTGATTCCGCGCATGTCCTCACGGATGCTGGCGGGCTTGCCATGGCCTTGCTGGCCGCCCGCTTGATGACCCGCCCGGCAACCAGCAAGCGGACGTGGGGTTTTGCGCGGGCGGAAGTACTCGCGGCAACAGCGCAGGCAGCGGTGCTTCTCGCCGTCGGGCTTATTGTTTTGGTGGAAGGCGTCCAGCGCCTCTTCAACCCCACCGAGATTGCCTCCAATGAGATGATCATCTTCGGCGCTATCGGCCTGCTGGGAAACATCATCTCGATGTTTGTCCTGATGGGCGGGCGCGGCAAGAACTTCAACATGCGGGCAGCGTTTCTGGAGGTTGTCAACGACGCCCTGGGCTCGGTGGCAGTCATTGTGGCAGCCATCGTCATCTCGCTGACCGGCTGGATGCAGGCCGACGCCGTGGTGGCCATGCTCATTGGTGCCATGATCCTGCCGCGCACCGTGAGGCTGCTGCTGGAAACCATTGGTGTGCTGCTGGAATCGACTCCTTCAGGACTTGACCTGGATGAGGTCCGCGCGCACATACTGGCGCTCGATCATGTTCGCGGCGTCCACGACCTCCACGCCAGCCAAATCGCCACTGGCCTGCCCATCCTCTCCGCCCATGTGGTGGTGGACGAGGAATGTTTCCACGACGGCCACGTCCCGCTCATGCTCGACGCCCTGCAAAGCTGCGTGGCCAGCCACTTTGACGTCAGCATTGAGCACTCCACCTTCCAGCTGGAACCCGTCACCCACGCCGAACACGAACTAGGCGCCCACCACTAACCGGGTGCGTGCGCCGGTGCGTGCTGCGGACCGGAATTCCCTCGGCGACTATCCGACGCGTCGGCCGCGGGCGGCCTTTGGCGTCTCCTTTACGTCGCCTACGGAAACACCGGCTCCGCCGCCCGGCCCTCAATTTGCATATGCGCTGCGCGAATACCTGTGTCTGCGCATAAACCCATGCGACTTTGTTTATGCGCAGCTGTCGAGGCCAGCATGGCGCCTCTCTGACAGCTGCGCTAGGCACGGGGTCCAAACTTGCGCATGCCCAAAGTGGACTTGGGCTATGCGATCGCGAAGTCGGCAACACAGCGCATAGCCCAAATTCGCAGCCGACACTGAAGCCGGAGGCCCCGGAGCGGGCGGAAAATCTTACTGCTCGCGAGGGATGGCGGAAGTGGCCCAGCTGCCGCCGCGTTAGGAGATGACGCCGTCGACCAGGGCCTTGGCCTCGGCTTGGACTTGGGCCAGGTGGTCTGCGCCCTTGAAGGATTCGGCGTAAATCTTGTACACGTCTTCCGTGCCGGAGGGGCGCGCCGCGAACCAGGCGTTCTCGGTGGTGACCTTCAAGCCGCCAATGGCGGCGCCGTTGCCGGGGGCCTCCGTCAGTTTGGCCGTGATTGGCTCCCCGGCCAGCATGGTGGCGGAGACGTCGGCGGCAGAGAGCTTGCCCAGTGCCGCCTTCTGTTCACGGGTGGCTGCGGCGTCAATGCGGGCGTACGACGGCGCCCCAAAGCGGGCTGTCAGCTCACCATAGTGCTGCGAGGGTGATTTTCCGGTGACGGCCGTGATTTCCGAGGCCAGCAGTGCCAACAGGATGCCGTCCTTGTCGGTGGTCCAGACGGAACCGTCCTTCTTGACGAAGGAGGCGCCTGCGGATTCCTCCCCGCCAAACACGCCCTCGCCGGAGAGCAGGCCCGGCACAAACCATTTGAAACCCACGGGAACTTCAACGAGCTGGCGGCCAAGATCGGCGGCGACCCTGTCAATGATGGAGGAGGAGACCAAGGTCTTTCCCACGCTGGCTGTTGCGGGCCACTGTGAACGGTGCGTGTAGAGGTACTGGATGGCCACAGCCAAGTAGTGGTTGGGGTTCATCAGCCCGGCATCCGGGGTGACGATGCCGTGGCGGTCGGCGTCGGCGTCGTTCCCGGTGGCAATGTCAAAGGGGGCTCCAGCGGCCAGCTTGTTAATGAGCGACGCCATGGCTGAGGGGGAGGAGCAATCCATGCGGATCTTCTCATCCCAGTCCAGTGACATGAAGGCCCACTGGGGGTCCACGGTGGGGTTGACAACTGTGAGGTCCAGATTGTGGCGTTCGCCGATCTCGCCCCAGTAATCCACCGAAGCCCCACCCATGGGGTCCGCCCCAATGCGCACGCCTGCGGCCCGGATCGCGTCAATGTCAAGGACGGAGGGCAGGTCGTCAACGTAGCTGGAGAGGAAGTCGAACTTGCCGGTGGTGGAGGCCGCCATGGCGTCTGAAAGCACGACCCGCTTCACGCCTCGCAAGCCGTTTTCCAGCAGTTCGTTGGCCCGGTTGGCAATCCAGCCGGTGGCATCGGAATCGGCGGGCCCGCCGTGGGGAGGGTTGTATTTGAAACCGCCGTCGCCGGGCGGGTTGTGGGAAGGAGTCACCACAATTCCGTCCGCCAGTCCCTCTGTGCGGCCCGAGTTGTAGCTCAGGATGGCATGCGAAACGGCCGGGGTGGGCGTGTAACCATGGCGGGCGTCAATGAGAACCTCGACGCCGTTGCCCGCCAAAACTTCCAAGGCCGTGTTCTGTGCCGGATCGCTCAGGGCATGCGTGTCCTTGCCCATGAACAACGGGCCGGTGATTCCCTGACCGTTGCGGTACTCCACAATGGCTTGGGTGATGGCGGCAATGTGGCCCTCGTTGAAGGAAGCCTTCAATGAGGTGCCGCGGTGCCCCGAGGTGCCAAAAGCCACCCGTTGCGCCGGATCGCTAAGATCTGGAGTCAGATCGTAATATGCATCCAGCAAAGCAGAAAGATCAACAAGGTCCTGGGGAAGGGCAGTAGTGCCCGCGCGGCTAGCCATATTCACAGCATGACAGAGCGGGCGCCGGATTGGCACGTGCTGCCCAGAGTATGAACTATCTGAGCGAAGACTCACCCGGCTGTCTCAGGAGACCGGACTATTATGGGAGTCAACTTTAACTTTCCCCCTTGCGTGCCTTCACGGGACAGCAATTCCAGTAGGAGTCAGCAATGTCGAACCAGCCAGAGCAGCCGCAGCCAGAGCCTGGCCAGCCCGGCAGCCCCACGCCGCCCTACGCGGCGCCTGCCGTGCCGGATAGTTTCTTGGGCCAGAACCAGCAGTTCCAAAACCCGCCGGCGCCCCAGTATGGACCACCGGCAGGCGGGCAGTATGGGCAGCAGGCACCCTTTGCCCAGCAGCCTTACGCCCAGCAACACTACGCCCAACAACCGTATGGGCAGCAGCCCTACGCCCAGCACTATGGTGGCCCAACGTATTATCAGGGCGGTCCGGGCTATGCGGACAAGACCAGTGGCCCGCGCGGCATGAGCCTGGCCAGCATGATCATTGGCTTGGTCTCGCTCGTGGCAGGATTCGGGTTTTTTATGGTCCCGCAGATAGTTGGCATCGTTTTGGGCCACATTGGTCTCAAGAAGGAAAGCCCTCAAGGCAGGTCATTTTCCATCACCGGGCTGATTACCAACTACTTGGCGCTACTGATCTATGGTGCGCTCTACGGCTTTGTTCTCTTCGGCCTGGCCATGATGGGTTTTGACTCCTACAGCCCAGCAGCTGAGGGCTACACCTGATTGGCAACAACTCACTAGGGTCCTTAACTGACGGCGGCACCTTTCCCAACACAACTGCGATGGGAAAGGTGCCGCCGTCGTACTTTAAGAAAAGACCTACATGACGCCAGCCATCAGCTTCTTGATGGGCTTCTTGACCAGGAACAACAGGACACCAAATCCAATGGAGACCAAGCCGATGACCATGAAGTACGGGGTCTCGTTGGCGGGGTCGTACCACTGGGCGAGCACACCTGACATGGCGGTTCCGAGCGAGATGGACAGGAAGAACAAGGCAACCATCTGTGTCTGGAAGGCGGCAGGGGCAAGCTTCGTGGCCAGTGAGAGGCCCACGGGCGAGAGCATGAGTTCAGCAACTGTGAAGAGCAGCAGGATGAAAACAATGGCCATCATGGGAACAGCGGCCATGCCGGCGAACGGGATGAATGACAGATAGGCCAAACCCATCACGACCAACGCGACAGAGAACTTCACGGGTGTGCCGGGCTGACGCGGGCCCCACTTGGTCCAGACGGCTGCAAACACGCCGGCCAGAATGATGATGAACACCGGGTTGATGGAGGCGACCCAGCTGGCGGGCACCTCCCAACCCAGAATGTTGCGGTCAAGGCGCTTGTCAGAGTAGAGGGCAATCACTGTGAACTGCTGCTGGAACAATGACCAGAAGACGGCGCTGGCCAGGAACAACGGCATGAACGAGTAAACGCGGCTGCGTTCCACAGCCGTTACGGTCTTGTTGGCCAAAATGAGTGCAAAGTAGGCGATAGTCGCCACGATGACAACTGCCACGATGATCCACTTGAGGTTCTCGGCGGTAATGAGCTTCAAGGCCACGGCCACAACAATGATAATGATGGCTGCAGCGGCCAGGGCGATGAACTTGCCGTATTGCGACTTCGGCAGCGGGTTGGGGACTTCGTGCGCCGACTGGGGAAGGTTTTTACGGGTCAGGCCGTACTGGAGCAGACCAAAGGCCATACCAACTGCTGCTGCGGCGAAGCCCACATGGAAGCCCCAGGTGACCTGCAACCAGCCGGTGACGAGCGGGCCAATAAGCCCACCAATGTTGATGCCCATGTAGAAGATGGAGAAACCGGCGTCGCGACGGTCGTCGTCCTTGGCGTACAAGGTGCCAACCAGTGAGGTGGCGTTGGCCTTCAATCCACCGGAGCCCACCCCAATCAGGATCAGACCAACGGTCAGGCCAACAGCTCCCGGCAGCAGGGCTAGGGACAAGTGCCCGGCCATGATCATGATCGCGCTGTAGAAGAGCACCTTCTCAGAGCCCATGAGGCGGTCGGCAACCCAGGCGCCAAGAATGGTGGAGAGGTACACGCCACCGCCGTAGGCGCCAACAATGCCCAGGGCGGTGCCTTCGTCAATACCGAGGCCACCTTGGGTCACGGAGTAGTACATGTAGTACGCCAGGATGCCTTGCATGCCGTAGAAGGAGAACCTCTCCCACAGCTCCACACTGAAGAGGTTCAGCAGCATTTTTGGCTGTCCGAAGAAGGATGTATCGCGGGGTTTTTGGGGTGCCAGTGCCGGATCGGCGGGGCTGTTTTGTGAACTCACAAGTCTAATTTTGACACTAACCTTGCTGAACGTCACATTTTAGGCTTCTGGAGGACTGCAGCGTATACGTCTGGTTGGCCCCTCGGGCAGTAGCGCCTCCCGCCCTCCCCATCCCTCGCTTCGCTCGCGCGTGGCCCCACGGGCAGTAGGCTTAAGCCGGATTTGTCTTTACTTGCAAGGAGAAAATACATGTCAGACATCATGAGCGTCACGGTGGCCGAGTTGGCTGCGGGCGCAGTGATTTTGGATGTCCGTGAAGATTACGAGTGGGAAGCGGGCCACGTTGAGGGCGCGCTGCACATTCCGCTGGAGCAGTTGCCGGCCCGTTTGGACGAGCTTGACCCGGACACGGATCTGTTCGTCATCTGCCGCACGGGCGGCCGTTCGTTCCGGGCCACCAACTGGCTGACCGAAAACGGCTACAGTGCGTTCAACGTGATGGGTGGCATGGGTGCCTGGTTTGAATCGGACAAGCCCATGATTTCCTCCAACGGTGAAACTCCCCGCGTCCTCTAAATTACTTCCGCTTCAACGAACAGGTGCCCCATGACTTCCGTGCCCACTGATTCCGTGCTGCCCCTGACGTTCCTTGGGCCCGAAGGGACTTTCACCGAGTCGGCCCTGCTCAAGGTTCCCGGTGCGGCCGCTTTGGCGCGGATTCCCTCCAACACGGCTGCCGCGGCCCTGAACAAAGTGCGCAACGGCGAGGCTTTTGCCGCAATGCTGCCCATTGAGAACTCCATTGAAGGTGGCGTTCCGGCAACGTTGGATGCCATCGCCAACGGTGTTGAGCTGCGGATCATCCATGAGGTGGTGGTGCCCGTGAGTTTTGTGCTGGTGGCACGGACTGGAGCCACGCTGGCGGATGTCACAGCCGTGGGCACACACCCGCACGCGTGGGCGCAGACCAGGGAATGGTTTGCCGCAAAGCTTCCACTGGCCGCGCATGTTCCGGCGAATTCGACGGCGGCCGCCGCCCACGAGCTGGTGGCAGGCACATCCGCCTTCCAGGCCGCCGTCTGTGCACCGCTGGTGGCGGAACAAACTGGCCTGAACATTTTGGCCGCAGGCATTGAGGATAACGCTGGGGCTGTGACGCGCTTTGTGCTGGTGGCCAAGCCGGGCTCACTGCCTGTTCCCACGGGGGCTGACAAGACAACGCTGGCAATTCCTTTGCCGGAAGACCACCCCGGCGCCTTGATGGCCATCCTGGAACAGTTTGCCAGCCGTGGGGTGAACCTGAGCCGCATTGAATCAAGGCCCACGGGGCAGTACCTGGGTCACTACATTTTCAGTGTTGACATGGAGGGGCACATCCGTGACGCCCGCGTGGCTGAAGCTCTGCGCGGCCTGCACCGGGTCAGCCCGGACATGCGCTTCCTGGGCTCATATCCGCGGGCGGACGGGCAGCCGCCGCTGATCCGGGCCTACAATTCCGATGTTGCCTTTGCCGAGGCTTCCACGTGGGTTGAATCGCTCCTGGCGTAGGGGACGGTAGCCGGGGCCGCAGCCCTCCTGCGGCCATGAGCTTGCCGATATTGGCGCGCACACATCTCTTTCGCTGCGGCATCGGCAAGCCTATGCTTTGGGGTATCTTCATGACCATTTGTCTGAAGAGGGAAAGTTGATGCCAGCAGGGAAGAGGCGAGTCACCATGGATCCGCATGTAGGCAGGAGCAGCAGCCAAGAAGGCACCATTGTCAATCCTGGTGCCAAGGAAGGCCGTGACACATCGGTCGGGGACGAAAGTGACGACGCCAACGAGTTGCGCTTTGACGAAGAGCAACGCCTCATCAAGGAACAGTCGCAGCGCCCGGAAACTGACTGACTCCGTGCCGCTGCGGTGTCACTGGCTCTTCCGCACGAAGCCTCTTCCACATGGAGCTGTGGCGCCGACAGCTCTTAGGCGGGGTTGTTGGGTGCTGGCACACGCACCAGCACAGCCTTGGGCTCCACGCTGACCTGGACGCATGTTGCGGGGCCTGACGGGTCGCCGTCGATCTGGGTCTCCACCGGCATGACAGTGCGGATGGTCAGGTTCTGTGAGCGGTAAAAGTCAATGACGGGCAGGTTGTTCTTGTGTCGGAACACCACTTTTCCGGCCATGGCCAGCCAGCCCAAAGCGCTCCGGGGGCTGATCACCACAACGTCCAGTACGCCGTCGTCAATCAGGGCGCCGGGCACAAAATCGATGCCACCCGGGAGCAGCCCGCAATTGGCAAACAGTACTGAACGGATTTTGCGCTGCTGGGCGGGTTCATCATCCAATTCGATGCTTACCTTCTTGCGCGGACCCGCCATGTGCCGCAATCCTGCTTCGCTGTAGGCCAGCCAGCCAACATGTTCCTTCAACTTGGAATTGGTGTCATTCATGACGTCGGCGTCCATGCCAAGGCCGGCAATGACCATGAAGGAATGCTTGCCAACCGCGCCGGTGACACTGTCCTCAATCTCCATCAGCCCGGCATCAATGTGGCGCTGGTGCCCAAACAAGGCGGTCTGGACGCTGCTGGCAATGTCTGTGACATCCAGACTCAGATTGCGGGCCAGCAAATTTCCGGTGCCCAGGGGGATGATGGCCAAAGGAACTTCGGTGTGCCGCAGCGTTTGTGCCACAGCCCGCACAGTCCCGTCGCCGCCGCCCACAATAACCACATCGGCCTTCGCCTCCAGCGCGGCCGCGGCCATGGTGAAGCCCGGGTCCGCAGCACTGGTTTCAAAGAAGAGGGGGGCTGGCCAGCCAGCTTTGGACACGGAACGGGTGATGAGCGTTTTTGCGTCGTCGGTCCCGTTTTTGGTGGGGTTGTAAATGAAAACTACTTGCTGCTTTGCCAAGTGAATTTTGTGCGGTGAATCAGCCACGGCGCTGCGCGTGTGCTTCTGGGCGAGCTTGCGCACACCCAGCCAGCTGATGGCAACGGCGAGCACAGTAATGACCACAATAATGACTGCAAGAAGTTCAGTTGGCATGATTCTCTAACCATAGCCCGTCAAGTTGCATTGATTGGATAGGCTTAGGGTGTGATCGATGTACGAGACCTCAGCGAAAATCCCGAAAAATACCGTGCCAGCCAGCGTGCGCGCGGTGCCGAACCGTCTGTGGTGGACTCCGTCATAGCCGCCGACGCTGCACGAAAGTCTGCGATCACCTCTTTTGAGGCTTTGCGCGCCGAACAAAATGCCTTCGGCAAAAAGGTGGCCCAAGCCAAGGGTGAGGAAAAGCAGGCCCTGCTGGCAGAGGTGAAGGAACTCGCCGCAGCCGTCAAGGCGGCCTCGGCAGCAGCCGATGCAGCCAGTGCTGAACAGGACGCCCTGGTGCGCAGCATGGCCAACCTGGTCTCCGAGGGTGTCCCGGAAGGCGGCGAGGACGACTACGTGGTGGTCAAGACCGTTGGCACACCCCGGGAATTCCCCGACTTCAAGCCACGCGACCACCTGGAAATTGGTGAACTCATTGGCGCCATCGACATGGAGCGCGGCGCCAAGGTGTCCGGTTCACGTTTCTACTTCCTCAAGGGTGTTGGTGCCCGCTTGGAAATGGCGCTGCTGCAGTTGGCCATGGACCAGGCCATCGAAGCCGGCTTCACACCCATGATCACCCCCACGCTTGTGCTGCCCGAGACCATGGCCGGCACCGGTTTTGACGTGGAGCACGACGCCGAAATTTACCGTCTCGCCGAGGACAACCTGTACCTGGTGGGCACCTCCGAGGTCGCGCTGGCCGGCTACCACGGCAACGAAATCATCAACGTTGACGAACCCGTCCGCTACGCCGGATGGTCCTCCTGCTACCGCCGCGAGGCCGGTTCGCACGGCAAGGACACCCGCGGCATCATCCGCGTGCACCAGTTCAACAAGGTGGAAATGTTTGTTTACACCACGGTTGAAAAGGCTGCTGAGGAGCACCAGCGCCTGCTGGCCTGGGAAGAGGAAATGCTGGCCAAGGTTGAGCTGCCTTACCGAGTGATCGACACGGCAGCTGGCGACCTTGGCGGTTCCGCCGCCCGCAAGTTCGACTGCGAGGCCTGGGTGCCCACCCAGGATGCCTACCGCGAGCTGACCTCCACCTCCAACTGCACCACCTACCAGGCCCGCCGCCTGAACATCCGTGAGCGCCTGGTGGCTGACGACGGCGGCAAGGGTGGCACCCGCGCAGTTGCCACCCTGAACGGCACCCTGGCCACGACCCGCTGGATTGTGGCCATCCTGGAGCACCACCAGAATGCCGACGGTTCAGTCAACGTCCCGGTTGCCCTGCGCAAGTACATGGGCGGCCTGGAAGTCTTTCCCGTCCTGTAATTCCCTAGGCGTTTCGTGAACGCCGGGTAAATACTCACACTGTGCACACAGCTGTGAGTATTTGCCCGGCGTTCATGGTTTTAACAGCCAAAATATGTGGCAGTACCAGCCCAATCTGCTTGACTGGAGACATGACTATGACAGTAAATAATGTAATTCCCGGCATCGATGACCGGACAAATGAAACAACAAAGTACCTGATAGCCCTGGATGTTGACGGCACCCTGGTGGACCACGATGGCATCATGACCGAGGGCGTCCGCACCGCAGCCGCGGCAGTGGTTGACGCCGGGCACCACGTCATCATTGCCACGGGCCGTTCCCTGGGCGCGCTGCTTCCCATTGTGGAGGCCATTGGGCTCCGCCACGGTTACGGAGTGTGCTCCAACGGCGGTGTGACCATCCGGCTGGATCCGTCCCTGGTTGACGGCTACGAGATCATTGACCGCGTGACGTTCGATCCTGCCCCCGCGCTGACTGCCCTGCGCGACAGCATCCCCGGCGCCAAGTTCGCCCTTGAGGACGCTGAAGGGAACTTCCTGTCCACATCCCGTTTTCAGGACAACAGCTTCGGCATTGAGGCGCGCGGCGTGGATTTCCACCACCTGCTGGAGGCCAAGGCGGTGCGGGTGGTTGTCAACAGCGCCGAGGCCTCCACTGCGGAGTTCGCCGACGCCATTGCGGCTGCCGGCCTGCACGGGGTCACCTACGCCATTGGCTGGAGCGCGTGGCTGGACATTGCTGCAGACGGCGTCAACAAGGCATCAGCATTGGAGGCTGTCAGGGCTTCCCTGGGCATAGAGAACGCCCTGACGGTGGCCGTGGGCGATGGCTCCAATGACATTGAAATGCTGCGCTGGGCCAACCGGGGCGTGGCCATGGGCCAGGCGGACGATGAGGTGAAGGCTGCCGCCGATGAGATCACCGCATCCGTTTACGACGACGGTGCTGCCGCCGTCCTGCGCAGCCTGGTCTGACACCTCGAGTGTGCAGATATTGCGCTTAAAATCGATTTTGAGGGCATTATCTGCACACTGACCGCGGGGTCAGTCCAGTATGGTCCTGCCGGGAAGCACAACGGGCGGCAACGCCTGCACTGCGATCCGCTCAGCGCCAGGAATTCGTGCTTCCACCATGGCCTGCTGGAGGGCCAGAACAAGTGGGCTTGGCTCGTCTGTCGTTTCAAACGTCCAGAAACCGGCCTGCGGGGGTTCTGTGCTGCTGTTTGTGGCCGGCTCCACTTTGGCGGGCACGGCCTGAAAGACAACGGCGTATTTTCCGCGAACACTGAGTTTTGTCAGCTTCTTGGCCACCAGCAAGTGGGTGGGGCCGGAATCATCCTGGCTTGTCACAGCCTTGATGGATTCCGGGTTGACCTGATTCCAGTAAAAGATCCGCGTCGTGGCCTTTTGGGCAAATGAGGTGACAATTCCGGCGTCGAACACCAGAAGTGTCCGGAAGGAGAAGGCGAGCGTCAGGGACCAGAGCACCAGTCCCGTCAGCAGGGACACCACCATGAACAGCGGAATGTCCTCAAACCTGTCGGGGGTCCGGTCCGTGGAGCGCGGGCTGCTGATGAACTGCCCGATGACTCCGTAAACAAAGCCAATGGCAATGCATGGCACCAGCCAGGCCCAGTGGATCCGCCTCGATGCGGCCACATGGCGCAACTGGCCCAGCTCGGGTCCCAGCCGCTGCTCGGCCCGACGGACCCAAAAACTACGACCGTGCATCCGGGGCCTTTCCGTACAGGTGCGGCATCTGGGCGCGTGTCTGAGCCTCGGCCTGGGCTTCGGCTTGCTCCTTCGCAACAATCGCGGGGTCGGGAACCGGGGCATGACCTTTCGCCACACCGGAGTCCAAGTCCAGCGGGACGTATCCGGGGGTGTGTTCCACGCCGCCGTCGAACAAGCTGGCAATCATGAAAACCGCGTACAGCGGCAGGAACGACCACAGGATGACTCGCCAGCCGCCGAGCCACGGCCCGGACAGGGATCCGTCGGTGATCCGCACACTGCGCATGCGGGCCGCACGGTCGCCAAAGAGGCCCCATTTGCCCCAAATCATGCCGTACACATAGAGCGCGGGGAACCAGAACAGTGCGATTAGCCCGATGAAGAAGCCGTTGCTGTACGCCAGCTCCCACAGCGACGGACTGTTTTCCATGGCTTTTCGCACCGGGATCACCAGCAACGACAGGATTCCGAACGCGGCCAGGAACACTGCCCCGTCCAGGACCCTGCCCCAGAAATGCCTGGTGGCAGTGGCGCGGACGTAGTAGTTCCCAGTCATGGTGAACTGCCGCACTGGGCGTCCGGTGAGGGGATCGATCAGGCGGGTGGGCCCGTCAAATTTGGGTTTCGTGGCCATGAATACCTCGTAGGAAGAACGGCGTGGGGGGCACCTGACGGTGCACACCGCCACAGTGGGTGGCTATTTGGGTGACAGCATGCCCGCCAGAACGTTGGTGAGGGAGGGTGCAGAGACTTCCTGCAATGCCAACGTCAACGAGCCGTTCACGGCATGCGGGGTGAGGATGTGCACAGACTCGGGGCCCGTGTAGATGGTGAGTGTTCGCAACGCGTCAGCATTGGTTTCAAAGACCGCCAAGTTGCTGGCCGCCAGTGTTTGGGACAGCTGCTGCGAACCGGCGGTTTCAAACTCTGCTTCCGTGTAGTTCGTGGCTTGGGAATCCTTGGCTGCCGCGCCCTGAGGGTCGGCAAAGGCGGCGAGGCGGGCGGGGATCTGATCCACGGTGACTACCGTGAACCCGTGGAGGCCGCTCTCGTCCACTTCCTCCAGGAGGGTGCCGCCGTCGTGGGTGTAGGCAAAAAGCCAACGCTTGCCGGTGGACACTGTTCGCTCCAGCGAAGCAACCTGGCGCGAGGTGCGGCGCAGGGCCAGCGTGCCCGTGATCTCGGGTGTGGTGTGAAGGCGTGTCGGTTCGGTCTCGCCTTCAAAAATCACGGGGTAGGCCAGTTCCTTGGCCAGCAAGCCCCTCAGGGCAACGCCGCACAGGGCGTTTCGATCAGCGGTTTGGGCGGAGAGCCACGGCGTGGGCACAGCCTGCTCGCGCTGCACACCGTCCAGCGCCACCACTTCCTCATCGGTCAGCGTGGGCAGCGGCGTGCCTTCGGCACTGGCCATGGCAAGCACTTGGGCTGCGGACTCCACATCGCGTTCAGTCCACTGGATAGTATTTGTGCTCATCCGAAAATTCCCTTCAAGAATTTGCCAGTCGATTTGGCTGCGTCACCTACGCCGTTCACCACTTTACTGCCTACGTCCTTGGCAAAGTTTGTGACCTCTTTGGCGCCGTCACTGATGTATTGGCCGGGGTTCTTGGCGAAGTTGGTGATGCTGTCCCAGTTGTCCACCACCAGGTTGCCCAAGGCCCAAGCCCCTGCAATCACGCCGGCGGCGACCACTATGGGTGCGCCGATGGGGCCCAACAGGGCAGCGCCCCCGGCCGTCATCAACATAATGCTGCCCACGCCGCCCACCACGGAGAGGCCGCCCGCAACCCGGTCGCCTCCCCCTCGCCAGCCGTCATGCTCGGGGGAAATCATGTCGTGGATGCCGCCGGCAATGCTGAGCGGCCCCGTCAGTCCGCCAGCTATGCGCAAGCCCTTGGAGAATTTGCTGGCGTCGTCAAAGGCCTGGCTATAGGGGATTCCCGCCTTGAGGTCGCTCAGGACGTCGCTGAGCTTGCCGCCATTTTTTAGTTGGTCGAGGCCGCCCTTGAGCCACCGGCCGGAATCATCCCAATTGGTCAGCAGTTCTTTGGTCTTGGCCCAGTCCTCAGCGCCGAGCTTGTGGAGCTTCCAAGCGTTCAGCAGGGGTGTGATGGCTCCCTTGCCGCCCATACCGACGTCGTACACATCCTTCAGGACGGACAACGCCGGGCCATCGCCGCCTGTGCCACCGGCAATGCTGGCCACGGAGCTGGCGGTTTCCTGCTCGTCGGCGTTCTTGCGCAGCTGGTCTGAGACCTGCTGCAAGTTCCGGGCGTTGGAAGCCAGTGTGGGGCGGTGGGATGAATTCCAGGTTTGGCGGAACCGCTCAGCATCGGGGCCCTGCCAGCCGCGGTTTTGGTTGACAACTGAGGACAGAGCTTGGGCCTGCTGCGTCAGTACATATGAGGCCTTGTCCATGGCCTTGGCAAAGTCCCGGAGGTCCGCGATGTCGGCGCCGATAAAACCGTCCATGACCATCCTTAGAAGTGTAGGGCCGAACATTGTGGGATCAGTGCGGCGTGTGCGGGCGGCCATTGGGTGGCCATGACCAGTTTAGACAGAGCTGGTCCTTGGCGGCGATGGGCACAACTACCCGCAGCTATGCAGTGCGGGCGAGCCGAAGTGCCTGCACCAAAAAAAGCGGCGCTCCCCGAAAAGGGAACGCCGCCTTCAACCTCTCACCGCGCCCTCGCCGAATCAGACGGAGGCAGGAGCTGGGGACTAGTGCTTGGTGTCCGCAAAGCGCTTGATGGAAGCTTCCAATTCAGCCTCGGCGGCTGCGCGGTCGGCCCAGCCCTCAGCCTTGACCCACTTGCCCGGCTCCAGATCCTTGTAACGCATGAAAAAGTGCTCGATCTCCTTGACCAGGAATTCGTCAACATCGGAGAGTTCCTGGAT
This sequence comes from Arthrobacter glacialis, assembly GCF_002909415.1. Taxonomy (NCBI): domain Bacteria; kingdom Bacillati; phylum Actinomycetota; class Actinomycetes; order Micrococcales; family Micrococcaceae; genus Arthrobacter; species Arthrobacter glacialis. Next base: position 156,732 of record NZ_PPXB01000005.1, on the reverse strand, counting down.
GTGGTCGAAGCGCTTGTCGTCAACAACACACAGAACCTTGGCGTCGCCGCCGCCGTCGTCGGTCATGTTGAATACAGCGATGGGGCGGGCATCCACCACAACGCCCGGGTGCAGGTCAAAGTCCTGCAGCATGACGAGCGCGTCCAGGGGATCGCCGTCTTCGCCCAGGGTGTTGTCGAAGAACCCGTAGTGGGTGGGGTACTGCATCGAGGTGAACAGCACACGGTCCAAGCGGACGCGGCCAGTCTCGTGGTCAACTTCGTACTTGACGCGTGATCCGCGGGGGATCTCGATGGTGACATCGTGCTTCATCGTTATGCTCCTCATGATGGGGGTGTGCGAGGCCTGACAAGGCCGCGCGGAGAATTTCCGTCTAGTATGAGGATATAGGCGCTTTTGTTGCGCTAAAAACCCACCCAGGACCAACAGGGTCGGATCGCTCACTTGACCCGCCCATTTGCGCGCCGGGACCACCAGCTTCGAAGGAACTACCTGCTCTATGGGACGCACGTCAAAAGTTGTGACGAGCGGCTTGCTCATCTGTGCATTGGCTGCCGTCAGCGTCCCCGTTGGCTTGCATCTGGCCCCCGCGTTTCTGCCCAAGGATCCGGCTGCCGTGGCCGTCGTGCCGGGCGCCCAATTGCCGCCCACTGTGATTAGCGGAATCTCAGCCGTGGCCCCGCTAAATGCTGAGGCCCCCTTGCCGGATGCTGCCAAACTTTCCGCGGATTTGACCCAGGCGTTGACGTTCGACGGCGATGGCTCCTTCGCCATGTTCGTCACCGACACCGCCACGGGCAAAGAGCTGTTTTCCCAGGACGGCGAGGCGGCCAGGGTGCCGGCCTCGAACCTGAAGCTGCTCACTGCCGGAGCCGCGCTGAGAACCCTGGGCACCGAGACGCGCTTCAGCACCCAGGTTGTGGCTGGGTCCGCCGCCAATGAGCTGGTTTTGCTGGCCGGCGGGGACGCCATGCTCGGTGCCGGTGACAGCGCAACGGACGCCGTGATGGGCCATGCCGGGATTGCCACCTTGGCTAAGAAAACAGCCGCGGCGCTCGCAGCTGCAGGGGTCAACGGCCCGATCACCCTCAGTATTGACGACACCTTGTTCACGGGCCCCGCGCTGAACCCCAAATGGGCCGACGGCGACGTTGATGCCGGGGAAATCGCACCCATTTTTCCCATGGCATTGAATGCGGGCCGCCTTGCCCCTGATGTTTTGAGCGGACCGCGCCCCCAGGATTCCGCTGTGGCTGTGGCGGAAGCATTTGCGGCGGCCCTGGAAGGTGCCGGTATTGCTACCACGGGGACACTTTCCAGAAGCAAGGCGCCAGCAGCGGCCAATGGAGCACCCGCAGGGGCACCCGGTACAGTCCTTGCCGCGGTGGAATCGGCCACCGTGGCCCAGCAGACCCAGTACATGCTGGCTGAGTCGGACAACTATGTTGCCGAAGTTGTGGGCCGCATGGTGGCCGTGAAACTTGGTCAGGAAGCCAGCAATACGGGCGCCGTGGCTGCTGTTCGCCAAGCGGTTGCCGAGCTGGGCCTGCCCATGGACGGCGTTGTGACAACAGATAACTCCGGCCTGGCCACAGGCAACCTGATCAGTTCCGCAAAGCTGACTCAATTGCTGGCTTTGATGCTTGCCGACCCGGCATCGGACATTGGCCAGGCACTGCCCGGCCTTCCCATTGCAGGACTCAGCGGTTCCCTGGCCCACCGGTTTGTGGCGGGGCCCCAGCTCGACGGTGCCGGGTTGGTGCGGGCCAAAACAGGTTCCTTGAATGTGGTCACAGCGTTGACTGGCTACGTCATCAACTCCCAGGGGCGACTGCTGGCGTTCTGCATCATCGGCAATGGCTTCACCGACGGAGCCGCAGCCGCCAGGCCCGTGGTCGATGCCGCCGCGGCAGTGCTGGCACGCAGCTAGGTAGCCCGTCCTAGTTGGCGAGGGCCTTCTCCAGGGCCTCGGCACGCTGGTTTAGGAATGTCCTCAGAGTCTTGGATTTCTCCGCAATCTCCTCCTCAGTTAAGTCCTCACTTGCCGGAATGGACTCGGTAATGGTTGCCAAAAGCGACGAGGCGGTTCCCTCCGTGTACACCTGGGTGTAGAGCTCCCGATAGGCAGAGTCGTAGAACTTCTTGAAGGTGTCCGAGGGGCGGAACAAGGCGGGGATTTTGGGGGAAAATTCCCGGATCTTACCCAACGCCTCAATCCCGTCCATTCCGGGCATCATGACATCGAGCACCAGCACGTCGGGGCGGAAAGTCCTGGCAACTCGCACAGCCTCGGCGCCATCGCTGGCCGTAGCCACCTCCTAACCGGTCATGCGCAATCCCATGCTGATCAGCTCCGTCAGGCTGGCCTCGTCATCAACCACCAGGGCGCGAATGGGGCTGCCGTCAGGGAGAGTCAGGGGCGGAAGATCTGTGAAGGTGTTCCGCGGCGTCTCAGTCATGGATGCATGTCTCTCGTGAAGGCAGGCTTGCAATCGGCCCGCGGTTGGTGGTTCCTACAGTAAATGCCAGTCACCTAAAGGCTGTGGGAAGCAATCCCCAATTTCAAGTGTGGTGGAAAATTCTAAGCTGTTTCTAGTCCTATCCTGTGCCGCAGCTGTGAGCCAGCGGCAAGCTGTCAGCGTTCTGTGATCTGATGGTATTCATGAGCCAGCAGAGCAATGCCGCAGCCACCCCTTCCACGTCCCCCAGCATGGTCAATTGGGAGCTTGCCGCCAAGACGGCAGCAAATTTGGCTCCTGCCGGGCCGGCGCTTAAGGGCTCGGAAATCTCCGCAGCGGTGGAGAATTTGCGCCTCATGGCCGAGCGTTCGGTACCCCACGTCCATGAGATCAGCCGCCTGGAAGCGGCCAGAGACCTGCGCGATTCAGAGGTCTTGGTGGTGGACAGGGCATCCTGGGCCAAGGCAAACACCCAGAGTTTTGCCGTCATGATGGACCCCGTTCTGCGCGCCCTGGCAGCCAAACAAGCCCTTGCCGCAAAGGAGTCCGGTGGTCGCCCGGTTCAGGGGAGCTCTTCTGCCACATTCGGCGCCACCGTTACGGGGGCCCAGCTGGGCGGGGCGCTCGCATTTCTCTCCAGCAAGGTTTTGGGCCAGTACGATCCCTTTGCAGCTCTGGCAGCGTCAAACAACGGGCACCAGCAGGCCGCCGGCGGGCGCTTGCTGCTGGTTGCCCCCAACATCATCACGGTTGAGCGTGAACTGAAGGTGGATCCTGCCGATTTCCGACTCTGGGTCTGCCTGCATGAACAAACCCACCGCGTGCAATTCGCTGCAGCACCGTGGTTGCGCCACCACATGATGGGGGAAATTGAAAAGCTGGGCACCCTGTTGGTGGGCGATTCGGATAACTTTGGCGAGCGCCTTCTGCAGGCAGCCAAGCAAATGGGCAACAAGCCTGGCCAAGCCGAGAAAATCGCCAAAGACGCAGCAGGACAGGGCCCGAGCCGCGGCGGCATGCTCGACCTACTCCAAAACCCGGATCAAAAAGCAGCCTTGTCCCACTTGACGGCTGTCATGAGCCTGCTTGAAGGCCACGCAAATGTGGTCATGGACGGCGTGGACCAGCGCATTGTTCCCACTGTGCGCACCATCCGCCAACGCTTCAACAGCCGGGGCAAGGACCGTGGGGTCATTGAAAAGTTCATTCGGAACCTCCTGGGCCTGGACGCCAAAATGCGCCAATACAGTGACGGTGCAAAGTTTGTTCGCGACGTGGTCGCCGTGGTGGGCATGGACGGATTCAACAATGTCTGGTCGCAGGAGAAAAACCTGCCCACTGAAGCGGAAATTCACAATGCACGCCTTTGGGTTGAACGGATGGGCCTCTAAATGTCAGCAGTACCCGAACAGCCACACGTCAAGGCCCGCCGCCGTCTCGACCCCACAGTGGGCAAGGCGCGTGCCGCGGTGGGCGAGCTTTTGGGCCTTAAAACCACAGGCAAGAACCTTGTGGTGGGAAACCCGCCGCTGATCCTTGTGGGCTGCAGTGGCGGGCCCGACTCCCTTGCCCTGGCCGCCGTATGCGCCTTCTTCGCCAAACGGGGTGAGGTACGTGTGGGCGCCGTGGTGGTTGACCATCAGATGCAAGAAGGCAGCGCACAGGTTGCCCAGACCACCGCGGGCCAGTTGCGGGCCCTGGGCCTGGACCCGGTTGTGGTGCGGACCGTTGACCTCAACCACGACGGCGTGGGTCCAGAAGCTGCAGCCCGCGCGGCCCGCTTTGAGGCGCTTGAGGCGACGGCCCAAGAACTGGGAGCCCAGAATGTCCTGTTGGGCCACACCCTGGATGACCAGGCAGAGTCCGTGCTGCTCGGCCTCGCCAGGGGCTCGGGAACACGATCCCTAGCCGGCATGCGTGAACGCCGTGGCAGGTATCTGCGCCCCTTCCTGGGACTGCGGCGGGATGAGATTTTGGCCATATGTGACGCCTTGGAACTCACTCCATGGCACGACCCCGCAAACCACGATCCTGCTTATTTGCGGGTGCGCGTCAGACGAAACGTCATTCCGTATCTCAGCGCAGAGCTTGGCCCGGGCATTGCCGAATCACTGGCACGCTCGGCAAGCATCCTGGGCCACGACGCCGACTTCCTCGATGATCTCGCAGCAGCCGAATACAACAAATTGGTGCTCCGCCGGGCAGCAAACACGGCGCCAAACGGCGGCGAAAGCAGCCCCGCAGCAGAGATTGAGCTGGCCGAGGACGCGCTCAGGGGACTGGCCCCGGCCCTGAGGATGCGAGTGTTGGCGCTGGCCGTCGTCGAACTTGGCGGAGTCCAACCAAGCCTTGAACGCCTAGGTGCCGCCGAATACCTGCTGGCCAGAAAAGGCTCGGCAGGTCCGGTGCAGCTGGCCGGAAAAGTCAGTGCTTGGCGGATCTCGCGCAATCAGAGTGTTCCCCACGACGGCCCCGGCTATGGGAAGCTTGTTCTTAGACGCAGCACGTAGGCGCCAAACAGTACCTAAACCAGTACCACGACCTTCACAATCAGGAGCCCTGGGTGGATTCACAAGACGTCCAAGCCGATCTTAAGCATGTTCTTTATACCAAGGAACAAATCCAAACGCGTGTAGCCGAACTGGCCGCGCAGATTGATGCTGACTACCAGGGCCGCGACGTCCTCCTTGTCGGTGTGCTCAAGGGTGCAGTCATGATCATGGCTGACCTTTCCCGTGCGCTTCACAGCCACGTCACCATGGACTGGATGGCAGTTTCCTCCTACGGCTCCGGCACCCAGTCCTCGGGCGTTGTGCGGATCCTCAAGGACCTCGAAACCGACCTCATGGGCAAGCACGTCCTGATCGTCGAGGACATCATCGACTCGGGCCTGACCCTGTCCTGGCTGCGCGCCAACCTGATGTCCCGCGGCCCCGCCTCGGTAGAAATCTGCACCCTGCTGCGCAAGCCCGCAGCCGCCAAGGTTGAAATCGACGTCAAGTACGTTGGCTACGAGATCCCCAACGAATTCGTTGTGGGCTACGGCCTGGACTTCGCCGAGCGGTACCGCAACCTGGACTTCATCGGCACCTTGGCGCCGCACGTTTACGAGTAAATCGCCCGTCANGTACCGCAACCTGGACTTCATCGGCACCTTGGCGCCGCACGTTTACGAGTAAATCGCCCGTCACTGATTTCTGCCGCCGTTCCCGCTTTTTGCCGCCGATATACCGGTGGCAAAAAGCGGGAACGGCGGCATTTTTCATCCGTACCACCTCCGCCGCGCCCGTCCCCGCTTTTCGCGCCCGTCCGAACGGGCGCGAAAAGCGGGGACGGGCGCGGCGGGTGCATGGGACGCTGCGGGGACGGGTGCGAAAGTGGGGGACGGGCGCACCGGGCGCCGGTTTCGTCATTTTGGCCGAAATCGTTATGCCCTCAGGGAACTAAATGCCATTCCCGTGCGTGTAGCAATGCGAACGGTGTAAAGCTATTACTTGGGGATGTGTCGGCGCACCCCGTATAGGTACGAATTGGTTGAGCGGGAGGGACGAGGCGTAGCCTCGAACACATGAAAGTCAAGAAACTCTTCAAAGGTCCATTTGTCTGGATCGTTGTGGTGGTCGTGCTCATCGGAGCTGGCCTTCTCACGTTGACCGGTACGGGAACCAGCCGCATCGGCACTTCCGAGGGCCTGGACCTGCTCTCAACTGACAAAGTTGCCTCGGCCAAGGTCTTTGGGTCCGAGGGCCGTGTGGACATGATCCTCAAGGACGACTACACAACGGCTGACGGTCAAAAGGCCGGCAAGAACGTCCAGTTCTACTACGGCAGCTACCGGGCGACCACCATGGTGGATGCCATTGACGACGCCAAGCTGGGCAAGTTTGATGACCAGCCGGCGTCGAACAACTTCTGGTCAAGCATGCTGTCCCTGCTGATCCCCTTCATCCTCATTGGGTTGATCTTCTGGTTCTTGTTCTCCCGCATGCAAGGCGGCGGCTCCAAGGTCATGCAATTTGGCAAGTCCAAGGCCAAGCTGCTCACCAAGGACCACCCGCAGGTCACGTTCAGCGACGTTGCCGGTGCGGACGAAGCCGTGGAAGAACTCCACGAAATCAAGGACTTCCTGCAGAACCCCGCCAAGTTCACGGCCGTTGGTGCCAAGATCCCCAAGGGCGTGCTGCTGTACGGCCCTCCCGGAACGGGCAAGACGCTGCTGGCCCGCGCCGTTGCCGGCGAGGCTGGCGTGCCGTTCTACTCCATCTCCGGTTCGGACTTCGTGGAAATGTTTGTGGGTGTGGGTGCTTCCCGTGTCCGTGACCTCTTCGAGCAGGCCAAGGCCAACTCCCCGGCCATCATTTTTGTTGACGAGATCGACGCCGTTGGCCGTCACCGTGGTGCCGGCATTGGCGGCGGCAACGACGAGCGCGAGCAAACCCTCAACCAGTTGCTCGTGGAAATGGACGGCTTTGACGTCAAAACCAACGTCATCCTGATTGCCGCCACCAACCGTCCCGACGTCCTGGACCCCGCATTGCTGCGACCGGGCCGTTTTGACCGCCAGATTCCCGTTGATGCCCCGGACCGTTTGGGCCGTGAACAGATCTTGAAGGTTCACGCCAAGGGCAAGCCGATGGCGCCCGGGGTTGACCTGAACGCCGTCGCCAAGAAGACGCCCGGTTACACCGGCGCAGACCTTGCCAACGTCCTCAACGAGGCAGCCTTGTTGACTGCCCGCTCCAACGCTCAGCTCATTGATGACCGTGCCTTGGATGAGTCCATCGACCGTGTCATGGCGGGCCCGCAAAAGCGTACCCGTGTCATGAAGGAACTGGAACGCAAAATCACCGCGTACCACGAGGGCGGACACGCACTGGTGGCGGCAGCCATGCACAACACGGCACCAGTCACCAAGATCACCATCCTGCCCCGCGGCCGCGCCCTGGGTTACACCATGGTTGTGCCCGAGGATGACAAGTACTCGATCACCCGCAACGAACTGCTGGACCAGATGGCCTACGCCATGGGTGGCCGCGTTGCTGAGGAAATCGTGTTCCACGATCCGTCCACAGGCGCCTCGAATGACATTGAAAAGGCCACCGGCACAGCCCGGGCCATGGTGACCCAGTACGGCATGAGCGAGCGCATCGGCGCCGTCAAGCTCGGTGCCGCCGGGGGCGAGCCGTTCCTTGGCGCCAGCGCCGGGCACGACCGGGACTACTCCGAAGCTGTTGCCTCAATGGTTGACGAGGAAATTCGCAAGCTCATCGACCAGGCTCATGACGATGCCTATGAGGCCCTGATTGCCAACCGGGACATCCTGGACCGGCTGGCCCTTGAGCTGCTGGAGCGCGAGACCCTGAACCAGGCCGAAATTGCGGAGATCTTTATCGATCTGCGCAAGCCCGCCCCGCGCCAGGTCTGGCTGTCCAAGGAAACCCGTCCGGTCTCCACGCTGCCTCCCGTCACCACCGACAAGGAGCGCCGCGAGGCCCTGGCCGCAGGTGCACCGGCTCCGGAGAGCATATCCCCGCAGGACCAGCTCGCCAGCGCCCACCTTGACGGTGCAATCGACGCCCCGAATTCAACCCCGGGCATCGATTTGGGCAAGGGTGAGACACCCTCGCTGCCGGAGCAGCCGTAATCGGCGATAGGATCACATCCGTGACTGATTACGACGACGACGTAGATTCCACCCAGGGCGGCGCCGCTGGCGCCGCCCTGGCGGGGAATAATAATCCAGTGGATTTGCCGCGCATTGAGGCTGCTGTCCGGGAAATCCTGCTGGCCATTGGCGAAGACCCGGAGCGCAGCGGTCTGATCGACACCCCCAAGCGTGTGGCCAAGGCGTATGCGGAAGTGTTCTCCGGGCTCCATAGCGATGCTGCCGAGATCCTGGGCACCACCTTTGACATTGCCCACCAGGAAATGGTGCTGGTGAAGGACATCCCGTTCTATTCCACCTGTGAACATCACCTGGTGCCGTTCCACGGCAGCGCCCACGTGGGCTACATCCCCGGCGATGACGGCCGCGTGACAGGCCTGAGCAAGCTGGCCCGGCTGGTGGATATTTACGCCAAACGGCCGCAAGTTCAAGAACGTCTCACCACCCAAATTGCCGAAGCGCTGGTTGAACACCTCAAACCACGCGGCGCCATAGTGGTCATTGAATGTGAACACATGTGCATGTCCATGCGTGGCGTGCGTAAACCAGGAGCCAAGACAGTCACCAGTGCTGTTCGCGGTTCGCTTCACGAGCCCGCAACCCGGGCCGAAGCCATGAGCCTGATTCTCGGAAGGTAGCCTCACACACCATGGATTCCCTCGCAGCAGGGCCCGGAACGGGCCCTGCCACATCCCCCCTGCCCGTTCTTCGGGCACGCAAATCAGTCGCGAGCTTTGCCGCCTTGCCCAAGGACCGCGCGGTGGTCATGGGGATCTTGAACTGCACCCCGGACTCCTTCAGCGACGGCGGTGAGTACAACTCCACCGAGACTGCCATTGCCCACGGCCTGCGCATGTTCTACGGCGGCGCCGACATCATCGACGTCGGTGGCGAGTCCACGCGCCCGGGCGCACAGGAGGTCGACGAGCTTGAGGAACAGCGCCGAATCCTGCCGGTTATCTCAACACTGGCCAAGGCCGGTGCCTTGGTGAGCGTTGACACCCGCCACGCCACCACGGCTGCCTTGGCATTGGATGCCGGTGCCGGGCTGATCAACGACGTCTCCGGCGCCCGCGTCCACCCGGACATGATCGCCTTGATTGCCCAACGCCAAGTGCCGTATGTGTTGATGCACAGCCGCGGTGATTCGCGCTCCATGGACTCGTTGACCCAGTACGCAGATGTTGTTGCCGAGGTTGTGCAGGAATTGAGCGCGGTTCGCGAAAAGTTCTATGCGGCAGGTGTCACGCCGGAAAACATCATTCTTGACCCGGGAATCGGCTTCTCCAAGAACGCCGAACAGAACTGGGAACTGCTGGCCAATCTGGACGTTGTTACCGCCATGGGCAACAAAGTTTTGCTGGGCACGTCCCGGAAGCGCTTCCTGGGCTCACTGCTGACGAGTGCCGGCAAGGCTGCGGCGCCCAAGGAGCGCGACGACGCCACCTCCGCCACCACCGCGCTGGCGGCTGCGCAGGGCATTTGGGGTGTCCGGGTGCACGACGTCGGCGCGAGCCTAGACGCTGCCAAGGTCGCCGCAAGGCTCCTGGCTGGCAAGCGCAGCCGTGCAGCGCGGCTGGAAGCTACCCAGCTCACGGACGCGGGTTCGCAGTGAACCGTTCCGACACCATCACCTTGACAAGTGTGACGGCCATTGGCTACCACGGCGTGTTTGAGCATGAAAAACGTGACGGGCAGCCGTTCATTACTGACGTTGTTCTGCACCTGGACGTCTCGGCCGCGGCCGAGACGGACGATTTGGCGAAGACAGCTGACTACGGCGCCGTGGCGGAGACAATCGTTGCCATGGTTACCGGCGAAGCCTTTGACTTGATTGAAACGCTGAGCGTTCGAACCGCTGAAAAGATTCTGGCCGACTTTGCACTGGTCGACGCCGTGGAAGTGACCATTCACAAGCCCAAGGCACCCATCCAGGTTCCTTTTGGTGATGTCAGCATTACAGTTTTCCGCACCCGTGAGCAGCTCCAAGACGCCCACGGGAGCCGGTGATGAGCCATGCCCGCCCGCTAACCCGCGCCATTTTGGCGCTGGGGAGCAACCTGGGTGAGCGTGCAGGAACACTTCAGAGCGCCGTCGGAGATCTGGTGGACCGCCCAGAAATGCGCCTGCACAACGTATCTCCGATTGTCACCACCAAGGCCGTGGGTGGACCCGGCGGGCAACCGGATTTCCTGAACATGGTCATAGCCGTTGACACCACTTTGGGGCCCTACGAGCTGCTGGCTCACTGCCAAGCCGTGGAGCTGGCCCACCACAGGACCCGTGAAGTGCGCTGGGGCGCCCGCACCCTCGATGTGGACATCATTTTGTACGGCGATCAAACAAGCGATGACCCAGTATTGACCCTTCCGCATCCGCGCGCAGCCGGGCGGGCGTTTGTGCTTTATCCGTGGTCGCTCATGGATCCGGGCGCAACGCTGGTGGGGCAGTTGGTGGCGCAGCTGGCCGCGGACGCCCCGGACATGGCAGGCATTGCCCATGTTCTCAACGCACCCATGGAACAGGGATCCTAGGAAGCGCCAGTGGCACGGCCAAGAATTGGCGTGCGCAAGAAGTCCAAACGGACAAAAAGCCAGTACGGTTAAATGATAAGTTCCAAAGCGAATCGGTGAGGCAACCATGAGAAGCACAATGCGGACCATCAGGCCTGCATGGCTAGTGGCCATCAGTATTGTTCTGGCAGTTCTTGGTTTCGTGGCCACGGAACTCACCTCCCGTGCCAGCCTGCCGCTGCCCGTGCTGCCACTGAGCTCAATGATCACCATGGGCCTGATAGCGGTTGTGTGCCTGATCCTTGGCCTGAAGGTGCGCCGCTGGCGTGATGGGAACAGGGAGAAAGCCCTTGACCCGCTCATGGCGGCCCGGACAGTGGTGCTGGCACAGGCCTGCGCCTATGCCGGTGCCGTACTGTTCGGCTGGCACACGGGCATTTTGATGGACCAGCTGCCCACCATCTCCATGCGCATTGACCTTGGTGTGATTTGGCAAATGGTTGCTCTCATGGCCGGGGCCCTGGTGATGGTTGTCGTTGGCGTTATTGTGGAGCGTTTTTGCAAGCTTCCCCCGGAAGACACCGAGCCACCAGTGAAGCCGCGTACCAAGCGTGAGGGGCGCGGGGAGGAAGAGTTTGCCTGAGCAACACAGCAGCGCCATTGACCCGGCCGACGTGAAATTCCTGCGAGTATCCGAAAAACTTGTTACAGCACGATTCATTGAGCGGGGAATTGTTGGGCTGATCCTCCTAGCCCTCACCTCCGTGCCGCTGATCCTGCGCCTCACAGACGTGTGGGGTGGGTACCCGGCATGGTTGGGGTGGGGCCTGCCAGCAGTAATTGCAATTTCCATCGTCTGGGAAATGATCCTGATACCGCGCCAGGTGCGGGCCATTGGCTACGCCGAGCGCAATGATGACCTGTTGATCCGCAGCGGCATCATGTTCCACCGCGTCATGGTGGTCCCGTACGGGCGCATGCAATACGTGGATGTCACCATGGGGCCGTTGGAACGAATGCTTGGCCTGAGCACCATCCACCTCCATACCGCCTCACCGGGCACCAACGCCTTGATCAACGGCCTGCCGGCGGGCGAGGCTGCACGGCTGCGGGAACAGCTCTCGGCCCGCGGTGAGGCGAAACTGGCCGGCTTGTGAGCAATCAACTTGTGAGCGAGCAACCCTTCACCACCGATGCCCCCGAATCCTGGCACCGTGTACACCCCGTCTCGCCCCTGGTGCGCGGCTGGGTAGCCGTGGTGGCAGTGCTTTTTATCTTCGGGCGCAACTCGCTGGAGACCTTGTTTTCCAGCAGCCTGGGCAATTCCGGACCGGGGCCTGGGGGAGCGCCGGCAGTGCTTGTGTTGGCAGTGGTGGGCGCCGCCGTCGTCATTTTCGGTGTGAGCTTTTTCCTGCAATGGCGCTTCACCCGCTACCAAGTGACCGATGAGCACGTTCATATCAATTCCGGGGTGATCTTCCGCCAGCAACGGCGTGCCCGGATTGACCGGGTCCAGGCCATCGATGTGGTGCAGCCGCTGGTGGCGCGGGCCTTTGGGCTGGCTGAGCTGAAGTTTGAAGTGGCCGACGGCGGCAAGTCGGCCATGAAGCTCTCCTTCCTCAAGCTTGCCGAGGCCAAGCGGTTGCGGGCGGCCATTCTTGCCAGGGCGGCGGGCGTGGTCATTGACCCGCAAGCGCCGCAGCACATACAGGAAGCGCCGGAAACACACATCCTGGCCCTGAAGCCCGCCCGGATCTTTGGGGCGGCAATTTTCTCCAGCACAACAGTTTTTGCCCTCATCGTGGTGGTCGCAAGCATCGTTGCGCTCGAATGGACCGGCCATCCCGGCATTCTGGTGGCCGCCATCCCCATCTTCATTGGCATTGGCGCCCAGTATTGGAAAACCATCACCGGCGATTTCAACTTCCGGGTGGCGGTTTCCCCTGACGGGGTGCGGCTGCACTACGGCATGCTGGAAACCCGTGCGCAAACCATCCCGCCCGGCCGGGTGCAGGCGGTGGGAATCAGTCAAGGCCCCATCTGGCGCCGCTTCGGCTGGTACCGGGTGCACGTCAACGTTGCCGGTTACGGTTCCGACGTCAGCGAGGGCGGCTCCCGCACCGTCATGCTGCCGGTAGGAACGCTTGATGAGGTCATGGCTGTCCTGGGTTTGGTGTTCCCCAACCCCGGTGTCGAGAACCCCTTCGAGGTGTTTGCCGCAGGCCTGCAGGGCCCGGGCAACGCCCAAGGCTTTGTGCACTCGCCGCGGTCGGCGCGGTGGATCGACCCCCTCGCCTGGCGGTACAACGCGTTCCGGGCCACCGACACAGCCCTGCTGTGCCGGCATGGGAGATTCTTCCGCAGGCTCCAAGTGGTCCCGCACGAGCGCACACAGTCCCTGGTCCTTGCGCAGGGGCCGCTCATGGCTGCGCTTGGTTTGGTGAACTTTGAATTGCACTCCACGGTTGGCCCCATCCGGCCCGTGGTGCACCATATGGCCTTGGCGGCAGGCCGGGCGCTGTTCGATGAACAAGCTGCCCGCGCAGCGACTGCCCGGCGCATCCACAACAGCGAACGGTGGCTGGCGCCGTCGGACACTGCGGCATCATCTCAACTGGATCTTTCGAAGGAGCACCAACGTGGCGATTAAGCCCGGCCGGCTAGGCATCGGAATCATTGGCGCCGGCAAAGTTGGGGCCGTCCTGGGGCATGCCCTCCGCGCTGCCGGGCACGCCGTGATTGGGGTTTCGGCAGTCTCCGAGGCCTCCAAGGAGCGTGCCGAGCTGTTGCTTCCGGGCGTGCCCGTGCTGGAGATCCAAGACATTGTGGAGCGGGCCGAACTGGTGCTGCTGGCGGTCCCGGATGATGCCTTGCCGGAGCTTGTCAGCGGGCTCGGCGCCATGGGCGCCTGGCAGGTGGGCCAGCTGGTGGCACATACCTCCGGCCGCTTTGGCACGGGTGTCCTGGCGCCTGTCAAGGACGCCGGCGGCATTGCGCTGGCACTGCATCCGGCCATGACTTTCACGGGCATGACCCTGGATTTGGCGCGCCTGGGCGATTGCTGTTTCGGTGTCACGGCGGATCCCGCCATGCTCCCCATTGCCCAGGCCCTGGTGGTGGAGATGGGGGCCGAGCCGGTGGTCATTGCGGAGGCGGACAGGGTCCTGTACCACGCGGCGTTGGCGCATTCGGCAAACCACATGGTCACCCTGGTGGCCCAGGCCGCCCAAATTTTGGCTGACATTGGCGTGGAGGCCCCCAACCAGGTGCTGGGCCCGCTGCTGCGTGCGGCCCTGGAAAACGCGTTGACCAGCGGTGAGTCGGCGCTGACGGGTCCCGTTGCCCGCGGCGACGTTGGCACCGTTGCCGCGCATTCGGCGGCCCTTCGCGAGCACGCCCTGGACACGGCATCCACTGATGTCCTGGACGCCTACCTGGCCATGTCCTCCGCCACGGCTGCCCGGGCTGCCAAGCGCAGGCTGCTCTCGGCAGAGGAGTATCTTGGTGTTCAGGCCGCGTTGAGTTCCGACGACGGCGAACCCGGCGTCCTCAGCTGACCCCCTCGATTTCGAAAGCGATTTTCATGAGCACCACACTTTGTACCTCCATTGCCGAGCTCAAGGCAGCCGCGGCGGCACTTTTGGCCCAGCGTACGGCTGGCAAAGGCGGCACACTCGGCCTGGTTCCCACCATGGGCGCGCTGCACTCCGGCCACGCGGAACTGGCCACAACAGCGGCGGCCGAAAACGACGTGGTGATTGCCACCGTGTTTGTGAATCCGCTGCAATTTGGCGACGCCACGGACTTGGCCAGATATCCGCGAACCACACAGGCTGATCTTGAATTGCTGGATCAGGCAGGTGTGGACTTCATGTTTGCGCCACCGGTGGAGGAGATGTACCCCCACGGAGAGCCCCTTATTCGGGTGACCGCCGGAACCATGGGCGAGCTGTATGAGGGTGCCTCCCGGCCCGGCCATTTTGACGGCGCCTTGACGGTTGTGGCGAAATTGCTGCACCTGGGCCGGCCGGAGACGGGTTTGGCGGCACCGGCAGCCGACGGACGTAGTGCCTACAGGGCGTATTTTGGCCAGAAGGATGCCCAGCAGCTGGCCCTGGTGCGCAAGATGGTCGCCGATTTGAACTTCCCCGTGGACATCGTGGGCGTGCCCACCGTGCGCGACGCCGACGGGCTGGCACTGTCCAGCCGGAACCGTTTCCTGTCCACGCAGGAACGCGAATCCGCGCTGGTCCTCTCCCGTGCGCTGCGGCTGCTGCAACGGCGTGCCGACGCCCGCGAGCCGCTGGACATCGTCTCCGTCCAGGACTTGGTGAATAGCGCCCCGGGTGTGGAACTGGACTATCTGGAAGTGGTGGACCCGGTGACGTTGGCCGTGCGTGCGGAGAACTGCCA
The DNA here is from genome assembly GCF_002909415.1 of Arthrobacter glacialis. NCBI lineage: Bacteria > Bacillati > Actinomycetota > Actinomycetes > Micrococcales > Micrococcaceae > Arthrobacter > Arthrobacter glacialis. The sequence continues at coordinate 141,682 of NZ_PPXB01000005.1, read as the reverse complement.
GGACACCCCGTTCACGGGCCAGGCGTTGGCGCTCATCGCGGCCAAGGTGGGCCCGGTCCGGCTCATCGACAACATGCCCCTCGGTTAACTGCAGCTGTCGCCTGCCGAACGTACAGTAGTTGTTGATGTTTCCGTTAAACATCAACAACTACTGTACGTTCGGCAGGCGTTTCTGGCGTGGGGACTAGAGGCGGGCGGCCACTTCGGCCACTTCAGCCACTGTGGGGTACGCGGTTTGCGTACCCTTCTTGGTGGCGGCCAGGGCTGCAGCCACGGACGCGTAGTGCGCCGCATCAACCAAGGTGTCGCCAGCGGCCAAGCGGGCAGCAACACCGCCGGTGAAGGCGTCGCCGGCACCAGTGGTGTCGACGGCGTCAACGCGTGTTGGCGCAATGCGGGCCACCGGCTGGGCCGCATTGGTGGAATCCAACACCACCGAGCCCGCTGCACCCAAAGTCACCAGCACCTTGTTCAGCCCGCGGCTGGCGAACTTCTCCACTGCTCCAGCCCACGCACCGACCGGGGCGTCCGGGGCCGGCAGGTGGAAGCCGTCCAGGAACTGCGAGGCCTCATGGGCGTTGACGAGCAGGACGTCTGTCAGCCGCGCCAGCCCCTCGGTGACCGGAGCGTAGGGGGAGAGGTTCAGCAGGACTGTTGCTCCGGCGTCGTGCCCGGCCTGCGCCGCGGCCTGGACGGTGTCCAGGGAGACCTCCAGGCACAGGCAGACTACGCCAGCCCCCACAAACACGGCCGGGGACATGTCGGCGGGGGAAAGGGTGCCGTTGGCGCCCGCGTTAATGATGATGGAGTTCTCGCCGCTGTCCTCCACGGAGATGACGGCAACACCCGTGGGCTCCGCAACGCGTCGAACATGGCTGACGTCAACACCGGCACCCGCCGTGGAAGCCACCAGCATGTCGCCATTTGGGTCCTCACCCACAGCGCCCAGCAGGGTGACGTTGCCGCCCAGCTTGGCCGCGGAGACAGCCTGGTTGGCGCTCTTGCCGCCGGGGTTCACGGCAAAGCCGCTGCCGTGCAGGGTCTCCCCGGGGGAGGGGAGCCTTTCGCAGTAGATGGTCAGGTCGGCGTTCAGTGAACCGGCCACAACAATTCGCGCCGAGGTCATGCGGCAACCTCGGCATCAACGGGCTTGGGCACCAGCAGCGACGCGGCAAATGCTGCGGCCGTGATGGCCAGGGAAACAATGACCACTGTCAGGTAGGAGCCGTGGCCGCCCAGTGAGGTTGTCGCCACCAGAACGGCCGGCAGGATCAGGAAGCTGAGGCCCGCACCCAAGTTGAAGGCGCCGGCGTTCATGCCGGGCAGGAATCCGGGGTTTCCTTCGGGGGAGAGCACCACACCAAGGCCGTTGAGCATGATGTTTACGGTACCGGCGTACATGATGCCGAGCAAGACTGTGCCAACGATCATCATCGGCAGGCTGTTCAAGCCAAGGAAGCCGATAATGGCCAAGGCCACAATGCTGCCCAGCAGCCCGATCCGCAGCATCTTGGTATAGCCAATGACCGGCGCCAGGCGTCCCGTGATGGGACCAAAAAGCCAGCCCAACAGGGCGTACGGGGTCAAGATGAGCAGGCTCATCTGTGTTGCGCCAATGCCGAAGCCGGGGTCTGCGGCCTGCACAAACGCCGGAACAATGCCGTTGATGACGGCAAAGATGCCAGTCATTGTCAGGGTGGTTGTCAGCAGCGGGGCCCAGGTGGAGCGCTGGCGCAGGTGCACCGTCTCAACCATGGGGTGTGTGGACACCTTTTCAACTTTCCAGAAGGCCATGAACGACAGTACGGAGACCACGGCCAGTGCCAACGAGGTGACGAGCGGGAGCGTGGTTACCCCGCCAATGAGCTTGCTTGCCTCATTCAGGGCAGTCAACAGGGCGCCAACGGCCACCACAATGAAGAACACGCCCAGCCAGTCCATCTTGGTGCCCTCGCCGGGCTTGGATTCGCCGGCCAGGAGAGCAATCAAGACCACGGCAATCGCGGCGATGACAACCATGAGCCAGAAGATGCTGCGGAAGCCAAAGTGCTCGGCAAAGTAGCCGCCCACAAAGGAGTCAATGCCGGCGATGCCGCCGTTGACGGCCGTCACGAGGCCCATGAGGGCGCCATACTTCTTCGGGTCCTTGACTGCGGAGCGCAGCATGATCAGGCACAACGGAACGGTGGGGCCGCTGACGCCCTGGATGATGCGGCCAATGAAAAGCCAGGTGATGTCCGGGGCCATGGCGGAAATGATGGAACCGACGCCCATCATGACCATCATGCCGATGAGGACCTTCTTGCGCCCGATGATGTCACTCAGGCGCGGCAGGAACAGTGAAAAGACGGCCGCCGCGGTGAAGAACCAGGTTTGGGACAGGCCAATGGCTGCCTGGCTGGCGTTCAGTTCCTCGCCCATGGTGACCAGTGCGGGGCTGAGCATGGAGGCGTTGAGCTGGAACGCCACACAGGCCGTCAGCAGTGCAACCATCAAGGCGGTGATGTTGCCGGGCTTGCTCAGGACCTTTGTTGCCGCGGTGCTCATACGTCAACCTCGCCAATGCGAACGAGTGCGTCGGTGACCATGTTCCAGAACTTCTCGTGGTCCAGCGTCACGGCAACGGAGGTCTTGCAGTCCGCCGGGGCGGGAGCGCGGAAGTCGGCCACCGTCATGCCGAGCGTCAGTGTGCCGGTGAGCTCAATGTCCACGGGCACCTTTTGGGTGGTCATGACGGTGGGGTCAATGACGTAGGCGACGGCGCACGGGTCGTGGACGGGCGGGTAGTCGAAGCCCTGGGCGTCCTTGTACGTCTTCGTGAAGAACTCCATGAGTTCCATGACGAACTTGGCCGGCTTGGTGCCAACAGCCTCAATGGCCGCGCATACTTCCGGGGTTGCCAGTGCCTGGTGGGTCAAATCAAGGCCCACCATGACCACGGGCCAGCCCGCATTGAACACGATGTGGGCGGCCTCGGGGTCGATGATGATGTTGAATTCGGCCACGGGGCTCCAGTTGCCCACGTGGTAGCCGCCGCCCATGAGGACAACTTCCTTCACACGTTCCACAATGCGCGGCTCCTTGCGGGCGGCCATGGCGATGTTGGTCAACCCGGCCGTGGGGACCAGGGTGATGGTGCCGGGCTCGTGGGCCATGATGAGCTCAATGATGAGGTCGACGGCGTGGCGGGGGTCAAGTTCGATCGTGGACTCGGGCTGGGCGGGGCCGTCCATGCCGCTCTCGCCGTGAATGTCCGGCGCGGTTTCGATGGTCCGCACCAGGGGGCGGTCGCATCCTGCGGCGAACGGGACGCCCGTAATGCCTGCAATGGTGCCAACGCTCAAGGCGTTGCGGGTGACCTTTTCCAGGGTCTGGTTGCCCACCACTGTGGTCACGGCCAGCAGCTCAATGTTGGGATTGCCGTGAGCAAGCAGCAGGGCGACGGCGTCATCATGGCCGGGATCGCAGTCCAAGATGATCTTGCGGGGCTCTGTGGCTGACAGGGCGGTTTGTACTTCCGTGTTCACTTTTTCTCCACGTCGTTGGGGACCGTTCCGGAAAAGCCCGGAGCTGTGCGCAAGAGTAAGTGTGACATTCAAATCAGATCAACGTCAAGCGCTTAACGTGATTCACGTCAAGCGCTTAACGCGTTGCGCTTACGGCAAAGTGCGTTTGGCGGCTATACGATCATTCCATGCAACCGGCAACGACACCCCCATCCCGCAGCGCTGCCTCCACCCGAGTCACGGCAGCCATGGTCGCCACCCGGGCCGGCGTCTCAGCCGCCACGGTATCGCTCGTGACCAGCGGCAAGACGGCCGGTCGGGTGTCTAAGGAAAACATTGCCAAGGTTGCCGCTGCCGTTGATGAGCTGGGCTATGTTGTGGACGGCCTGGGCAGTTCCTTGGCCAAGGGGCGCAGCAACATTGTCATCCTGGTTGCCCCGGATGTGTCCAATCCCTTCTACGCCAAGGTCATTGCTGGCATTCGTGATGCCGTCGGGGACGAATACCAGCTGCTGCTCTCCGTAACAGAGGCCGGGCAGACGCCGGAGCCGGAGGACGTCAAAAACCTGCTGGCATTGCGCCCCGCGGGGCTTCTGGTTGAGGCGCCCAGTGCACGGTTCCTTGCGGAGCTTCGCTCGACAGGTCCCATGGTGCTTCTGGATACGGCGGGGATTGAAAGCGCGGCGCCGTCGGTTAATTTTGACGTGGCCAGCGGATCCCGCATGCTGGCCGACCATCTTGGCGAACAAGGGCACCGCAACGTTGCCTATCTGGACAGCGCCACTGGAACGGAAACGTTCCGCGTCCGGCGCGAAGCCTTTTGCCGGCACGCCTCGGGGCTCGGCGTTGATGTTGTGGCAACGGCCACCAGCACCATCGACGTTGGTGCTGCAGCGCTTGCCTTTGCGCAAGACTGGCCCGAGTGGGCCGCCAAGGGTGTGACTGCCGTGGTCTGTGCCACTGACACCCACGCCTACGGGGTCTTGCAGGAAGCCCGTGTTGTGGGGATTCGCGTGCCGGCTGAGCTGGCGGTTACGGGCTTTGATGACCTGCCTTATTCGGCAACATCCAATCCGGGGCTGACGACTGTTCACTTGCCCGCGATGGAGATGGGGCGGATGGCCGGGAAGCAATTGCGCCGACTCATGGAGGGTGAAGAAGTAGCCGTTGCACAGCTCACGCTCAACGGCACTCTGGTGGTCCGCGGCTCCACGGATGCCAGCGCCCGGGGGTGATCTTGGGTGCAATCCGGCCGTCATTCATATGGCACGGAGGATTCACCCAGAATCAACCACTAAACTGGTATCTCGTGAGCGCAGAAAATAACCCTTCCCCTGAACCCAGTGACGTCTCTGAGCAAATGCTCGTTCGTTTGGACAAGCGTGCCAAATTGCTTGAACGAGGCGAAGAGGCATACCCGGTAGGGGTGGCACGGACCCATACGTTGGAGGAAATCCGCGAGAAGTACCCCGAGCTGGAAGCCGACTCCAGCACCGGTGACATTGTGGGTGTCACGGGCCGCGTGGTGTTTGTGCGCAACACAGGAAAACTTTGCTTCGCCACCTTGCAGTCCGGCGCCGGCACCCGCCTGCAGGTCATGCTTTCCCTGGCCAATGTTGGCGAGATGTCACTGGCTGACTGGAAAGCGCTGGTTGACTTGGGCGACCATGTGTTTGTCAAGGGTGAAGTCATCAGCTCCCGCCGCGGCGAACTTTCCATCATGGCCGAAGAATGGCAGATGGCCTCCAAGGCCCTGCGCCCCCTTCCGGTATTGCACGCGGAATTGTCCGAGGAAATGCGCGTCCGTCAACGCTACGTTGATTTGATTGTTCGCGACACCGCCCGCCAGCAGGTCAAGATGCGCTCAGCGATTGTCAAAGCAATCCGGGACACTCTTCATGGCGAAGATTACATTGAACTTGAAACACCCATTTTGCAGTTGATTCATGGTGGCGCCTCGGCGCGTCCTTTCCATACGCATTTGAATGCCTTTGACCAGCCCATGACATTGCGTATTGCTATTGAGTTGTACCTCAAGCGTGCAGTGGTGGGCGGCATGGACAAGGTATTTGAAGTGGGGCGTATTTTCCGCAATGAAGGCGTTGATTCAACGCACAGCCCGGAATTCACCATGCTGGAGGCCTACGAAGCTTACGGTGATCAATTCACCATGGCCAAGACCATGCAGCGCATTATTCTGGCTGCGGCAGATGCCACGGGAACACGCGTGATCCAAAGTGCGCGCGGTGAGATTAACCTCGACGGCGAATGGCCCTGGCTCCCCGTTTACGAGGGCCTTTCCACTGCCGTGGGCCAGGAAATTACCCCTGACACAACCGCCGATCAATTGCGTGCCATTGCCGCTGATCGTGAGATAAAGATTGATGCGGCCTGGGATGCGCAGAAGCTCGTTACCGAGCTGTTTGGTGAAATTGTTGAGCCAACGCTTATTCAGCCCACCTTTGTTTGCGACTACCCGCCGTCGGCCCAGCCGTTGGCGCGCCAGCACCGCGACAAGCCCAATTTGATTGAGGCGTGGGACCTGGTCATTGACGGCAAGGAAACAGGAACGGCGTTTTCGGAACTTGTTGACCCTGTCATTCAGCGTGAGCGCCTGGCCGCCCAGTCGCTGGCCGCAGCAGCGGGAGATCCCGAGGCAATGCAATTGGATGAAGACTTTCTGCGCGCACTTGAATACGGCGCACCACCCATGGGTGGCCTCGGTTTAGGTGTGGACCGCCTCGTTATGCTCTTCACGGGTGTGGGAATCCGTGAAGCCATTCTTTTCCCCTTGATGAAACCAGAGTAGGAGCCGGCCGGTTATGGAATATGTTGCGGTTATCCTGCCTTCTTTAGGCGTTGGAGCTCTTTTTTACTTCGCCATGAAGGCAATATTCAACGCGGATCGCTCCGAGCGTGACGCGTTGGCGCAGGCTGAACGGGATGCCGATTCCAAACGCGAGCCCGGGGCTTAAATCAAGCATTTTTAACTAATTCTTTGACTCGAGTTAATTTTCGCACCATAATTGATAATGAAGTATTCATCAAACTATGTGAGGCGATTACTCCCCATGGCACAGAAAATTCATATCACGCTTGTAGACGATATCGATCAGAGCCCGGCAGATGAGAATGTCATCTTCGGACTGGATGGGATCAATTATGAGATTGATCTGTCCGCCGATAACGCCCAGGCTTTGCGCGATGCGCTGAGCAAATACATTGGTGCCGGCCGCCGCGCCGGTGGCCGGGCAGTTCGCGGCCGCGGACCGGCCGCCGCTGCCCCCAAGGGGGGCAGTGACGTAGCTGAGATCCGCGCCTGGGCACGTGAAAACGGCTATGACGTTCACGAGCGCGGCCGCATTCAGGCCGAAATTCGTGACGCCTACAACGCGGCAAAGGCATGATCCCCACCCGCTCCCACACCTCGCAAGCTCGGTGCGGGGCCCTCGCGGGCGTGGGCCCACAGTAGTTTCTTGGGGCGCTGGGGACCCCTGTACGACGGCGAGCTCACCACCTGTGGTGAGCTCGCCGTCGTCGTTTAAGCTTTCGGCGCCAGCAAATGTGGCGATTGTCTGGACCGGGAGGATTTGAAAAACGCTCTCCAAGTTGGTACTTTTTGTACTATTGGGGCTTTTCTGTGCGTTCGTAGTGCTACAAATTCCTAATTGTTCCCCGGCAATTCCGGAGATCCCCCTTCGCAGCGGCAGTTAGGTTCCTTTCCGTGATGACACCTGTTTTCTCCCGGTCAACGTATGAGTATCCGGGAAGGAGAACCCGTCGCACGCTCCGCCAGGGAATTGCCATGATGTTGGCGTTTGTGCTGGCCGTCGCAGGAATTACCGCTGGCGTGCAGCTCGCCACAAGCACCCCCGCGCAGGCCGACTACGCCAGCGGCGTGGGCCGGTACGCAGGATCCATCTACTGGTTTGACTGGACCAGCGCCACGGGCCTGACGAATGGCCAGCAGGTCAACAATGGAACCACGCTCACCGTGAATCCGCTGCCTGGCTACACCGTCACGGCAACGCTCTCAGAAGTCACTGCCTCGGCCAGCCGGAGCGTCCGGGCAACCCCGCAGGACGGAACTTATTCGGAGATCCGGCGAAACGGGTACAACACGGGCAATCAGTGGTCGGTTCTGACGCCAAACGCGGCAAATTCCCAGGCCACCTTTAAAGTCACCATGTCGGCCGTATTCAACGGCCGGCCCGTTCCTGTTGATGTCATTGCAGCCGACGGCGAAAGCGCCGGGCCGAGCGAACAAATCCGGTTCACTACCAATGGTGCGCCGTGGCAGAACATTGACAACACGACGCGCGCAGGTGCCGTCATGTGGCGCCAAAACAACTTCGGTTTGGGTGTCAATGGTGGTTTTGGCACGCAGACCATGGGCAACTGGATCACAGACATCGGCAGCGCTGCAGGTGTGGCTCCCATCGGTGTTTCCATGGGGCCGCGACTGGGCAACGGTCAGCCCAGTGCACCCACCGAGGTGACTGTCGCCATCAACTCCTCCGGACTTCAGAACGTCATGTTGGGCCTCATGCTCCCGGTGGAACGCGGTGACGCACCAACAAGCTTCGGCGATGCCTCCCACCTGCTTTCCTGGACCCCACAGGGAAGCATCAACCAGGCACGCATTGCCACCGGGCAAGCGGGCGCCCCGGGTGTGCTGTTCAATGGCGGCGCCACACCCTACCTGGGCAGTGTTGCCCCGGACGGGGAAGCCGCAACACGCGACGCCGCGTGGGTCAACTGGGTGACGGATGAAAAGACTCCGGCCGGCGCCGGTGATGAGGGCGGAACCCAGCTCACAGGCCTTGCCGGCAGTGGTTTCCCGGCCTTGAAACGCTGCGAAAATACCTACAGCGTCACGGCCATCGCGAAAAATGCCAATGGCATGCCGGCTTCGGCCTGGATGGACTGGAACAACAACGGCGCATTCGAGGCCGGCGAGAAGTCTGCCGCGGCCATGGTTGCCAATGAGCAGGTGACCTTCAGCTGGGCACACGCGCCCATTTCCGGCACGACTGCCGGTGTGGGGGCGCGGTTCAGGATCGCCACGGCGCCAAGTGACATTGCGGACCCCACAGGCTCAGCCCTGGACGGTGAAGTTGAGGACTACCTCATTCCCGTCGCGGACTGCCCTTCCATCAGTGTGGTGAAATCGGCCAACACGAACAGTGTTGGCGCCGTTGGGGAAACCGTCAGCTACAGCTTCTCCGTCACCAACACCGGTGACGTGGCGTTGAGCAACGTTGTTGTCAACGATGCCAAAGTCTCGGCAACGCCGCTGCCCGTCACACCGGCAATCCTTGCCGCAGGTGCCACCGGCACGGCCACGGCCAGCTACCAAGTCACCCAGGCCGACATTGATGCGGGCCTCCTGTCCAACACGGCCACGGCTGGGGGCACCCCGCCCACCGGCGCTGCCGTGAGCTCAACCCCATCCACTAAAAATGTGACAACCCCGGCCCGTACTTCGGCCCTGACCGTCGCCAAGAGCGCAGACAGGACCATGTTCGGCAGTCTGGGTGAGGTGATTCGCTACACCTTCACCGTGCGGAACACCGGAAACACAACACTGGCAAGTGCCACCGTTAGCGATCCGCGCGCAGGCGCTACGGCTCTTGCCGTGGTCCCCGTCTCGCTGGCACCCGGGCAAAGTGGGACCGCCTTCGTGGACTATACGGTGACGCAGGCGGACGTTCTCGCGGGCTCGATCAGCAATGTTGCCACGGCCACGGCCACCCCGCCGGCCACTGCAACGCCGATCCAACCTGTTTCCTCCAATGAAGTGGTCATTCCCCGCCAGAATCCCGCGTTGACACTTGTTAAGGCTGCGGCCGAAGGCGATTTTGATGCTGTCGGTGACACACTCAACTACACCTTCACCGTGACTAACAGCGGAAACGTGCCACTCACCGGGGTTTCGGTGTCCGATCCTCGAATCGGCGCCACAACCCTGGCGGTCACGCCGTCGACCCTTGCCCCGGGCCAGGTGGGCACGGCAACGGCTGTCTACACCGTCACCCAGGCGGACCTTAACAACGGCGCAGTGATCAACACCGCCACCGTGTCGGGCACCCCGCCCGTCGGCAGTCCGGCACTGCCGACCATCTCCTCCAACGTGGTCACGGTTCCAGCCGTCCAGACGCCATCCCTGACGCTGGGCAAATCCAGTGCCACCACAGAGTACGCCACCGTTGGGCAGCGGATCAGCTACGTGCTGGATGTGCGCAATAACGGAAATGTGGATGTTTCGGAGATTGTCCTCAACGACCCCCGCATCGGTGCCGCGAACGTGGCCCTGAACCCGGCAACACTGCAGCCCGGCGGGACCGGACAGCTGAGCATCAGCCACACCGTCACCCAGGCAGACCTGGATGCAGGCAAGATCGTCAACACGGCAACCGTCTCAGGAACCGGACCCAAGGGCCAGGCCGTTGGTCCTGTCTCCTCCAACACCGTCACCATTCCTGCGGATCAGAATCCCTCCTTGCAGGTGGTCAAGTCGCTCAAGCAGAGCGCGTTTGCTGCAGCCGGCGACGTCCTTGACTACACCTTCACCGTCACCAACAACGGCAACGTCACCATGAACGATGTGGCAGTGGCGGATGCCCGCATTGGTGTGGGCTCCGTGGCGGTAACCCCGGCCACGCTGGCACCGGGCCAGACCGGAACGGCTACTGCCAACTACACGGTCAAGCAGGCCGATGTAGACGCCGGCCGGATCAGCAACATTGCCTCCGTGGTGGGAAAGCAGCCCGGCGCAGAGCTTCCGATTGCTCCCATGCCCTCCAACGAGATTGTGGTAACGGCTCCGGCCAATCCTGCAATGACGTTCGTCAAGAGCGCTGACAAGGAGAAGTTCGCTGCAGCCGGCGAGAAGATCAACTACACCTTCAGGGTCACCAACACCGGAAATGTGACCTTGTCCCAGCTGACTGTCACCGACCCCCGCGTCGGCGTACCGAGCATCGCCGTCACTCCGGCAAGCCTGGCTCCGGGGGCCTCCGGGACAGCCACTGTGGAGTATGTGGTGACACAAGCTGATGTGGATGCCGGTGTCGTCAAGAACATCGCCACGGTGGCCGGATCTGCCCCAGCCGGAGGCGAGCCGTTGAAGGTTCCCTCCAACGAGGTGGCCCTTCCCGCCGTGCAGGCATCAGCCCTGAACATCAAGAAGTCCGCAACTGTCACCGCGCTGCCCAAGGTTGGCGAGAACATCACCTACCAGTTTGTTGTCACGAACACGGGCAACACAACGATTGCCAATGTCACGGTTGCCGATGAAAAGGTCGACGCCGGGACCCTCACCTTTGGCGGGAAGGCTGTTGCGGCGCCGTCGGGCATTACGCTGGCTCCCACGGAGCAGGCAATCTTCCAGGCCACCCACAAGGTGACCCAGGCAGATGTTGATGCCGGGGACGTGGTCAACACTGCCACGGCCACGGGCGTCCCGCCGCTGGGCAATCCGCCGGTGGAGTCCACGCCTGACACCGTCAATTTGCCGGGCACCGCCGAGCCGGCGCTGACCGTTCAAAAGAGTGCAAATGCGAGCGACTTTGCCGAGGTGGGACAGGCGCTGGAGTACAGCTTCACTGTCACCAACACTGGCAACGTCACCATGTCAGGGATTACCGTGGCCGATCCCCGCATTGGCGCGGAAGACCTTGAGGTGACGCCTTCCAGTCTTGCCCCGGGCCAGAGTGGGACGGCACAGGCCAAGTACACGGTGACGCAGGATGACCTTGATTCCGGCGCCATTGTGAACACTGCTTCCACCACAGGCACGCCGCCGCGAGGCACGGAGCCGATCGTGGCAGTTCCTTCCAACACGCTCACCACTCCTGCTGTGCAAAAACCGGCCATGACAGTTCTCAAGTCGGCCAAGCAGAAGACCTTCGAGAAGGCAGGACAGACCCTGGAGTTCAGTTTCCTTGTGAGCAACACCGGTAACGTGACGCTGACAAACGCCACTGTTACGGACGCCCGCATCGGTGTGGACAAACTGGGCGTTGGGGTTCTGGCGCCGGGTCAGTCCGCAACGGTGAGTGCCAAATATGTCACTACCGAAGCTGATGTGAAGGCCGGCAAGGTGGTCAACACGGCAACCACCACGGCGCTTGTGGCCAAGACTGCCAATCCACTGCCGCCGGTGGCGTCAAACACCGTAACGGTGAAGCTGGGCAAGCCTCTGGCCAGCACCGGCGCCACCTCCATGGTGTTCGCCTTGGGCGGAGCGCTGCTGTTGGCGGGCGGATTGCTATTCATGCAATTTAGCCGCCGGCGCACCCGCAGCTAGCCCCACCCAGCCATGAACGACGGCGAGATCACCACACACGGTGATCTCGCCGTCGCACTTTAAGCACACAATCGAAGCAAAGTACACCAACTTGCTATTTCCCCTGTGGCGAACACGGCCCCATAGTGGCCGGGTACTGCGTAGCATCAAAGTACGCAGTAAAAGGAGTGTGGCGAAATGTTTGAGCGATTTACTGATCGAGCCCGACGTGTTGTTGTGCTGGCCCAAGAAGAGGCCCGCATGCTCAACCACAATTACATCGGCACGGAGCATATTCTGCTCGGCCTCATCCACGAGGGTGAAGGTGTTGCCGCAAAGGCCTTAGAGTCCTTGAACATCTCCCTTGATGGTGTCCGGGAACAGGTCCAAGAGATTATTGGCCAGGGGCAGCAAGCTCCCAGCGGGCACATTCCCTTCACCCCGCGCGCCAAGAAAGTCCTGGAACTTTCGCTGCGTGAGGCCCTGCAATTGGGCCACAACTACATTGGCACCGAGCACATCCTGCTGGGGCTAATCCGTGAAGGTGAAGGCGTCGCAGCGCAGGTGCTGGTCAAGCTCGGTGCCGACCTGGCCCGTGTGCGCCAGCAGGTCATCCAGCTGCTCTCCGGCTACCAGGGCAAAGAGCCTGCAGCCAGCGGTGGCGGCCAGCCTGAAGGTCAGCCCGCCGGCTCCGTGGTTCTGGACCAGTTTGGCCGCAACCTGACCCAGGCAGCCCGGGAAAACAAACTCGACCCTGTTATTGGGCGCGAGCATGAGATGGAACGCGTCATGCAGATCCTCTCCCGCCGCACCAAGAACAACCCTGTGCTCATTGGTGAGCCGGGCGTGGGCAAGACAGCTGTTGTGGAAGGTCTGGCGCAGGCCATTGTGCGCGGCGACGTGCCCGAGACCATCAAGGACAAGCAGCTGTACACCCTTGACCTTGGTTCGCTGGTTGCCGGTTCACGCTACCGCGGTGACTTTGAGGAGCGCCTGAAGAAGGTCCTCAAGGAAATCCGCACCCGTGGTGACATCATCTTGTTCATCGATGAGATCCACACACTTGTTGGTGCCGGTGCGGCCGAAGGTGCCATTGATGCTGCATCCATCCTCAAGCCCATGCTGGCTCGCGGGGAACTGCAGACCATTGGTGCCACAACGCTCGATGAGTACCGCAAGCACATTGAAAAGGATGCGGCCCTGGAACGACGTTTCCAGCCCATCCAGGTGCAGGAACCCACAGTTCCGCTGACCATTGAGATCCTCAAGGGCCTGCGTGACCGCTACGAGGCGCACCACCGTGTCTCCATCACAGATGGTGCCCTGAGCGCTGCTGCCACATTGGCGGACCGGTACATCAGTGACAGGTTCCTGCCTGACAAGGCCATTGACTTGATCGATGAGGCAGGTGCGCGTCTGCGCATTCGCCGCATGACGGCGCCGCCCGAGCTCAAGGCCATGGATGTTGAAATTGCCGTGGTCAAGAAGCGCAAGGAAGACGCCATTGACGCCCAGGACTTTGAGGGGGCCGCTGCGCTGCGCGACGACGAGCAGAAGCTCATTGTTGCCCGCGCTGACAAGGAGCGCCTCTGGAAGACCGGTGGCTTGGATGAAATCTCCGAGGTGGATGAAGAACTCATCGCCGAGGTGCTTGCCAACTCCACAGGCATCCCCGTCTTCAAGCTGACCGAGGCCGAGTCCACGCGTCTGCTCAAGATGGAAGACGAGCTGCACAAGCGTGTGGTTGGTCAGAATGAGGCCATCAAGTCCATCTCGCAGGCCATCCGACGCACCCGATCAGGGTTGAAGGATCCCAAGCGCCCCGGCGGCTCATTCATCTTTGCCGGCCCCACGGGTGTTGGTAAGACTGAGCTGGCCAAGGCTCTTGCCGAGTTCCTCTTCGGTGACGAAGACGCACTCATCACCTTGGACATGTCCGAGTACTCGGAAAAGCACACCGTTTCCCGTTTGTTCGGTGCACCTCCTGGCTATGTTGGCTACGAGGAAGGTGGGCAGCTGACCGAGAAGGTCCGCCGTCGCCCGTTCTCCGTAGTGCTCTTCGATGAGGTTGAAAAGGCGCACGCCGACCTGTTCAACTCCTTGTTGCAGATCCTGGAAGATGGCCGTCTCACCGACAGCCAGGGCCGTGTGGTGGACTTCAAGAACACCATCATCATCATGACCACCAACCTGGGGACGCGCGATATTTCCAAGTCGATCGCCACTGGCTTCCAGCAGGGTTCGGACACGCAGACCGGCTACAACCGGATGCGGGCACGGGTCACCCAAGAGCTCAAGCAGCACTTCCGCCCCGAGTTCTTGAACCGTGTGGATGACGTTGTGGTGTTCCCGCAGCTCACCCAGGACGAGATCATCGAGATCGTTGACCTGATGGTGGCACGCCTGGAGGCCCGTCTGGCTGACAAGGGCATGGGCATTGTGCTCACACCCGCAGCCAAGATCCTGCTCGCCACCAAGGGCTACGACCCCGCCATGGGTGCACGGCCGCTGCGCCGCACCATCCAGCGCGAGATCGAGGACCACCTCTCGGAGAAGATCCTCTTCGGCGAACTCAAGGACGGGGACATTGTCACCGTTGGAGTTGAGGGCGAGGGCGACGACGCCAAGTTCACGTTCGTGGGCACGGCCAAGCCGCACATCCCGGACGCCATCACAGCCTCCGCATAGCGAAACACAATAAAGGGCGCACAAGCTGCACAGCTTGTGCGCCCTTTATTTTTTGCACGGCGGGCCGAGTGGGGCTCAAGGGTGCCCGTCACAGGAGCGCCGCCAAGGGTCATAGACTAATCCAGTGACTTCAGCTCTAACTATTCGCCCCGCACGCACCTCAGACGTCCACGCCATCAAGGACCTGGTGGCGCCGCTGGCCGAGAAGCGAATCTTGATCTCCAAGGAGTCCGTCACCTACTTTGAAGGCATCCAGGAATTCCTCATAGCGGAGATCGACGGCGAGACGGTTGGCTGCGGTGCCCTGCACGTCATGTGGGAAGACCTCGCCGAAATCCGGACGCTCGCCAGCGCCGACGCCTGGCGCGGCAAAGGGATTGGCCGCACGCTGGTGGAGCAGCTCCTGGAGCGGGCCCGGGCTCTGGGGGTCAGCCGAGTATTCTGCCTAACCTTTGAAGTTGATTTCTTCATCCGGCACGGCTTTGAAGTCATGGCCGATCAGGGTGCGATAGATCCGGCAGTTTACTCAGAGCTGCTGCGCTCCGCCGATGAGGGTGTTGCCGAATTCCTTGACCTGGCCAGGGTCAAACCCAACACGTTGGGCAACACGCGGATGATCCGCCACCTCTAGGAGCCAGCGGCTGCCTGGCCGAAACAGTTTCCGTGCCCGGTGCAGCCCCTAGCAACAGGCAATCTCCCCGGGTAGGGTTCAAGGCAAGGCATGCGAATTATCCGCGCGTCTGCAATGTTCGCTGCGTGATTTCGGAGGGTTTGGCCGTGAAAAAGCTCATCAATGATCCCAAGACTGTAGTCAACGAATCGGTGGAAGGATTTGGGCTGGCGCACGCTGCCCACGTCACTGTGCACCCCGACCCCTTGTTTGTCACGCGTAAACAGGCACCCAAAGCTGGCAAGGTCGGCTTGATATCCGGCGGCGGCAGCGGCCATGAGCCCTTGCACGCAGGATATGTTGGCTACGGAATGCTGGATGCGGCAGTGCCCGGGGCCATGTTTACCTCCCCCACACCGGATGCCATCATTCCCGCCACCCTGGCAGCGGACTCAGGTGCCGGTGTGGTCCACATCGTAAAGAACTACACGGGCGATGTCCTCAACTTCGAAACGGCGGCCGAAATGGCCCAGGCTGAAGGCGTTGAAGTCCGCACCGTGTTGGTGAACGACGACGTTGCCGTGGAAGATTCGCTGTACACGGCCGGGCGCCGCGGCGTGGGCGGCACCGTGCTGGTGGAAAAGATTGCCGGCGCCGCCGCCGAACGCGGTGATGACCTGGATTCAGTTGCCGCGATTGGCCAGCGCGTCAACGACAACGTGCGCAGCATGGGCGTGGCCCTCTCTGCCTGCACTGTCCCGCACGCGGGCGTGCCCAGCTTTGCGCTGGCCGAGGACGAGATTGAGATTGGTATTGGCATCCACGGCGAGCCTGGCCGCCACAAGATTCCCATGGAGAACGCCGATGGCATCACGGACAGGCTGCTCCAACCCATTCTGACCGACCTGGCACCGGTGGCGGGGGACAAGGTGCTTTTGTTTGTCAACGGCATGGGAGGCACACCCGCCAGCGAGCTGTACATCGTTTACAGGCGCGCCGCCAAGGTTCTCGCAGATGCCGGGCTGGTGGTGGAACGTTCGCTGGTGGGCAACTACATCACGGCACTGGAAATGCAGGGCTGCTCCATTTCAGTTCTGCGCCTGGATGATGAAATGACTGCCCTGTGGGACGCTCCCGTCAACACACCTGCTCTTCGCTGGGGGATGTAAATGGCGGACTCAACTTTTCTCACTGTTGACTGGGCCATTGACTGGTTGCGCCGCAGCGCAGCCGTTGTCGCGGAAAACCGCATGGCCCTGATTGAGCTGGACAGGGTCATTGGCGACGGCGATCACGGGGAGAACCTTGACCGCGGCTTCAGCGCCGTCCTCGAGGCCTTGGATGCGCAGGCGCCAGCAACTCCGGGAGCAGCCTTCAAGCTGGCTGCCATGACCTTGATGTCCAAGGTGGGCGGCGCCGCCGGGCCCCTGTACGGCACGGCGTTCTTGCGTGCGGCCACAACCGTTGGCGATGCTGCGGAACTGGATGCGGCCATGCTCGGTGCCGCCCTGGGCGCAGCCCGAGACGGCGTGGTGGCCCGTGGCAAAGCCGAGGTAGGCGACAAAACCATGATCGACGCCTGGACTCCGGCAGTCGATGCCGCGGTGGCCGCAGCCGCGGCAGGGGCTGGACCGGCCGCTGTGCTGGATGCTGCAGCAACCGCCGCCGAGTCTGGAGCCGTGAGCACCGATCCCTTGATTGCGCGCAAGGGCCGGGCCAGCTACTTGGGGGAGCGTGCCATGGGCCACCGCGATCCGGGTGCGGCCTCCTCCGCGCTGATCCTGCGCGCTGCAGCCAATGCTGCGGGGGCTGGCGCATGAGCGTCGGCCTGGTGATCGTCTCCCACAGCGTCCAACTGGCGGCCGGGGTGGTGGAGCTGGCCGCTCAAATGGCCCCCGATGTGGTGTTGATCCCCGCCGGCGGAATGGACGACGGCGGCATTGGGACGTCCCTGGACAAGGTCATGACAGCCTTGGGTCTGGCTGACACGGGCGCCGGTGCTGTGGTTCTCACCGACTTGGGTTCGGCCGTCATGACCGCAGAGTCCGCCCTAGAGTTCATGGGCAACCCGGATACTGTTCTGTTGGCCAACGCGCCACTGGTGGAGGGCTCCATCGCTGCAGCCGTTGCGGCGCAGTCAGGGGCAGCCCTGGATGTTGTGTGCAAGGCAGCCGAGACGGCGCTTAATCCCGTGGCAGCATCCCCTGCTGGCGGCACCGCTACCGCGCTCCCATCGACGGCTGACGCGGGGGAAGCCGGCGCCGTGACGGCAGTTGTCACGTTGATCAACCCGATGGGCCTGCACGCCCGCCCAGCTGCCGTGTTGGCCGGGGAACTCGGTGCCATGGACGTGGAGATAGAGATCAACGGTGTGGACGGACAATCCGTCATGATGCTGATGACTCTGGGCGCGGGCCAAGGCGCCGAGCTGAACATCTCCGCCACCGGGCCCGACGCCAAGCGCGCCGTGGACCTGGTGCGCCGGGAAGTCGAGGCCGGCTTCGGCGAGATCTAAGTCCCCGGCTACGCATCGGCGGCGGAACCGGCATTTCCTCGGCGACTTTCCGGCCCTCGGCCGCGGGCGGCCTCCGGCCTCCCTGACGTCGCCTCCGGAAACACCGGTCCCGCCGCTGCCGGTGGTCAAGCTTGTCGGTTCGGTGGTCGAGCCTGTTGAGACCTTGATCTCGACAGGCTCGATCAGTGGGGGAGGTGGTAGCCGGTTTCGGAGAGTTGGGCCAGTCCGTCGGAGAGCAGGCCAGCCAGGGCGCGCTCAAGCTGCGGGGCGTGGGTGTTGAGGTCGTGCAGCTTGCGCAGCGCGGGGGCCGTTTCGGCGTGGACTTGTGCGGCCACGGAGTCCCAGAACAGATCGGCGTGAACGGGGGAGCTGGCGGCACGCAACACGGCCATGACCGCACCGCGCACCTGCCTGTCGGTCCCGGCCCACGGCTGGCCCTTGGGAATGTATGTGGGCTCCGGCTGGCCGGCTGCAATCCATGCGCACTTCTCCAGTACGGGGCACAGATCGCACTTTGGGCTGCGTGCCGTGCAGATGACGGCACCAAGTTCCATCACGGCCGCATTCCACAGCACCGATTCGTCAGCATCTTCCGGTAGCAGGTCCGTGGCCAGGGCTGTTTCAGCGGCTGTGAGGGCCGGGGCGGGGAGCGCCTGACCAATGACCAGCCGGGCATGAACACGGCGAATGTTGGTGTCCACAACTGTTGTGCGCCGGCCAAACGCAAAAGCGGCAACGGCCGCCGCTGTGTACGTCCCCACGCCGGGAAGGGCCAGAAGTTCCGGGTAAGTGTCCGGGACTGCGCCGTCGTGCTCCTCAAGAATCCGCGCAGCGGCGGCATGCAGGCGCAAGGCCCGGCGGGGGTATCCCAGCCGCCCCCAAGCCCGCAGGACATCGGCGGCCGGAGCGGCGGCAAAATCCGCAGGGGTGGGCCAGCGCTCCATCCACTCCTCCCAGACGGGCTGCACACGGACCACCGGCGTTTGTTGGAGCATGATTTCGCTGACCAGGATGCCCCACGCCGAGCAGTCCCTGCGCCACGGCAGATCCCTGGCCTGTTGCCCGAACCATCGCGTGATTTCCTGATGCACCACATCTCCCTTCGCTGCGCCGCTGGCTTCGCCCAAAGCGGCAGTTCAACTCTAAGTCACGCGGCGTGGTTCACATGCTGGCTGGCGGCGTGGTTGGCGCCAAGGCGGCCGGCCCTTCGATACTCTGGATAGGTGGGTGAGCAAGGGAATTCAACAGGCGGCAGGGGCCCCGCACCCGTGCCTGCCAGCAGGCAGCCAGTTTCGGACAAGGTGTACCGCAGGCGCCGCCAAGTGGCGGGTGTGCTGGTCCTGTTGATCATCGCGGGGCTGATAGCCGGCGGAATTTTCATCTCAGGACTATTGAGTAGCGGCTCTGCGCCAACCAGCAATGCCGAACCGGCCAGCACCAGCTCAGCGAAAGCCAAACCGGCAGTGAAACCGGGCACGCCGCCGGCAGCCGTGTGTGATGAAGCCGGGATCAAGGTAACCGCCACTGTGGACAAGCCGGCTTACGGTCCCGAGGAATTCCCCGTCCTGACGCTGCGTGTGACCAACTCAGGAAAGTCCCCGTGCGACATCAACGTGGGCACCAGCCAGATGGAATTCCAGATCACCAGTGGCGAAGACGTCATCTTTAATTCGATGCACTGCCAGCTGGACGCAACTGACTTGGTGAAAAATTTGGCACCGGGAGCTTCCGAGACCGCCAATTTTGTCTGGAAGGTGAAGCGCAGCGCCCCCGGCTGCGCCAAGGTTGCCGTTGAACCGGGGCGCTCAGGCGGCACCTATGCGTTTGTGGCAAAACTTGGCAAATGGTCCAGTGAACCGGTGACGTTCACGCTGCAATAGGGGCGGCTGCCTTGGTGGCCGGGGACGCGGGGTTACAGGAAACGGTCCAGCAGGCTGGCTTCGGCAATACGCGACAGGCCCTCGCGCACGTTGCGTGCACGCAGTTCACCGATGCCATCCACAACCATGAGCTCATCAATGGTGGCTGCCATCAAGTTCTGCAGCCCGCCAAAGTGGTCAACCAGGCGCCCGGCCACTGCACCGGGCACGGCCTTCAAGCCCGACACCAAGCGGTATCCGCGCGGCTGGATCATGATGTCCAGGGAATCGTTGCCCCCGGTGGTCAGGCCAACAATGTTGGCAATGAGGTTCAGGTTGATCAAATCCGCTTGATCGATCTCTTGAAGCGCCGCTACAGCAGCATCCACATCCGTTGTCTCCGGGACCGTGTAGTCGCGAATCACCATGTCAGCTCCGGAGCCGCGGGTGGTGGAGAGTTCCTCCAGTTGCAAGGAGAGCAGGCGCCCGTCCACGCCGAGTTCCAGCACGTATTGGGCGATTTCTTCCGAGATTCGGCGCACCATCTCATGGCGCTGCAAGGTGACGGCAACATCGCGGACAGTGACCATGGCCTCGATCTCCAGGGCGGAGAGTGAACTTGTCACCTGGTCCAGGCGCGCGCGGTAGCGTTCCAGGGTGGCCAGGGCCTGGTTGGCGCGGGCCAGGACCTTTTCTGAACCCTCCAAAACGTAGCGCAGCCCGTCCACGTACAAGGCAATGATCTGCATGGACTGGCTGACCGAAACAACAGGTACACCGGTTTGAATGGCCACCCGCTCCGCGGTTCGGTGGCGGGTTCCAGATTCCTGGGTTTCAATGCTCGGGTCCGGCACCAGCTGGACGGCTGCCCGAATAATTTTGGTGACGTCCTTGTCGCACACAATAGCGCCGTCCATTTTGGCCAGTTCACGCAGACTTGTGGGGGCAAAGTCAATGCCGATCTCAAAGCCGCCGGAGCACAGGCTGTCAATGGTTTTGTCCGAGCCGAGCACAATCAGTGCGCCCGTGCGGCCTCGAAGAATTCGTTCCAGTCCATCACGCAACGGCGTTCCCGGCGCGACACGGGCAAGAGTGGCTTTCAAAGCCTCTTCGGGGCTGCGGAGCATGGGCGGTTCCTTCTTTTCGAGCACGGGAATCCGCGCAAGTCACAATGCCCATAATAGTGGGAAGTAGCCGTGTTTTCCGGCTGGATTGGCCTTTTAGCCAGCCAGTCGTGGAAATGTGCCGTTTTCGCGCAATTTCGGGACAACAGACGGCGTCGGCGGAGCTCGCTTTAGCCGTGGAGCAACAGTTCCGTCGCCTCTGCGATGTGCTCGATTTCCTTCACTGTGAAGTCCGGCGGAATGGGGCCGGGCCCCGTTGAGCTCAACGGGACCAGGGCGTGGGTGTAACCCAACCGGCTGGCCTCCTGGATGCGCTGATTGATGCCCGGCACGGGGCGGACCTCCCCGGCCAGACCCACCTCGCCAAACGCCACCATCTTGCCGTGGACCGGCTTGTTGGTTTTGGCGGACACAATGGACAAGGCCACGGCCAGATCCATGGCCGGTTCGGAGAGCTTGGCGCCGCCCACTGTTGCCACGTAGCTGTCGTCAGCATCCAAGCGCAGTCCGGCCCTTTGCTGCAGCACGGCAAGCAACATGCCAATGCGGGTCGAATCCAGGCCGGAAACCGTGCGGCGGGGCGAGGAACCCAGTGCCGGGGTCAGTAGTGCCTGCACCTCAGCCAGCAACGGCCGGCGGCCCTCCATGGTCACCGTGATGCAGGTGCCGGAAACGGGCTGGGAGGTGCGGGAGGTAAACAAGCCGCTGGGATCGGCCAGGCCTTCAATGCCGTTGTCGGTGAGGTCAAAACAGCCCACCTCATCGGTTTGGCCGTAACGGTTCTTGACCGCACGCAGCAGACGCAGACGGGAGTGGCGTTCGCCGTCGAACTGGCACACAACATCCACCAGGTGCTCCAGCAGGCGGGGCCCGGCAATGGAGCCGTCCTTGGTCACGTGGCCCACCAGCAGAGTTGTCATGTTCAGGCGTTTGGCTGCTGCAATGAGCGACGCCGCAACCTCGCGCACCTGCGACACCCCGCCGGCACTGCCGTCAACCATGGCGCTGCTGAAAGTCTGTACCGAATCCACAATCAACAGGGCGGGCTGCACGGCCTCCACCTGGCCAAGCGCCGTGCCAAGATCGGTTTCGGCACCCAAATACAAGGTATCGGCCACGGCGCCAATGCGTTCGGCCCGCAATTTCACCTGGGCGGCAGATTCCTCACCCGTCAGGTACAGGACCTTTTTGGGTTCGCGGCCATGCTCATTGCGGGCAAACTTTGCCGCAACATCCAGCAGCAGCGTTGATTTTCCGACGCCGGGTTCCCCCGCCAGCAGGATCACGGCACCTGGCACCATGCCGCCGCCCAGGACGCGGTCAAGCTCCGGCACACCCGTGAGATTGTGGGCTGCCTTGGAGGCATCCACCTCGGAGATGAGCTGGGCAGGCCGGACAACTGTGGTGGCGGCGGTGGTCCTGATGACGACCATGCCGATTTCCTCCAGCGTGCCCCAAGCCTGGCATTCGCCGCAGCGGCCCACCCATTTGACGGCCGTCCAGCCACATTCGCCGCAACGGAAGTTTTGCCCTGAGTTGGTCTTTGCGCTCTTTGTTGCCATGACTCAACCCTAGCGCCGGGCACTGACATGATGCTGCTGGTGCCCAAGGCGCTGTGGATAAGTTCGCGCAGAAAACTAAAGTTCGGGCAGCAAATCCCGGGCTTCGGAAGGATCCATCTGGGCCGCCTCCAGAAGATCCACCACCAGTGGACGCAAGAGCAGCACAAGGGCTTCGCCCTCCATCCGTGAGATTTCCAGCTTGTTCGGGTGCAGCCTCATGGCAATGTCGGCGAGCGAATCGCGGGCATGACTGAGGGTGGCCCTGGACGTAGTGTCAGAAACCGCTGCAGCGAGCTCATCCACAGCTGATGCGCATTCGCTCATGATTTCTCCAAGGTGAACGCTGCCGGCCTCGGACAGTGCCGCATTGTTGATGGTGCTGGCCAGCCGACGGGCAAAGACCCGACTGGAACGCATGGCATAGTCAACCCGGACCATCAACTTGGCCATCCCCTCCACTTCCTGGAAATGGCGCCTGTACATGGGCGACAATCTGGCAATTTCCACAGAGCCGCGCAAGCCTTGGCGCATGGCATCGATGCGTGGTTGTTGGCTGCGGGCTCTCACCAGGGCGTGCCAGGCCGTGGTGGAATCGTTGTAGGAAAGGGCGGAAGCGCATTCACGCAACACAAGCGACAACTCGCCGAGGACTTCCTTGAGGTCCTCCTTGGGCTCCCGCCGCGGATCCCGGGGCAGCAGGAACGTTGCCGCCAGGGCGAAACAACCACCCACGATGGCGTCAATGCTGCGGGTGAATGGCCCACCTGCCGGCATGGGCAGCAAAACTACCAGCAGGGACTGGAGCGCCAGTTGGGTGGTGAAGATGGCGCCAGTGTCCAAGAACCGTGCCAGCAGGATGGACAGAAAAAGCACCAGTGCCGCCTGCCAAATGCCAGGACCCAGCCAATGCACCAGGACGTCACCCACCGCAATGCCAAGGGTGCAGCCCATTCCCACCTCCAGTACCCGGCGAAGACGCGGATCCCTGGTAAAGCCAAGGGCAATAATGGCGCTGGTGGCAGCAAACAAGGGGCCTTGATGCCCCAAAACCAGTTCGGAGAAGTAGTAGGCGCCCACTGCGCAGACGGTCATCATCAGGGCCTGGACCACTGAACCGTAGCTGCGGCGCAACCCTAAACGGGCGCGACGTTTCAGGAAACGTACTGTTGCTGCCGGCTTTGTGTGCTTTGCCGGGGCTGACTCGGGCATGGTGCCAAGTCTATGCTTCACCGGGCCAAACACCCGATGGGCTTGCGCTGGCCCACGGCTTTTGCGCCCGGCGACAGCGCAACGCCCAGCGAACAACGGTTACTGATGTGACCGGCGTCGTACAGCAAAACCAAGAATCCCCGCAGCGTTAACCTTCCGTTCACCTAGGTGGGGGTGTTGCGTTACCTCGGTTGCTTAACGTCAAAGAGTAAGAAATCGAAAGCAACCCAACGAAGAGGTAGATCGCGTGAAGGCACTTCACATTGGCCGCGTGGCAGCAGTACTCACCGTCGGTGCATTGGCACTGACAGCCTGCGGAACTGACAACGTGGTGGAAACCGGCAACGGCGCAACCACTGGAGCAAGCGCGGGACCCACCGTCACCGGCACACTGACCGGCACCGGCGCCAGCTCCATCTCAGCAGCCATGGACGCGTGGAAGGCCGGCTTCGAATCCGCCAACTCCGGCGCCAAGGTCCAGTACTCTCCCGAAGGCTCCGGCGCGGGACGCAAGGCCCTCATTGCAGGCGCCGTACAGTTCGCCGGCTCGGATGCGTACCTCAAGGACGAAGAGCTGGTCTCCGCCCAGGAAAAGTGCGGGCCCGACGGCGCCATCAACGTCCCCTGGTACATCTCACCGATCACCGTTGCGTTCAACGTTGAGGGTGTCAAGGCTTTGAAGCTCGACGCCGACACCATCGCCAAGATCTTCCGCGGCGACATCAAGAACTGGAACGACGCAGCCATCAAGGCAGCCAACCCGGACGCTACGCTGCCGGACCTGGCCATCACCCCCGTGCACCGCTCGGACAACTCCGGCACCACGGAAAACTTCACGGATTACCTGGCTGCAGCCGCCAAGACTGTCTGGACAGATGCGAAGTCAGGCGACTGGCCCACCGCACTGCCGGGCGAAAATGCCAAGGGCACCTCCGGCGTCGTCAAGACAACCACCGAAACCGCCGGCGCCATCACCTACGCCGATGACTCAGCAGTCACCGACGCCCTGGGCAAGGTTGAGCTGAAGGTTGGCGACACGTTTGTCCCCGTCACCGCCGAGGCAGCAGCCATTGCCGTTGACGCCGCAACGGTGGTCGAAGGCCGCTCCGCCAACGATCTTTCCTTGAAGCTGGACCGCACCACCACTGTGGCCGGCGCCTACCCGGCAGTTCTGGTCTCCTACGGTGTGTTCTGCGCGCACTACCCGGACGCCGCAACCGTTGACCTGGTCAAGTCCTTCGGCACCTTCGTGCTCAGCGATGAGGGCCAGAAGCAGGCAGCCGACGCAGCCAAGAGCGCACCGCTCTCAGCCGCGCTCGCCACCAAGGCGAAGGCTTCGGTCGACTCCATCAGCGTCGCCAAGTAAAGCTCAAACAAAAAGGTATTAGATTGTCCACCACCAAGCTCGCACGTCGAGCCGGAACAGGCCGCACCGGAGATAAAGTCTTCTCCGGTGCGGCACTGGGTGCCGGTGCCCTGATTGTGGCTGTCCTCTTCGCTGTGGCCCTGTTCCTGGTTGTCCAGGCGTTGCCAACCTTCAGCGCACCCGCTGCCGACATCACGGGCGGGGAAGGCTTCTTCACCTACATCTTCCCCATCGTCATTGGCACGCTCATCGCCGCCACCATTGCCCTGCTCATTGCCACACCCATTGGCATTGCCGTGGCCCTGTTCATCTCCCACTACGCCCCGCGCAAGCTGGCCCGTGGCCTGGGATATGTGGTGGACCTGCTAGCTGCCATCCCCTCAGTTGTCTACGGCGCCTGGGGTGCAAGCTTCCTCGCTTCACAGCTGAAGGTGCCGTACCAGTGGCTCGCTGAGAACATGGGCTGGATTCCCCTTTTTGCAGGACCTGCTTCAAGCACTGGCAAGACCATTTTGACGGCCGGCATTGTCCTCGCCGTCATGGTCCTGCCCATCATTGCCTCACTTACCCGGGAGATTTTCCTGCAGGCACCCATGCTGCACCAAGAAGCGGCGTTGGCGTTGGGCGCCACCCGGTGGGAAATGATCCGCATGGCTGTTCTACCTTTTGCCCGCGGCGGCATAATCAGCGCCGTCATGCTGGGCCTTGGCCGTGCTCTGGGTGAAACCATGGCTGTAGCCCTTGTCCTTTCCTCAGGACCCCTGATCGCCTCCCTGATCCGCTCCGGCAACCAAACCATTGCCGCCGAGATCGCACTGGACTTTCCCGAAGCCTTCGGCCTGCGCATGCACGAACTCATCGCAGCAGGCCTGGTGCTCTTCCTCATCACCCTGGCAGTAAACATGGTGGCCCGCTGGATCATCAACCGCCACAAAGAATTCTCGGGAGCTAACTAATGGCCACGCTCATGACTGAACGTAAGCGCTCCGCCCTGACCCGCGGCCGCCTCCCCAAGTACACCCCCTACGTCATCGCCCTCAGCGCAGTGGTCATTGCTGCTGCCTTGATGTCGCTGATTGGCTTCCACGTCTTTGGTTGGGCCGTTCTCTCCGCCGTGTTGTTCGTTATTGGCAACGTGACGGCCGCCGGCGTCGTCGAAGGCCGCCGCAAAGCCACCGACAAGTTCGCCACCTCTTTGGTCTACGGCGCTTTCCTGGTTGCGCTCCTGCCGCTGATCTCAGTCATTTGGACTGTTCTTGTCAACGGTGTGCCCGGACTGCTGACCCCCGGTTTCCTGAGCACTTCCATGAACGGCGTGACGGGCGCCGTGGACAACGCCTCCGTGAAGGACGGCACACCCGTGGTGGGCGGTGTCTACCACGCACTCATGGGCTCGGTCATGATCACCTTGTGGGCAACCCTGATCTCCGTTCCCGTGGGCCTGCTGACAGCCATCTACCTGGTTGAATACAGCGCAGGCAACACGTTCTCCAAGGTCATCACCTTCCTGGTGGATGTCATGACAGGCATCCCCTCGATTGTGGCGGGCCTGTTCGCAGCAGCGTTCTTTGCCATGATCCTGGGGCCGGGCACCAAGACCGGATTCGTGGCCGCCGTGGCACTTTCGGTACTCATGATCCCGGTGGTGGTGCGCTCCAGCGAGGAAATGCTCAAGATTGTGCCGAACGAGCTGCGCGAGGCCGCCTACGCGCTGGGTGTGCGCAAGTGGCGCACCATCCTCAAGGTGGTCATTCCGACGGCGATCTCGGGTATCGCTTCAGGTGTCACCTTGGCCATTGCCCGTGTCATTGGCGAAACCGCCCCGCTTCTGGTGACGGCAGGATTTGCCACCACCATCAACATGAATGTGTTCTCCGGGTGGATGGCCTCGCTGCCCACGTTCATTTACACGCAGATCATGACACCCACCTCGCCGTCCAACGCGGACCCGTCCACTCAGCGTGCCTGGGCTGCGGCGCTGCTGTTGATCATTCTTGTCATGCTGCTGAACCTCGGAGCCCGCCTGGTGGCCCGCCTCTTTGCGCCGAAAACCGGCCGCTAACTTTTTCTTAGAAGGAACCCTAGCTATGTCTAAGCGTATTGATGTCAGTGATTTGAATGTTTACTACGGTGATTTCCGGGCCGTGGAAGATGTCAGCATCACCATTGAAGCCAAGTCCGTCACAGCGTTCATTGGTCCGTCCGGTTGTGGCAAGTCCACGTTCCTGCGCACCCTGAACCGCATGCACGAGGTCATCCCCGGCGCTCGCGTTGAGGGCAAGGTGCTCCTGGACGGCGACAACCTCTACGGCGACGGCGTTGACCCCGTGACCGTGCGCAGCCAGATCGGCATGGTGTTCCAGCGGCCCAACCCGTTCCCCACCATGAGCATCCGCGACAACGTCCTGGCCGGTGTAAAGCTGAACAGCCGCCGCATTTCCAAGTCCGACGCCGATTCCCTCGTGGAGAAGTCCCTGCAGGGTGCCAACCTGTGGAATGAGGTCAAGGACCGCCTGGACAAGCCCGGCTCCGGCCTCTCAGGCGGCCAGCAGCAGCGCCTGTGCATCGCCCGCGCCATTGCCGTGTCACCGGATGTAATTCTGATGGATGAGCCCTGCTCCGCCCTTGACCCCATCTCCACACTGGCCATTGAGGACCTCATCAACGAGCTCAAGGATGAGTACACGGTGGTCATCGTGACACACAATATGCAGCAGGCTGCCCGCGTCTCCGACAAAACGGCCTTCTTCAACATTGCCGGCACCGGCAAGCCCGGAAAGCTGATCGAATACGCGGACACCGCCACCATCTTCAACAACCCGGGCGAGAAGTCAACCGAAGACTACGTTTCCGGCCGCTTCGGGTAAGCCACCCTGAATCGTTCGTGAGTGCGCACATAATGCTCTCAAAATTGATTTTGGGCGCGTTACCTGCACACTCGGGGGGAAGATGCGGGCCAACTGCTAGGGGCGGGATGAAACTTTGTCGCCGGGCTCGGCCTCGAGCACCTCAGCGCCGGGCCGCTTGACACCGCCCTTGCGGTAGCGGAAGACGCCGATGGCCACCACCACGGCTGCTAAGGCGACAGATAACAGCAACGCCTCCCGTGTTTGCGGAACAATGATCATGCCAACGATCAAGGCCATGATGGCAGCGATGGAAAGCCAGGTCAGGTAGGGGAAGAACCACATCTTCAACTCGAGCTCCCTGGCCGCGGCGCCCATCCGGCGTCGCAAAATCAACTGGGACGTGGCTATCACGAGCCACACGAACAAGGCGATGGCGCCGGAGGTGTTGACCATGAATAGGAACACCTTATCCGGGGACAGGTAGTTCAGGCCCACGGTCACGAAGCCCACCACGGTGGAGGCCAGAACGGCACTGACAGGGACTCCGCGCTTGGAGATCTTGCGCCAGGACTTGGGAGCATCGCCGCGCGTCGACAGCGAGAAAAGCATCCGGCTGGCCGTGTACAGGCCCGAGTTCAGGCAGGACAGCACGGAGGTCAGAACCAACACGTCCATGATGGTGCCGGCGCCGGGGATTCCAAACAGTTCAATGACTGCAACGTAGGGGCTCTTGGCAACCGACGCATCATTCCACGGCAGCAGCGTCACAACAATGGCAACGGAACCAATGTAGAAGACCAGGATGCGCCACACAGTGGACTTCACGGCCTTCTTCACAGCATCCACGGGGTTCTCGGACTCTCCGGCGGCAATCGTGGCAATTTCAGCACCAAAGAAGGAAAACACCACCACCAGGACGCCCGCCAGCACGGCACCTGGACCATTCGGGAAGAAGCCGCCGTTGCCGGTGAGGTTCGCCAGGCCTGGCGCGTCAACGCCGGGCAGGAATCCCAGGATGGCAGTGACGCCCAGCAAGAGGAAGACGATGATGGCGGCAACCTTGACGGAGGCAAACCAGAATTCAAATTCCCCGTAGGACTTCACGGAGGCCACGTTGGTCAGCGTCAGAAGCACCATCAGGACCAGCGCCCACTGCCACTGGTCAACGCCGGGCACCCAACGGTGCATGATGGCGGCACCGGCGGTGGCTTCCACACCGAGCACAATGATCCAGAACCAGGCGTACAGCCAGCCGATGCTGAATCCGGCCCATCGCCCCAGAGCCTTGTCAGCATAGGTGGAAAAGGAACCGGTTTCGGGATGGGCAGCGGCCATTTCCCCCAGCATCCGCATGACCAGAATGACTACAAGGCCGGCCGCCGCGTAGGCCACCAGAATCCCAGGTCCTGCCTGCTGGATGGCGGCGCCTGATCCTACAAATAGCCCGGCGCCGATGACGCCGGCTATGGCAATCATGGATAGGTGGCGGGGTTTGAGGGTCTTTTATAACTGCTGCTCGGCTTGCATTGGCAAAACTTCCTTTTGGGGTACCCGTTGGCGGCGACGCTGACGCGGGTTTTCGTGAGTGGCATCACGGGGACGACTCAGCCTAAGTCCGGTTTTTCCTGTGTCCGTTGTCCATAGTCCCAGAATGTCTGGTCGAAGTATGGGCAAATGCACTGAAGCCGAGCAAAAAACGGCGATTTGTTTACCAGGAGAAAACAATTAAAGCTGCTTGGCGGGCTTTGCAGCAAACCTTCACCGTCTGCAGCACGTTCCCGGCCCCTGAACTAGGCCAGGGGGGAGAGTGCCAGGAAGAACAACGCACCCAACGCCAAGCATGCAATGGGTGTGGCCAGCCAGGCACGGATGATCTTGCGCAGCACCTGTTTATTGGTGGTTGCAAAGCGCTGGTTGGCCCCGGCGCCTGCAATGGCTCCCGTGACTGTGTGGGTAGTGGACAGTGGCATGTGCAGGCCAATGGCACCCACAAACAACAGTCCCGCACCAATCATTTGGGCCACAAAGCCTCGCATGGGATCGATTCGGACCAGCCGGTGTCCCAGTGTGTAGGAAATCCGCCAGCCGCCGCACAGCGTCCCAGCAGCCAGCAGGACAGCAGTGAAGATGGGAACCCACAGGGGCACCTCCCCGACCCCAATGGAACCGGCGGCAACCAACGCAAACAGCAGGACCGTCGTCGTGCGCTGGCCGTCCTGGAGGCCATGGCCAAAGGCCACCGCGGCACCGGCCACTGACTGGAGCTGGCGTGTGCGTCGGTTGACCCGGTTGGGTGCGGTGTTCTTGGCAGCCCACGATGTTGGGTAGACGGCGGCAAAACCCAGCACGAACGCCACCACGGGGGAGATGAGCAGCGGCAGGAGCACCAGGGTCAGCATGGTGGTGTTGATGCCGTCGAGCGGGGCGTGGCCGGTGATGGCGGACCCCAGCGACGCTCCCACCAGTGCGCTGATGAGGGCATGTGTGGAGGAGGACGGGAAGCCTCGCCACCACAAGTACAGGCCCCACAGGCAGGCGCCAATGAGCGCCGCCAGCAGCAAAAGCAACCCGACCCGGCCCGGCGGCACTGTGAACAGCCTGTCGGCGAAGGCAGCCGTGAGCATCACGCTGAGCAACGCGCCCACGCAGTTGAAAAAGCTCGCAAGAAACAGGGCGACGGATGGCGTCAGGGCCCGGGTCCGCACGGACAGGGCGACGGCGGATGAGGCATCGCGGAAACCGTTCAGGAACGCGAAAAGCGCCGCAGTGACAATGACGGCACCGAGCAGGAACGCTATCAAGGTCACGATTCCTTGACGATAATGCTGCCCACTTGAGTGGCAACTGCGCGCATCTGCCGGCTCGCGGACGCGAACTGGTCGGCGAGGGTTTTGTACTTGGCAAAGGTGGTGGGGCTATGGTCCTTCAGCAGCTCGGACACCAGCACCCGGTGGGTGTGGTCTGCCCGTTTGGCCAGCCGGAGGACCTCCAGCCAGTAGTCCTCCAAGCCGTCCAGATCGTTCAGGGAGCGCATGGCGGTGGCCGTGAGTTCCGCCTGCTGGGAGAGGATCTCAAGCTGGTCGCTGACACGGGCCGGAATCCGGTCCAGGACGTACAGCTCGATAACTTCGGCAGCACCCGTGAGGATTTCGCTGGTCTCATTGAGCACCTGGCCCAAGGAATACAAATCTTCGCGGGGCAGCGGATTGATGAAACTGGTCCGCATGGCGGTGAGCAAGGTGGCGAAGTTGGCAGTGGAGGCGGACTCCTCCTGCCGAAGCGATTCTGTGAGGGCTGGGAAGTCCGCCCGGTCAGCTCCGAGTAGTTCCGCCAGGGTGTGGGTGGCGCTCAGAATGTGTTCTGACATGCTCACCAGCGCTTGCAGCCCTGCGGTCTCCTGGGGAAAAAGTCGAAACTTCACTATGAGGCCTTTGTCGAAAGCGGATTCCTGGAAACCCGAATATTTAGGGCATAAAAGTGGTGTCGAACCGGGAGCGCCTCTCGGCACTGGGCCGCTCTAGGCGGCTATAAAATGGAGCCCGGGGGTTCCACGGTTCGACACCGCTTTCAGTCTTCTACGTCCAGCCCAAAGTGTCAACTGAGGGGCCTTTTTCTAGTCCAGTTCGCCCTTGCGCCAGGACTTGGCGGCACCCTCCAAATCCTCAGCCGTGCGTACCAATTGGTGTGCCTTCCTGGTGAGAGCCGCAGCATGTTCCCCGTGGGCAGCCTCACGTTCAACCGCCATGGTGGCCTGGCCCAACGCAACCACCCGGCAAAAGGCGGCTGAACGCTCCAGCGCAACGTCAAAGTCGCCGTCGAACGCACCTGACAGAATCGCATTGGCCATGGTGGTGATTTCCTCGGCGCCGGGCGGCTCGGCCACACCGGCCACGGCGTTGGCCACCTGGGCCTTTTGCTGGCCGGCCCGGAAGAACACGCTGATGCCCTCGGGGTCTTGCAATGTGGCGGCGCGGAGGGCGTACAGGCGCCACAGGGCACCGGGGAGGGAACGGGCAGGACTCGCAGCCCACATCTCGGCAATGGCTTCGAGGCCCTGTTTGTCCGCGAGCTTTACAAGCCGCTTGGTGACTTCCGGGTCATTGCTGGCCCGTCCGCTGTGCACCAAGGCCCTGGCGGCAAGATGCGCGGCTTCAGACACGCGTGCCGGATCGATGCCCCCAGCGAACTGCTCAAAGTCGGCAGGGGAAAATGGTACCGGCTTGTGCGGGCGGGGCGTGTTGTTGGCTGGTCGATCATTCATGACACGAACACTACTCCCGCTGCCCGGTGTGGTCGAGAGAACCGGCCCGCGGGCGCCAAATCTGTGGAATCGGCTGGTGGGAGGTACGGGTGCAGCGACGCGGACACCGGGATCCGGCCTTCAATTGCATTCTGACGTGTGCTGTGCGGTAGTCTATTGTGCGGACAACTTCTCCATGGATGGATTCATCTTTGGGTGGTTGCCTTTAGGTCGGGCCTTTAGCTCAGTTGGTAGAGCATCGGACTTTTAATCCGTGGGTCGCGGGTTCGAGCCCCGCAGGGCCCACCGATCTTTAGTGAGAATGCCGCCGTTTACCGGATTTGCCACAGTTTGAACTATGGCAAATCCGTCAAACGGCGGCATTTTTGTTGTGCCGCCCCGTCCGGCCTCAGGAGACGCCTGTGTAGCCTCGCGAGGAATCCTCCAGCCCCCGCGCAGACTCCAGGGCGGCAATGAACTCCGCTGAGGTGGTGGGCGTCGAGAACATGGGGTAGTCAAACTTGACAGCAGATTCCCCCTCTTCAACGCTTGTGGCGGCCACAGCATCTGTCAATGTCCCCACGTTGTAGCCGCGCTCATAGGCTGTGAGCATGGTGGATTCAACGCAACAATTGGTCAGGAATCCTGCCAGCGCCACAGTCTTGATGCCCTTGGCCCGCAAAATGAAGTCAAGATTGGTGCTTCCAAACGCATCCAAACCGCGCTTGCCCTCAATGACAATGTCAGATTCCACGGGGGCAAACCTGTCCATGATTTCTGCGCCCCACGCACCCTTGACGAATGCGGTGGCATCCACCACGCCCTTGAGAATCCCATAGGGGTGTTTGGCAATCTCGTTGTACCCGGGGGTGAAGCTGATGGGGGAGTGAATAACAGTCGCCCCGGCCGCGCGGGCTGCTGCCAGAACTTTCTCGGCGTTGTCCAAGGTGCCGTTGGCGTGCATGGAGTCCATGACGGCTCCGTGCAAAACACCGCCTTCAGAGGTGAAGTCATTTTGGAATTCAATAAAAACTACTGCAGTTGAATCGGCATCCAAGAAAAACTCCTGCTGCGTGAGGGGAAATATCACTTGACGTGGCTGAATCTACAGCGAGCGGACGCACATGAACAGTGCCTGCCAAGATGGCAAGATAGTTACATGACAACAACTGCCCCCGCACTTGCCCTGACCATCGCCGGATCCGAAGCGACAGGCGGTGCCGGCGCCCAAGCTGACCTGAAAACGTTCCACGAGCTGGGCGTCTTCGGCATCGTCAACCTGACCTGCATTGTGTCCTTTGACCCCAAGGACAACTGGAACCACCGTTTCGTGCCCGTTGACCAGCAGGTGATTGCCGATCAATTGGAAGCCACGACGGCGGCCTATGGTTCCGCCTCCGGCGCACCCACCGTGTTGGAAACAGTCAAAATTGGCATGCTGGGCAGCCCCGCCACCATCACCACCGTTGAGACAGCCCTGAAGGCGGCGGCATTCAAGCACGTTGTCCTTGACCCGGTACTGATCTGCAAGGGGCAGGAGCCCGGCCACGCCCTGGACACCGACCAGGCTTTGAAGTCCCAGATCCTGCCGCTGGCCACCTTTGTCACCCCCAACCACTTCGAGGCGGAGTCACTCTCCGGCCTGCAGATCAAGAACTTGGAGGACTTGAAGGCGGCAGCGCGCAAGATCCACCAGATCAGCGGGGCAGCAGTGCTCGCCAAGGGCGGCGTGCGCCTTGAGGGAGCAGACGCCGTCGACGTTTTCTTTGACGGTGAAACCCTTGAGGTGCTCAGCGCCCCCAAGGTGGGCGAGGTTGCCGTATCAGGGGCTGGCTGCTCGCTGGCAGCGGCCGTGACGGCTGAACTGGCCAAGGGGGCCACACCGTTGGAGGCAGCCCGCACCGCCAAGGTGTTTGTTACCGAGGGCATAAAAAACCGCGTCACATCCGGCGCGCCGTTCACCGCTTTGTGGCAGGGCGGCGCAGGCGCCTAAAAGCCTGCCCGGCACACTGTTGCCAGCTTCTGCTCAGTGTGCCAAGCTCACTTTATGAGTGAGTTCGCAGCCCAAGAGTCCGATCCCTTTGACGCCACTGTGCGGATGACGCGCAATGATTCCCGGCACCGTTACGAACTGTTCGCAGCCGATGAACTGGCAGTGATTCTTTCCTTTAAGGATTTGCCCGGTCATATAGACCTCATCCACACAGTGGCGCAGCCTGGCTTTGAGGGCCGCGGCCTGGCAAAGATCCTTGCCAGATACGCCCTCGACGACGTGGTGGCATCCGGCAAGCGCATCATTCCGCATTGCCCCTATGTACTGCGGTTTTTGGACAAGCATCCGGAACCGTACACGCAGTACATTGACCTCGCGCAGGACGCCTAGGTGGAACGCCCCACTGCCCTGATTACGGGAGCCACCTCGGGGCTGGGTGCCGAGTTTGCCCAACAACTGGGCCGCACCCAGCATGATCTGGTGTTGGTTGCGCGCGATGTCACCCGACTTGAAGCCAAGGCCGTGCGATTGCGGGCCGACTTTGGCGTTCACGTTGAGGTCCTGCCGGCGGACCTGCTCACTGACGACGGCGTTGCCTCCGTCAGCGCCCGGCTCGCGGACCCTGCCCGAGGCGTTTCGGTGCTGGTTAACAACGCTGGGTTCAGCCTGGTCAAGGCCTTTGAAAACAACAGTGTCGAGGAAGAAACGGCCCACCTGCGTCTTCTAGCCCGAACCCCCATGCAGCTGACCCATGCAGCATTGCCGGGCATGTTGGCGCGCGGCCACGGCCGCATCATCAATGTCTCAAGCGTTTCGGCGTTCATTCCGCGCGGCACCTACGGTGCTGCCAAGGCGTGGCTGACGAGTTTCAGCCGCTTTGCCAATCTGCGTTATGGGCCCAAAGGGGTGGCGGTGACAGCCCTGTGCCCAGGCTTTGTGCACACCGAATTTCACCAACGCATGGGCGCCAGCATGGACGCGGTGCCGTCATGGCTGTGGCTCGACCCCGAGCGGGTGGTCCGCGAAGGGCTGGCCGACAACGCCGCAGGCAAGAGCGTGTCCATCCCGTCCAAGCGGTACGCCACGCTGGTGGCGTTGAGCCGCCTGGTGCCAGACAGGCTCGCAGCAGCGGCCGGCAATCGCGGGCGCTGATCCCTGCGCCCGCCCCCTGAACTGACCCGCAGTAGTGGTCGAAAAAACAAGTTTTTGCGGTGTTTTTCGACCACTACTGCGGGTCACTTGCTGGGAAGCGGCCCTGGGTCAACATCGCGTTAAGAAGGGCCTGTGCGCCGTATGGATCGCGTCAAGAACTGCTTCAGCGTGCGCTTGCGGTGATCTCATTGAAGAAGGGGCAGGGTGGTCAGAAAGACTGCCGCCGATTCTTGAGGGAAGTGAGCGCAGCATGGAAGTTGGCGAAAAGTTGGTGCCGGAGGGCTCTGGGGGCTTGCCGCAGGCGGGGCAGCACCGGGGCTATGTTGCCGTTGACGATGCTGGGGAATTCACGCTGTACCCGACGTCCGCTGCACTGTTGAATGACTTCGAGTATGTGGGCCAAGCAATTTGCATTGTGGGCCGCGACGGCTCCGGGTTCCGGCTCCTGCAAGACGCAGACAGGCAGCTTTCCCTAACAACGGCATTGGGGCCGGTGGACTTCTCCTGGCTGCGCCAGGCCTGGCTAAAGGCCCAGCGGCACAATCCTAGTGAGTACCCGCTGCGCCGGTTCTACCCGGCGGGCAGGGAAACTCTGCTGGCGTGCATGTTTGAAACCCTGTACCTGGAACATGCCATGGAACCGGTTCAATGGAACTGCGTGCTGGATGGGCAGGAAACCCACCCTGTGTCTCTGCAAGACATCGACGGGCGCCTGACCAGCAAGAGCCTGGTGGAGCGGGCCCGGGTGCAAGATCCGTTTGGGCACCTGTACAGGCCCGTGCGGGTGCCTGCCCGCGGTGCGCGCGGCCACAACCGCCACGGGAAAGTCACCATTTTTGTGGAGATTCCCGCGGCGGCCGATGCCGGCCGGCTCAGCGGTCAAACGACCGCCACGGCTGCCAGCGCAATGACACTTGCCTACTCCGGCCTGCCCACCGTGACGGGGATGCCTGCACCGGGCGTCGCCGGCTCATAGGAGTCGTCAAAGGGCATGTGGTCCATGTCCAGCAACGGGTTGTCATCCTGAGTAGCCACCAGCTCCTGTGCCTCCTCCACTGTGGCCACGCTCGGCATGGAACCGGGCAGCGGCTTCTGGGCAGATTCCCGCAGGAAGTAAATGCCCACCGCGCCAATGGCGGAGGTCAACATCAGGTAGTACGCGGGCATCATGGTGTTGCCGGTGAGGGTGATTAGTCCCTTCATGATGAAGGGTGCGGTCCCGCCAAAGATCGCCACAGCAAAGTTGTAAGAGATCCCCATGCCGCCGTAGCGGCTCGAGGTCGGGAACAACGCCGGCAGTGCCGAGGCCAGGTTGGAGACGTAGAAGGTGACGGGGAAGGCGATTAGCGCCAGCCCGAGCATGGTGGACCAGATCGGGCCAAGGCTGATCAGGATGAAGGCCGGGGTGGCCAGCACCACTGTGCTGATGGCGCCGACCCACAAGACCGGACGCCGACCGATTTTATCGGAGAGGCGACCTGTCAGCGGTATGCACAAGGCCATGGCGACCAAGATGGGGATGGTGAGTATGGTCCCGTGCAACTCGTCATAACCCATGGAATCAGTCAAATACGTTGGCATGTAGGACGTGAGGGCGTAGCCCGCGGTGTTGGCTGCTGCCACCAGGATCATGGCCAGCAGGACTTGGCGCCAGTAAACCTTGACCAGGTGGACAGGTCCACTTGAGGTGGCTTCGTCGCTGGCCGCGGCGGATTTTGACTGCTCCTCATTGGCGTCCAAGGTTGCCTGGAACTGCGGGGATTCCTCGATTTTCAGGCGGAAGTACACGGCAATGAGACCCAGTGGACCGGCAATCAGGAATGGCAGTCGCCAGCCCCACTGTTCCATGGCTTCCTGGCCAAGGGTCAGCTGAAGCACCGAGACCAGCGCGGCACCCATGGCGAATCCCATGTAGCTGCCGAGGTCCAAAATGCTGGCAAAGTAGCCGCGTCGCTTGTCTGGGGCGTACTCGCTGACAAAAGTGGTGGCGCCTGCGTACTCGCCGCCGGTAGAAAAGCCTTGGACCAGTTTCAGGAGGACCAGCAGCGCGGCGGCCCACATGCCGATTTGTGCGTATCCGGGCAGTAGCCCGACGGCGAACGTCGAGGCGGCCATGACTATCAGTGTGGTGGCGAGTACCTTCTGCCGACCAATCTTGTCACCGAGCCAGCCAAAGACCACACCGCCGAGGGGGCGGGCCAGGAAGGTGGCGGCAAAGGTGCCCAAGAGGAACAAGGTCCGGACATCCGGGTCTGATTCCGGCAAAAATACCGGTCCCATGGTGCCGATCAGGTATCCGAAGACACCTACGTCGTACCATTCCATGGTGTTTCCGACGACGGTGCCGCCGAGGGCTTTTTTGAGCATGGGCTTGTTGACGATATTTACGTCAGCAACGGCCAGGCGGCGTTTCTTAAGTTTTGGCAGGCGGGGCTTCTTGAGCCGAGCTTGCGATCGATCTGCGGTGTCCTTAACACCTTTTTCCGGTTGAATCATGCTTCGGTCTATGGGCATTTGCTGATCCCCTTAAGGAGGCTGTTTGCTTGCGACTTTCTGCTGCATCGCTACGGGCAGACCTTAAATTCTAGCAGATGGGGCATTTTGCGCCCTTGGAAGGGTTCCTGTCAACCACGTAAAAACCCCGTGTCCAAGACTGTTAGCGGGCCTCGACACGGGGTTTTGGTGCAGGGTTTTAGGCGTCGTGGTTGGTCTCCAAAATGCGCACCAGCGTCTCCAATGAATCGCCGGCGGAATCGTTCTCGGTACGCAGCACAACAACTTCCCCGTGCTCCACGCCCAGGCTCATCAGTGCCAGCATGCTGTCTGCATCCACAGCGTCCTCGGCAGCCTCACCGGCACGGGAAATGGTCACCTCAAAACCCAGATCGCCGGCGGCTTCGGCGAAGATCGAGGCCGGGCGGGCATGCAATCCCACGGTGCTCGCAATGGTGGCTGTTCGTTCAATCATTTCTATCTCCAATACGTGTGTGAAATGTGGGGGCTTAGAGGCCCAGCTCGGCCAGGGCGGGAAGTGCGGCCCTGACCAGTTCGCGAGCCTCGGCCGCGGATGCCGCGGCCACGGCCTGCTCCGCCAGTTGGCGTGCCTGCGCCAGGGTGACGGTGCGCAGGACTGCGCTGACAGCCGGGATGGCGCGTGCCGTCATGGACAGGCTGCTGACGCCCAGCCCTGCCAGTACGACGGCGAGTGCCGGGTCAGCTGCTGCCTCACCACACACTCCCACGGGCTTGGGTGCGGAATCCTCGGTAGCCAACGCCGCCGAGTGCTTGGCTTGGGCGATGGCGCCGTTGACAGTTGCCTGCACCAACGCAAGGACTGCTGGCTGCCACGGGTCATTCAGGGCTGCCAGCGGACCCAGCTGCCTGTCGGCGGCCATGGCGTACTGGGTGAGGTCGTTGGTGCCAAGGCTGGCAAATTCAACCCGGTCCAGCAGATGGCGTGCGGTGAGCGCTGCCGACGGGACCTCCACCATGACGCCGGGTGTTTGCAGCCCGGCCGTGGCGCACATGGCCGCAAAGTCGGCGGCTTCGGCGGGCGTGGAGATCATGGGGGCCATAACCCACACCACTGCCGCGGATTGCTTTGCGGCGTCGGCAATGGCCGCCAACTGGCGGGCCAGAACACCGGGGGTGGTGCTGTCCGTCCGGTAACCGCGAACACCCAGAGCCGGGTTGGGCTCGGTGGAATCGGTGAGGAACGGCAGGGGCTTGTCAGCCCCGGCATCGAGGGTTCGGACCACAACCTTCGCGCCGGGGAACGCGTCGAAAACACCCTTGTAGGCGGCAACTTGTTCGTCATGGCCGGGTTCGGTGTCGTGGCCCAGGAAGCAGAACTCCGTGCGCAAAAGACCCACGCCCTGGGCATTGGCGGCGGCTGCAGCTTGCGCGTCCTTGGCGCCGCCCACATTGGCCAGCAACGCCAGCGCGGTGCCGTCGGCCAGCTGGCCCGAACCGTCAAAGACGCTCAGCAAGGTGGCCTGCTCTGTCCACTTTTGGGCTGCCGCGACATCGTTCTGCCCGGGATGGGTTGAGATGCTCCCGGCTGCGCCGTCCACAAAGACAAACTCGCCGTCCGTCAGCTCTGTGACGCCACGGGCGGCAACCACGGCCGGCAGGCCCAGGCTGCGGGCGATGATGGCTGTGTGCGACTGCGGCCCACCACCGGCTGTGACCAAGGCGATGACCTTTGCGGGGTCAAGTGTTGCCGTGTCTGCCGGGGCCAGATCGTGTGCAACCAGGATGAAGGGAACCGGCGAATCCGGGATTTCCGGGGCAGGCACCCCGCGCAAGGCGGCAACAATGCGGGAGCGGACATCGAGGACGTCGTGGGACCGCTCCGCCATGTAACCGCCCAGGCTGATCAGCATGGCGGCAACAGTGTCCCCGGCATCCCAGATGGCGCGTTCGGCGGAAAGCCCCGTGTTGATGAGCTTGATGGCCGCCTTGATCAGCATGGGATCCGTGGCCATCAAAGCCGTGGCGTCCAGCACTGCCTTGCTGTCGCCGGTGGCCCGGCCGGCCCGCTCCAGCAAGGTCTCCTTGACGCTTGCACCCGCCTCCTTGAGCTTGGCAGCGGCAGCCTCGGCCGACGCCGAACTATCCAACTTCTCGCCGGCGGGAGGTGCGCTCAAGGCAGGGGGCATGATCCGTACCGGGCCTACCACGCGCCCCGGGGTGACGCCGACGCCAACATAGCTTTGCATAAGGCTTCCTTTGAAAGTCAATGCCGGCTCCTAGCTGGACTGGCCGACGAGTTGCGTTGTGGCAACACTATCAACGGGCTTGCGGACGGCCCAGCGTTTGAGCGCGACCACTGCCAATGCCGAGATCACAGTTCCCACCGCGATGGACAAGGCAAACATGCCCAAGTTGCCGATCGCGAAGAACACGAAGAATCCGCCGTGGGGCGCCTGCGAGGTCACATGGAATGCCATGGTCATGGCACCTGTGACGGCGCCGCCGAGCATTGCTGCAGGGATGACGCGCAGGGGATCGGCCGCTGCGAACGGGATGGCGCCTTCGGAGATGAACGATGCGCCCAGCAGCCATGCGGCCTTGCCATTTTCACGCTCGGCCAGGGAGAAACGCTTTTTGTCGATGGTGGTGGCCAGTGCCATGGCCAGTGGGGGAACCATTCCGGCAGCCATGACTGTTGCCATGATTTCCCACGGGGCCTGGCTGGCAAGGGTGCCCGCGCCCAAACCGGCCACGGCAAAGGAATATGCAACCTTGTTGACGGGGCCGCCCAAATCGAAACACATCATGAGTCCCAAGATGATGCCCAAAACCACAGCGGACGCCCCGGTCATGCCGGTCAGCCAACTGTTCAGTGCCACAGTGAGCGCAGCAATGGGTGCGCCGAGGAACAGGAGCATGGCGCCGGAGGCGATGATGGAGCCGAGCAGCGGGATGATGACGACCGGCATGAGGCCGCGCAGCCAGCGCGGAACGCTCCAACTGCCGATCCAGTACGCGGCAAGACCGGCCAGGATGCCGCCCACCAGACCACCGAGGAAGCCTGCGTCCATGAACACGGCAATCGCACCTGCCGTGAAGCCGGGCGCAATGCCGGGCCTGTCGGCAATGCCGAAGGCAATGTAGCCGGCCAGTGCGGGGACCAGGAAGCTCATGGAAAGCTTTCCGATTATGAAGGCGACAGCACCCAGGTACGTGAGCAGTCCGCCGTCGGGCAGGTTGAACAGGCTGTTCTGCAGGACAACGTCCTGGGCAACATCTGTGATGTCGTAGCCGCCCAAGAGGAAGCCCAGAGCGATCAGCAGACCGCCACCGGCCA
This sequence comes from Arthrobacter glacialis, assembly GCF_002909415.1. Classification (NCBI taxonomy): domain Bacteria; kingdom Bacillati; phylum Actinomycetota; class Actinomycetes; order Micrococcales; family Micrococcaceae; genus Arthrobacter; species Arthrobacter glacialis. The sequence goes on along the minus strand of NZ_PPXB01000005.1, from coordinate 100,907 downwards.
CAAATGGGATCATGTAGCTGACACCCGTGAGCAAGACCTTCTTGATCTTGGTGCCAAGGTGCTCATTGGCGGCGCCAGCCTTTTGTTCGGCTGATTCCTCGGCGCCAAAGTGCGGCACCTTGTGCGCGTTTGGATTCGTGGCGGCCGCAAGTGCCTCCTGAATCATCTTGGCCGGCTCATCAATGCCGCGCTTCACAGGAGCGTTGATCACTGGTTTGCCGGCAAAGCGCTCCTTGCCGCGAACATCCACATCCACGGCAAAGATCACGGCATCCGCTGCGGCAATGATCGCCGGATCCAACGGGGTCACGGCGCCCGAGCCCTGCGTTTCAACCTGCAGGTCAACGCCGGCCTCCTGGGCGGCCAACACCAAGGAATCGGCTGCCATGTACGTGTGGGCAATGCCTGTGGGGCACGCCGTCACGGCAACGAGCCGCAACGGGCGCGGTGCAGCCTGCGGGGCCGCCCCGGCTTCACCGGCAATGGAAACCCCGCCCGCTTCGCGGACGCCCGAAGCCGCTCCCGGGTCCTCATTGCCGGTTTCGCCGGGGGCGGCAGCCGCAGTCGCGCCTGCCGCCGGTGCGGTTGATGCCGCTGCCTTTGGCTTGTCGGCCAGCGCTTCCGCGACGAGGGCTACGATTTCGGCCGGGGTTTCCGCTGCACGCAGGGCTGCTGTGAAGTCCTTTTTGATGAGTGAGCGGGCCAGCTTGGAGAGCAGTTTCAGGTGCTCGTTGTCTGCACCTGCGGGAGCTGCAATGAAGAAGATGATGTCGGCCGGGCCGTCTTTGGCGCCGAAGTCGACTGCGGGGTTCAGGCGTGCCATGGCGAGGGTGGGTTCCAGGACTGCCTCGGATCGGCAATGCGGGATGGCTATGCCGCCGGGAACACCCGTGGCAGTTTTTTGTTCGCGGGCCAGGGCGTCGGCGAACAAACCTTCAACGCCGGAGGCCCGGCCAGAAGTAGCAATGAGTTCGGCGAGGTGGCGGATAACGTCGGTGGTGTCCGTGCCCAGATTGGTGTCAAGGAGCACCAAATCGGTAGTGATGAGAGTTGTCATGTCAGATCTCTTCGGCTGAGGCCAGAGCCGTCACGGTGACGGCGGCGGGGTTGGTTTGTGCAAGGGCCGGAACCATGGTTCCGGGGAGAGAAGCTGCGGCCGCCCCATGGGCCACTGCTTGCTGCAGGCAGGCTTGGGCGGAGTCTCCGCGCAAGGTGCTCAGCAGATATCCGGCCAGGGCACTATCGCCTGCGCCGACTGTACTTTTTGCTTCGATGGCGGGGCCGCGCCCATGCCAGCTGCCTTCATTAGTGACCAAAACGGCACCCCTGGAGCCAAGGGTGGCCAGGACTGCGCCAACTCCCTGACTGATAAGTGAGGATGCTGTGTCCGCTGCCAGTGCAGGGTCGGATTCCAGCTCGGGTCCATTGCCGGTGCCTGCCAGCTCGGCCAGTTCCTCACCATTGGGTTTGATCAAGTCCGGGGAGCTGCGCAGGCATTCGCGCAAAGGTGCACCTGAGGAGTCAACGGCAATCCTCGGGGCGGTGGTTCCGTACGCCGCACGCACCGCGTCAATGACGGTGGCGTAAAAATCGCTGGGCACCCCCGGCGGGAGCGATCCGGCAAGCACAAGCCAGGAGGCGCCGTCAGACTTTTCAACAGTGAGTTCCAGCAACGCCGCAACATGCGCTGGCGTGAGGGTGGGGCCGGGCTCGTTGACTTTGGTGGTGGTGCCGTCGGGCTCGGTGATGGCCACATTGCTGCGCAGTGCCGCGCCGATGGGCAAGGTGATGTGCCCGATGGCTTCCACGGACAAGGCGCGGACAACGGCGTCGTCCGGATCTCCCGGCAGCAGGGCCAGTGCCTCGATGCCGGACGCGGCAAGGGCCCGAACAATGTTCACGCCCTTGCCGCCCGGGTGCTGCGAGGCGGAGTGTGCGCGTTGAACCTCCCCTCGTTCCAGGGGGGCAGCCAGCTCAATGGTGCGGTCAAGGCTCGGGTTGGGCGTCAGGGTGAGGATCATGCGATCACCACATCAACGCCGGCTGAGGCGAGGGCTGAGGCCAGTTCCGGGGATGGTTCGGAGGTGGTGATCAAGGTGTCGATCTCCTCAAGGGTTGCGAAGCGAACAAGGGTTTCGGTGCCGAGCTTGGAGGCGTCGGCCAGGACCACCACTTGGCGGGCCGCCCTGACCATGGCCGTTTTGGTGGCCGCCTCAACGGGATCGGGGGTGCTCAGGCCAAAGTCGGCGTGGATGCCGTTGGCGCCGATGAAGGCGATGTCGGGGCGCAGTGCACCCAGCTGCTCTGTGGCACGGGCACCGACAACTGCGCTGGTCAGGCCCCTGACGCGTCCGCCCACAATGTCCAGCAGGAGGTGGGTGTTGGTGCTCAAGGAGGCGGCGGTGGGCAGGGAGTTGGTGATGACAAGCAGTTCATCCCCTGCCTTGGCGGGCGCCCAGGCACTCAGCCGCTCGGCGAGGGCAGCGGTGGTGGTGCCGGAGTCCAACAGAACCGAGGCCGTGGGTGCATGGGGGATCAGGGCCATGGCGGCGGTGGCTATGCGCTGCTTTTCGTCCAGGCGCTGGCTTTGCCGTTCAGTCAGGCTCAGCTCCGTTCGGGTGAGGCGGTCCAAGGCCACGGCGCCGCCATGAACGCGGCGCAGCAACTCTGATTCCTCAAGCGCAGCCAGGTCGCGGCGCACTGTTTCCTGCGTGATGGCGAACAGTTCAGCCAGCTCATTGACACCAACCCGGCCCTGGGCGCTGACGAGTTCGGCGATTTTCTGGTGCCGTTCCTCCGCAAACATGCGATTCCTTTCACAGCTCTTCTTAGTGCGCGTGACGAGCGTCACGGTGTTGTTTCACATGACTTTATCTGCGTTTATCTTTGATTGTCAACATCTTTCCCACATAAACACAGAAATTCGGGTGTTTGGCGGTGTGGCTGGTCGGCTCGACTCCACGCTTTTCCGGCTCGACTGCGCTTTGGCGGCTTGACGGCGGTTCGCAACCCGCCGCCAAGCCGCCAAAGCGCAGTCATGCGGACATCATGCAGTGGCAGCGCCGCGGCGATCAGTAGTCTTAGGCCATGGATACGGTTTTGTGGTCCCGCCCGGTGCATGAGCGGGCCGGCACGCCGCTGTTGCTGATGCTGCACGGCTATGGCTCCGACGAGACTCGCATGGGCGAGTTGTTTAGCCAGCTGCCACGCAGTATTACGTGTGCAGCACCCCGGGCTCCGCTGGACGTTTCCGGAGACTACGGCTGGTTCCTCCTTGACTACTTTCTGAGCAATGACTTCGCGGAGGTGGTGGGTGCCGCCACTGCCGTCTTGAGCTGGCTGGACACCATGATGGCCAAGCACAAATTCAGTTCCGTATCAGTCCTGGGCTTCTCGCAGGGCATGGCCATGGCCACCACCTTGATGCGGCTGCGCCCGAAGATGTTTACCGCAGGTGTGGGCCTGTCCGGGTTTGTGTTGAAGAATGAACTGCTCGCCGCCATGGAACCGCTGACCACCCGGATCCCCTTCTACTGGGCCCACGACCGCGCTGACCTGGTCATCAACCGGGACGCCACGGCTTTCACGGCTGGCTGGCTGGCGGCAAACACGGATCTCAGCGACTCCGTCTACCGCGGTCTGGGGCACACCATCAGTGCTGTGGAGATGAGCGATGTCTCAGCTTTTCTCACCGGCCATGTGCCCGGCTCGTTCGTGCCGCACGCATAGTGCCCCGGCGCTGAGCAACATTCAACCAAATGGTTGATGGCAGTTGCCGTGTGCCTTCCTAGGCTGGAGTAAAGGCCCGCAGTGGGCCCACCAACAAAAGGGGTACAGCATGAAGAAGCTCTTCTATTCGGCATTCGGTTACATGGTCATTGGCGTGCTCTCGGGGCTGTTTTACCGTGAATTCACCAAGGGCAAGGATTTTGCGGGCACCACCCAGCTCTCCATTGTCCACACCCACCTGCTGACCTTGGGATTCATTGTCCTGTTGATTGTGCTGATCCTGGAAAAGCTGTTCACCCTGTCCGATTCAAAGCTCTTTAACTGGTTCTTTTGGACGTACAACGCGGGTCTGGTCCTGACCGCCAGCATTATGGTGGTCCACGGCATCCTTCAGGTGGACGGCGTCACCGAGGTCTCCGCCGCAATCCCCGGGATCGCCGGATTGGGCCACATCTTCCTGAGCACCGGCATGGTGCTGCTGTTCCTGGCCCTGCGGACCAGGCTGTTTGGGGCCAATGCCAAGCACGACGCCGGAACTCCCGCAGCGCTCACAGCCTAACGTCCCAGCAGGGTCGAGTGTTCACGGCGGGCATCTAGTTTCCCCAGAGTGAACGTCTGGGCCATTGCCAGTTTGGGCGGCTACCCTTGAGGCAAACACACGGCAGGGGATTCGATGGCACGTAAAGACAGCAATCACGGTGGTTTGATGCCCGGACCGGGCTTTGCCCAGTCGGCAGAACGGCACAACCCGGCGTTGGAAATCGCGGCGGGTGCGGCTTTTGATGAGCGGGGCCGCCCCAAACCGGCAGTTCACAGCATGCTGCTCAAGGCGGTGGAGGTGCAGCGCCCGCTGGTTCTGGCGAACTTGCGCCGGCTTCGCAAGCGTCATCCATACGCCACTGCCTTCGAGCTGAGCCAACGGCTGGAGCGCGATTTTCTCTCCGGCGTGGGAACCGGTGGCGCGGCCATTGGCGCCACGGCCATCATCCCGGGGGTAGGCACAGTTGCGGCCCTGTCCATCTCTGCCGCCGCCACCGTGGTCTTTCTTGAGGCGACGGCCTTGTACGCCCAGTCTGTCGCGGAGCTTCATGGGGTTCGGCTGCAGGACCCGGAAGCCGCACAAGTCACCGTCATGGCCATTATTTTGGGCGATGAAGGCATTGCCATGCTCCAGGGGTTGACCGGCCACGCACTGGGCAACGGGAGGACGCCCATGCAAACGTGGGGTAAAACGGTCACGAAGAGCGTGCCCCTGGCGGCAGTGAAGAGCATCATCGGGCCGATGCAGAAGCGGTTCCTGCGGAAGATGGCTGTCAAGGGCAGCGCGTCCGTGGTGGGCAAGGCACTGCCGTTTGGTGTTGGCGCAGTAGTTGGTGGAGTGGGCAACTACATGATGGGTCGGGCCGTGATTGCCTCCGCCCAGCGCGCCTTTGGCCCGCCGCCCATGATGATTCCGCCGGAACTCTTGGCCGAACTTGATGCCGCCCGCAAGCCGCCCAAACCCCCGAAGGCACTGAAAATCAAGGGCCCGAAGCCGCCAAAGGAGTTCAAGAGCTAGAGCAGCCTTGCCCAAAGATGGGGCTGGTGCCCGCACCGCGCCGGCCCCATCTTTGCTCCAGGCCGGCGCTTGCTCGTGCTGCCGCTAGCCGAACACCAGGGTTGCCACGGTGAAGATCGCCAGGCCGGCCAGGGACCCCACCACAGTGCCGTTGATGCGGATGAACTGCAGGTCCTTGCCCACTTGCAGTTCGATCTTCTCGCTCGTCTCCACTGCATCCCAACGCCCAACGGTGTCGGTGATCAGGGAGGTGATCTCGTGCTTGTAGGTGCCCACCAGGTAGGCGGCAGCGTCGGCTATCCACTTGTTGGCCTTTGCAGCCAGCTCGGGATCGTTAACCAGTTTGCTGCCAAAGTCCTGCACCGCCGCGGTGAATTTGAGGCGCAACTCGGAGTTGGGGTCTTCCACTGCGTCGGTCAGCGCCGACTTGATGGTGGCCCAGGTGCGCCCTGCCAATTCCCGGACCTCCGGGTCGCCTAAAACCTGGTTCTTCAGGGATTCGGCCTTGGCAATCATGGCCGGGTCATGCTGCAATTCCTGGGCCAGTTCCTTGAGGTATTCATCCAGTTTCAGGCGTACCTCGTGCCGGGGGTCGTCCTGGACTGCGCGGGCGAACTTGTAGATTTCGGTGTAGATTTTGTCCCCCACCAGTCCGTCCACAAACTGTGGGACCCAGCTGGGGGACCTGTCGGCAACCAGCCCACTGATGGTGGTGTGATTGGCCCGGATCCACGTGGTGGAACGGTCAACCAGGAGATCCACCAGGGCATGATGGTGGCCGTCGGCAAAGATCCGCTCGGCCAGTTTGCCAATGGGCGGGCCCCACGGCGGCTCAAGCACGTGCTTGCGCACCATCGCCTCGATGATGTCCTGGACGTCGTCGTCCTTGAGAACTGCCATGGCGCCGCGGATGGCGGCCGAACCTTCGGTGGCCACGCGTTGGGCGCTTTCCGGCTTAGCCAGCCAGGTTCCCACCTTTTGCGCGATCTCGGTGTTGGCCAATTTCTCCGAGACGACAGCTTCGGAGAGGAAATTGGTTTCCACAAAGTCGCCCAGGGATGCGCCAATCTCGTCCTTGCGGTTGGGGATGATGGCGGTGTGCGGGATTTTGATCCCCATGGGGTACTTGAACAGTGCGGTGACGGCAAACCAGTCGGCCAGCGCGCCCACCATGCCACCCTCGGCGGCCGCGCGAACGTAAGTCAGCCACGGATATTGGTGTTGGAAGGCAAAGGCGAAGCAAAAAACAACCGCCATGAACAGCAACAACCCCAGGGCGATGCGCTTCATGCGCCGCAGGGCAGCGGCCTTTTCCGCGTCGCGATTGCGTGCAGTGGCAGAAGTTGCTGTACCCAGCTGTTGTGTTTGCGCCATGCAGTAAGCGTAGCGTGGTGCCATGACGGTTCAGATCTACGCCCACCGCGGCTCTAGTTCCCACTACGCCGAGCACACGCGTGCCGCCTATTTACAGGCACTGGCCGACGGCGCCGACGGGGTTGAGTGCGACCTTCGCCTCAGTGCCGACGGTGCCTTGGTGTTGTTGCATGACGAGGACGTGGACCGGACCTCCAACGGGACGGGCAAGGTCGCGGAGCTGACGCTGGCGCAGCTGCGGGCCCTTGATTTCAGCAGCTGGCACGGGGCAGAGATCCCGTCAGCCTTTGGCACTGTGGCCACACAATTGCTGACTCTGCCCGAACTCCTTACGATCCTTGCCGGGGCGGGGCGGCCCGTGGGATTGGCCCTCGAATTCAAGTACGGCGCCACCTTTAATCCAGAATTGATTGACGCCACACTTCAGGCGCTGCGACTACACGGGTGGGACCAGAAGTCCTCCAATGCCGGATTCATCAACGTCTCGTTCATGAGTTTTCACCCCGATGCGATGACGTATTTGGCCCGGCAAGTCAGTGCCGGGCAGCTGTGCCAGCTCCTGGAAGAGGTGGACGTTGAAGACGTCCGTGAGGAACTGGAGGTAGGCCCCATAGTTGGCCACACCATGGCTTTTTTCATACGCCGGACCATGGCTGAGGCGGAAAAGCTGGTTGACGACGGCGTTGCCCAGCTCGCCGGACCCGGCGTCGAGTACCTGCGTGCCAATCCGGAAAACGCCGCGAGGTGGCTTGCCGCCGGGCGCACCTTGCGCGTGTGGACAGTGGACAGCGCCGAGGACCTGCAACTGTGCCTTGACGCGCACGTGGCCCAGGTGACAAGCAACAGGCCAGCAGAAATTCGAGCGCTGTTGGAGAATTACCCCGCGAGGCAAAATACACAGCTGGATCTTGACGCAATGTGATTGCATGGAGTCATGGCATCGCGAATTGAAGACTATGCACTGCTGTCCGATCTACACACAGGCGCCCTCATTGGCCGGGATGGGAGCATCGATTGGCTCTGTTTCCCGCGCTTTGACTCTCCGGCTGTTTTTACCGCGTTGCTGGGAACCGCGGACCATGGCCGGTGGCATTTGGCGCCCGCGCACCCCGAAGCGGCTGTGGAATACAGGTCCTACCTGGGGCGTACGTTTGTCCTTGAGACGCTGTGGCGTACCCCCACGGGCACCGCGCGCGTCACCGATTTCATGCCCGTGGGTGACCGCAGGGCCTCCATTGTGCGCCGCGTTGATGGTTTGAGCGGCGAAGTCCAGTTCAACGAGGAAATCACGGTTCGTCCGGGCTACGGCCAGGTGCTGCCCTGGGTGCGACGCGTGACCGAGGACGACGGCAGGGAAGTCATTGTTGCCGTGGCCGGGCCGGACGCCCTGGTGATGCGCGGGGATGAGCTGCCCCACGCCGTCGGCCATCAACACAGCGGGCTTTTCACTGTGCGGGCGGGGGAGCGGGTGGAGCAGGAACTGCACTGGTATCCCTCGCATCGGCCTATCCCGAAGGCGATCGACACAGATCATGCACTAAATCAGACATGCGCCTATTGGGAAGACTGGGCGTCCCGTTACAACCAGGACGGCAAGTACGCCGCCATTGTGGAGCGTTCCCTGCTGGTGCTGCGGGCGCTGACGCATGAGGACACCGGTGGGATTGTTGCCGCTCCCACCACATCTTTGCCGGAGGACTTTGGCGGCGCACGGAACTGGGACTACAGGTTCTGCTGGCTGCGCGATGCGGCGTTGACGCTGGAGGCGATGCTGACGCACGGCTACGCCGATGAGGCGCTCAAGTGGCGTGACTGGCTGTTGCGCGCCGTGGCAGGCAACCCGGAAGACCTGCAAATCATGTACGGGCTCTCCGGGGAGCGGGACCTGGCCGAAGGCGAGCTGAGCCACCTGCCGGGTTACGAGGGGGCCCTGCCTGTCCGGATTGGCAACGGCGCCGTGGGCCAATACCAGGCCGATGTTGTTGGTGAGGTGCTGGTGGCGTTGGAAAAGCTGCGGCTCGCTGGCGGGCATGAGGATCACTTCTCTTGGCCGCTGCAACAAGCCATGCTGGGCTTCATTGAGAATCACTTGGCTGACAAGGACCACGGCATTTGGGAAATGCGGGGGGATTTGATGCATTTCACCCATTCGCGCGTCATGATGTGGGCGGCTTTTGACTGCGCCGTTCGTGCTGTTCGCGACCACGGGTTGTCGGGGTCGGTGGAAAGCTGGGAGGCCACGCGGGAATTGCTGCGTGCCGAGATCTTGGCCTACGGCTTCAACAAGGAGCTCAATACCTTCACCCAGACGTATGGCGGGACCACAACTGATGCGTCCTTGCTGGTTATTCCGCAAGTGGGGTTCGTGGCCTACGATTCCCCGGAAATGCTCGGCACGGTGGCCGCCATGGAGGAGGAACTGGTGGGGGAGAAGGGGCTGATTCTGCGTTACCGAACCGACTCCGGAGTGGATGGGCTGGAGCCGGGGGAGCACCCGTTCCTGGCTTGTTCGTTCTGGTTGGTGGAGCAATACGCCCATTCGGGGCGCCGCCGCGAGGCCGTGGAGTTGATGGATACCCTGGTGGGTCTGGCCAATGAGCTGGGGCTGCTCAGCGAGGAATACGATCTTGGGCAGGACAGGATGGCCGGGAACTTCCCGCAGGCGTTCTCCCACCTGACCCTGGTGCGCGCAGCCGATGCCCTGCACGGCACGGAGCAGCTGAGCCTGGCCACGAATGCCATTCCCATTGTCCGCCGTGTGGACGCAAACCCGGACTTGGCCATACAGCGTGAAACCATGGGCCAATGAAGGCAAGTAACGTCAGCGCATGGGCCTTGGCCGCCCTCTTGGGTGCCAGTGCGGTGAACCACGTCCGCAATCCCAAGTTCTACTACCCCGTAGTTCCGCCCGTTCTCTGCACGGACAAGGCCGGTGAACTGGGCATCATGACGCGCCACCAGTGGGTGCTGGTCTCGGCAGCCCCGGAGGCCCTGGCCGCTGTGGGTCTCCTGCTGCCCGCAACCCGCAAGGCATCCGCCACCGCAACAGCGCTCATGTTTGCCGGGTTCACCGCGGGCCACGTTTCGGCGCTGCGCCGGGCCTTTGGTCCGGACGGGAGCAGCGAGGCCCGCCGCATCCATTCCGTGCGCCTGCCGCTGCAGCTGCCACTCATCGCCTGGGCGTGGAGCGTGCGCCGCGCATGAGGCTTTTTGATTCACCGGCGGCCAAGATTGGCGCCTCGATAGCCATCGCCACGGGACTCTACGGGGTGTCTTTCGGGGCGCTTTCGGTGGCTTCAGGGCTGTCCTTCTGGCAAACGGTGGTGCTGAGCCTGCTGCTGTTCAGTGGCGGCTCCCAATTCGCCTTCATCGGCGTGGTGGCTGGTGGCGGCTCCGGCGTGGCTGCCATGAGCGCTTCTGCGCTGCTGGGCATTCGCAATGGCATCTACGGTATGCAGATCAATTCCCTGTTGCGCCCCGCGGGGTGGCGGCGTTTTGCGGCAGCCCACGTCACGATTGACGAATCCACCGCTACAGCAACAGGCCAGACGGACCCGGAGGAGCAAAAACGCGGCTTCTGGGTGGCCGGCGTGGGGATTTTTGTGCTGTGGAACATCATGACGGCTGTGGGTGCCTACATTGGCGGCGCACTGGGCGACCCTAAACAATGGGGGCTCGACGGCGCTGCCGTGGCAGCGTTCCTGGCCCTCCTTTGGCCGCGCATCAAGGCGTTCCAGCCGGCAGCCATTGCCATCGTGTGCGCCCTGGCGACACTGCTGGCCATTCCCTTTGTTCCAGCCGGCGTGCCCATTTTGGTGGCAGCTGTGACGGCCGGCCTCATCGGTTGGTTCCGGCCCGCCCCCGATCCCGGCCATGACAGTGATGGGATGGAACCGGACATTGACCCCTACGCGCTCCACTCGGGCCACAGGGGCAACGCCAGCCACACGGGACACACAGGCAACGCCAGTCACGCGGACGATGCCGGGGACGGGGAAAAATCATGAGCTTGTGGTTTTGGCTGCTGGTTTCAGTGGTGCTGGCGTACGCCACAAAACTTGTGGGTTACCTGGTTCCGGCGAAGGTGCTGGACAGTCCGAGGATGTCGCACATTGCAGGAACCTTGACCATAGGGCTGTTGGCCTCTCTGACGGTGGTCAATGTGGCTGCCAGCGGCACAAATGTGGTTCTTGACGCCCGGGTGGGCGCCTTGGTGGCGGCAGCCGTTGCGCTCTGGCTCAAGGCGCCCTTTTTGGTGGTCGTCATTGCTGGCGCCGCCGCCGCTGCCCTGCTACGACTGTTGGGTTGGCCCTGAGCCGTACGGGGGCTGTGCGGGGTACTGCTGCGCACCGGGGTACTGCTGTGCGGCGGGATCCGGCTGGCCGTAATGCTGTCCGAAGGTGGCGCCTCCGTACTGTGTGGGGGCGTACTGTTGCTGGCCGTACTGCTGCTCATAGTACTTCTGCTCGGGCGTCCGGTAAGCCGGGCCCAGGTATTTCGCGTCCCCGTAGGAGAGGATGGCGGCAAAGACCACTGGGACAAAGATCAAGCCAACCGTGTAGGCCACATCCTTGCCGAAGGACTTGGCCAGGTCATTGAGCGTGAGAACGGTCCAGTAGATGCCAGCGTAGGGAATGAACTGCAACCAAAAGTTTGATTCCGGCCGCCCCGCAATCTTGACCATGATCCAGGTGTTGTAAAAGGGCACAAAGGCGGCCCATTTTGGCTGCCCTGCCTTGCCGAACAAGCCTGCCCAGGCGAAGCCGCTGGCCAACCAGATGACTAAGAAAATGACAGCATAGATGCCCATGAACAAGGCAAAAATCCCCAGGGTTGCAGCTGAATCCATGGTGGGGTCGCTGTTGTAGGAGTAGTCGTATGGGTCCGGGGCTGGTGCCAGCGGAAGGGCAAGGAGAGAGGAAAGCATACCGGAAACCTTATCCGCACACAGCGGCAGCAGCCAATGGGCAGGAGTGCCCATAATGGAAGCGGAACAAGCACGCAAAAAGGCTAAACAGGAGATTCCCATGATCGTTGCATTTTCAGTGGCGCCCAGCGGCACACCCACAGACGCCCCCGCAGGAACCGGCGACGACGCCTCAGTCCACACGGCAGTGGCGGCAGCTGTGAAGGTTGTCCGGGAATCGGGGCTGCCCAACCACACCAGCTCCATGTTCACCGAAATAGAGGGTGAATGGGATGAAGTCATGGATGTGGTGAAACGCGCAACCGAGGCAGTGGGCCAGTACGGTTCACGTGTTTCCCTGGTGCTGAAGGCGGACATCCGCCCTGGCCACACCGGTGAGCTCAGCGGAAAAGTTGCCCGGCTGGAAGGCGCGCTGGACACCATGGGTGAGTAACCGGCGTCGTGCTTCAAAGGCACCCTGAAATGGCACATGACGGGGGTCATGGCCGGGCGTAGCATTGCACCATGACTGGCCTGGAGCCGAACCACAGCATCCAAGGTGGCGCCCGGGCCATCACAACGCGCAAGTACCTGTTTGCGCTGACCGACGGCGGCGGCACTGTTCCACCGGAACTTGGCGTTGCGCGGAGGCTCGTGGACCGGGGCCACCACGTCACTGTCCTCGCCGATGAATCCATGGGAGGGCAGACGAGGGGCACCGGTGCGGCCTTCCTGCCGTGGTCAGTGGCGCCCACGGGTGAGCTGCGCGACTGGGAACGACAATCCCCCATGAGCCTTGCCCGGAACACTGTGGAGCACATGATCACGGGGCCGGCGCCGGACCAGGCACGTGAGGTGGGGGCGGCCATCGAGCGGATTCAGCCCGGCCTGGTGCTGACCTCATTCTTCGCCTTCGGCGCCATGATTGCCGCTGAAGCGAAGCGGGTCCCCTTCAATGTGCTGCTCCCCAACACCTACGGGTTGCCGGCGAAGGGGATGCCGCCGGGCGGTGCCGGACTGGCGCCGGCGCATGGACCGCTCGGCCGGTTGCGTGATCAGGTGGCGCGCAGCGGCGTCAACTGGCTCTTCGACAGGTACGCACTCGCGCCAGTCAACGCTCTCCGCACCCAATACCGGCTCGACCCGATCGCGACCACGTTGAACCAAGTACAGCATGCCAACCTCCAGCTTATTCTGACCTCCCCGGCGTTTGACTTTCCGGGCGAACTGCCGGAAAACGCCCGCTATGTGGGGCCGGTTCTGGATGACCCGGCCTGGGCTGCCGACGTGAGCTGGACCGAACCACCTGGAGAAGGCCCGCTGGTGCTAGTTGCCATGTCCTCCACCTTCCAAAACCACCAGGCGTGCCTGCAGCGGATCATTGACGCGCTGGGCACCCTTCCCGTGCGGGGCGTGGTGACCACGGGGCCTGCCATCAAGGTGGAAGACCTCAGGGCGCCCGCCAACGTTTCGGTGCTTGCCGCAGCACCCCACGCCGAAGTCATGCGACACGCCAACGTCGTGGTCACCCACGGCGGCCACGGCACGGTCATCAAGGCGCTCGCTGCCGGGCTGCCGCTCGTGGTGCTGCACCATGGCCGCGATCAGGCGGACAACGCCGTTCGGGTGACGGCCCGCGGGGCTGGCATCGCTGTGCCGCGCCGTGCATCGCCCGGGCGGATCGCCGCGGCGGTCTCCACGGTTCTTGGCTCACCCGCCTATGCGGCAGCCGCGGTGGAGCTTGGCCGGGCTGTGGCGCTCGACGCCGACGCCGGCAACGCGCTGCTTCTGGACGCACTGGAGGGTTGAGCCCGCCGGCCGCTGTAGCCTTCGCCCCCTGTTGCCGCTGGAAAAAGAGTTCTACGCTGGGGGCATGGTTGAGCATCGCAGCAGCCCGGGCTGGATCAAGGTAGAAGAGTATTTGTCTGCCACGCTGGTGCACGGCGGGCCGGAGCTGGACGCTGTCATTGGCAGTATCGACGCGGCAGGGATGCCGCGGATCGAGGTGGCGCCCAATGCCGGGAAGCTGTTGATGCTGCTGGCCCGCATTCTAGGGGCCAAACGGGTGCTGGAAATTGGCACGCTGGCCGGGTTTAGCACCATTTGGCTGGCACGTGCCCTGCCCAGCGATGGCCACCTCACCACCTGTGAATACCTCCCCGAGCACGCGTTGGTGGCGCAAAAGAACATCGACCGTGCAGGGTTTGGTGCCATGGTTGACATTCGGGTAGGTGCCGCGCTGGACACGCTGCCCACGTTGCTGGGTGGGAAACCCTACGACTTTGTGTTCATCGATGCGGACAAGGGCAACAACGTGGCATACCTGAAATGGGCGCTCAAGCTGACCCGCCCCGGCGCCGTGATCGTCCTGGACAACGTGATCTGGGAGGGTGCCATCCTTGAACCCGGGGGTGACCCCGATGCTGCGGCCATCCGGGCGTCACTGGAATTCATGGGTTCCAGCGATTTGCTCGACGCCACAGCCATTCAAACAGCAGGCTCCAAGGGCTGGGATGGGTTCGCGATCGCGGTGGTGCGCTAGGGCTGGACTACTCTGGAAGGCGTGACTATCTCGCTGCCTGCTTCCGCCGTCCACCACATGATGGCCCACTGATGGGGCGCCAGCGCACGCCCAAGAATGTCCCGGTTGAGCCGGAAGCGGGCGTCTTGGGGCCCGTGGCCGGAACCTTCGCCACCGATACCGGCACTGCAGAGCTGATCCCCGACGGCGACAACCCCAACGGCTGGTTGCTCATGCTCAACGGGGTGCAAAGCTCGCATGTGGACCTGGCTGATCCGCTCCGCCTGGATTTTGAGTACATGCGCTGGATCATGGCCCTGGTGCAGGACAGGTGGGCGGCGGGGGAGAAGCTGAAGACCCTGAACCTTGGTGGCGCCGCGTGTTCCATGCCGCGCTTCTTGGTGGCCGCCTACCCGCAATCCCGCAACGTGGTGGTGGAAATTGATGGCAAATTGGCCAACTATGTCCGCGACTGGTTTGAGCTGCCGCGTGCCCCTCTGCTTAAAATCCGGGTGGGCGAGGCCCGTGAGGTCACGGAAACACTCGCCGAAGCCAGCCGCGATTTGATCATTCGAGACGTGTTTTCCGGTGCCAAGACACCGCATGCCCTGACCACGGCGGAGTTCACCGCAACCGCCCGTAAGGTACTTATTCCCGGTGGCGTATATGTTGTCAATTGTGGCGACTCCCCTGCCCTGGTGACTGCCCGCCGCGAGGCTGCCACCATCGCCGCGACCTTCACCTACACAGCGATCATTGCCGATCCGCCCATGCTCAAGGGCCGCCGTTCAGGAAACATCATCATTGCCGGAAGCGACGCGCCCCTGGGCGACGGCGCCGGGCTGGCCCGGGTCCTGCTGGGCGGGGCCATGCCGGCACAGCTGTGGGACGACGCCAAGGTGCGCCAGTTCGGCCGCAGCGCAGTGGTCCTGACCGACGAGTAGACGGTTGGGGAGGGTGTCAGCGGCGGGCGGGTGCCGCCGTCGTCCGCTCCACGGGGGACGATTCGTCAACCAGCACCGCACGTTCGCGGCCCGGCCCGCGCACCCACAGTTTGTTGGCGATGGCCAGCAGAACCAGCCAGATGCCGCCAACGTAGAGGGCAACGCGGGTGTCCGGGTAGATGCCCAAAAGCACAATCACACCCACCATGAACGCACCAGTGACCATCGAAGCCAGCGGCCAGAGGGGGACAGGGAAGTTGGACGGCGCCAAGTCCTTGCGGGCAATTTCGCGTTTCATGGCCACGTGTGAGGCCAGGATCATGAGCCACACCCACACCGTGGCGAAGGTGGCAATTGAGGCGATGAGCAAGAAGACGTCCTCGGGGATGGTGGCGTTGAGAACCACACCCACCAGCAATACGCACGTCATGAGGACCACTGTCATCCAAGGGACGCCGGACCGGGAGATCTTACCGAAGACGGCGGGTGCGTGGCCTTGCTGGGACAGGCCGTAAAGGACCCGGCCGGAGCCAAAAATGTCGCTGTTGATGGCGGAAAGGGCTGCCGTGATGACAACAGCGTTGAGGATATGTGCCGCCAGGGGAATGCCCAGCGAGTCAAAGATTTGCACGAAGGGGCTGGTGTCCCCGGTGATTTCATCCCACGGGATCAGCATCATGAGCACGCCCAGCGTCAGTACGTAGAACAGCAAAATGCGCACAGGCACAGTGTTGATGGCTGCCGGTATGGATTTGGCCGGGTCTGCAGCCTCGCCGGCCGTCACGCCAATGGTTTCGATGCCGCCAAAGGCAAACATCACCACGGCGAACGCTGCCAACAGGCCCACCCAGCCGTTGGGCATAAATCCGCCGTGGTCCACAAGGTTATTCAAACCAGCAACAGTTTGGGCGCCCTCCATGTGGAAGCCAAACACGATGATGGCTACACCTCCTGCGATCATGGCAATAATTGCCGAGACCTTGATGAGGGAGAACCAAAACTCCAGTTCGCCGAAGACCTTCACACTGAGCAGATTGATGGCTGCCAGGAAGAAGATGATGGCCAGGACCCAGATCCAGCGCGGGACGTCGTTGAACCAGAAGCCCATGTAGATACTGAACGCTGTCACGTCGGCAATGGCCACAATGGCCATCTCAAAAACGTACGTCCAGCCCGTGATGAACCCGGCCAACGGGCCCAAGTACCGGCTGGCGTATTGGCCGAAGGAACCGGAAACGGGATGGCGAACGGCCAATTCCCCGAGGGCGCGCATCACCATGAAGACGGCCGCGCCGGCAATGATGTACGCCAAAAGAACTGCGGGACCGGCCTTTTGAATGGCACTGGAGGACCCGTAGAACAAGCCCGTGCCGATGGCCGAACCCAACGCCATGAAACGGATGTGGCGGGCGTTCAAGCCACGTTTGAGGACGGAACCATTGGTGTTCATGCGTGAGCTTTCTAACACAGTGGGCAGCCGTAGCAGGGGAGTCCTGCGCCACTAAAGGGGTGGGCAGTGGTGGCTGGCGTCACTTTATGGGGTGGTTTTATGCTGAAAGTGCCCAAATTTGCCCAAGAATCTGGGATTTCAGACTGCAATATTCTATATTGAGAAAAGACTGCTGGCGATTTCGGTGTACAACTAGGAAGCCATGACAACCACTGCACGGACGCCATCCAAAGTACCTGCCGCAGAGAACACCCTGCGCATCCTGAAATTGCTGTCCTCCAAGCGAGGGCCGTTGGCAGCATCCACCATTGCAACCACCCTCGATTTGCCGCGCTCAAGTGTTTATCACCTGCTGGGCGTCATGGAGCAGAGCGGCTTTGTCATGCACCTGCACGAGGAACAGCGCTACGGACTGGGAGTTGCGGCTTTTGAGCTCAGCAGCGCCTACTCACGCCAGGAACCCCTGTCACGTTTGGGCCGGCCCTTGCTGGCGTCGCTGGTGGACAAGATTGGTGAAAGCGCCCACCTTGCAGTGCTGCATGGACGCGATGTTCTCTACATTGTCGAAGAGCGTGCCAAACACCGGCCCTCCCTGGTGACGGATGTTGGCGTGCGGCTGCCCAGCCACCTGACAGCCAGTGGCCGCGCCATTCTGGCCGCCCTGCCCAAATCCCAGGTCCGGGCCCTGTACCCCAATGCGGCCGCGTTCAGCTCCCGCACCGAGGTGCCGGACCCCATCGGCAAGTACTCAACTCTCTCGGCGCACCTCGATCAGGTGCGGCTGCGCGGCTACTCAACGGAGAGCGGCGAAGTTACCGATGGTTTCGCCTCCGTGGCCGCGGCCGTAACGGACCACGTGGGCTGGCCCGTGGCCGCCGTCGCCGTGACATTCCTCGAGGAAAAAGTGCCCGCCACACAGTGGCCGGCACTCGCTGAGCGGGTCTCCAAGGTGGCTGCGGAGCTGTCCACCAGGATTTATGGGCGCAACGAGCGGTAAATCCGGCACGGGGCCGCAAGAATGGTTATGCGATTCGCCTGCCGGAGCAAATGACGCCGAAACGGTCATCCGCTGCTGATATATCAACAGCGGATGACCGTTACTGCGTCACGGAGGCTTCAGTGGTCCATTGCGAGCCCACAGGTGTGAGGAGTCATGCCGGGAATGCCCGGGAAATTGGCGCGTCTGGAATGCCGGACAGTGCGCGCAAGAAGGGGCAGACTTCCGCGCCATAACAGGGAATAGTGGCAACTAAGCTCATTCCCGTCGCGCAAAGGATCCACCATGAACAATGCTGTTCTCCCCGAAAATGTAGTTCTTTCCTCCTCCGGGGTCACCCCCGAGGACGTCATCGCCGTGGCCCGTCACAGCGCCAAGGTGACCATCAGTGCGGAGGCGCTGGCCGGCGTCGCACAGGTCAGGGCCCACATCGACAAGCTGGCCAATTCCGAAACCCCTGCCTACGGCATCTCCACCGGCTTTGGGGCCCTGGCCAGCCGCCACATCCCCGCCGACATGCGCACCCAGCTGCAAAAATCACTCATCCGCAGCCACTCCGCCGGGATGGGGCCGGCCGTGGAGCGTGAGGTGGTGCGCGCGCTGATGTTCCTGCGCGCCAAGACTTTGGCCAGCGGCCGCACAGGTGTGCGCCCCGTCGTCGTGCAGACCATGGTGGACGTGCTCAACGCTGGCATCACGCCGGTAGTTCGCGAATTTGGCTCGCTCGGTTGCTCGGGCGATCTGGCCCCGCTGTCCCATTGCGCGCTGGTGCTCATGGGCGAGGGCGAGGCTGCCGGCCCGGACGGTGTAGTCCGCCCCGTGCCGGACTTGTTCGCCGACGCCGGCATCACGCCCATTGAACTTGCCGAAAAGGAGGGCCTGGCCCTGGTCAACGGCACCGACGGCATGCTGGGCATGCTGCTCATGGCCATCGCCGATCTGCGCCTTCTACTGACGACGGCGGACATCACCGCCGCGCTCAGCGTCGAAGGCCTGCTGGGCACCGATCAGGTATTCGTGCCCGAGCTGCACATGGAATTGCGCCCGCATCCCGGCCAGGCCGCCAGCGCTGAGAACATGCTGCGCGTGCTGGCCAATTCACCCATTGTGGCCTCGCACCGTGAGGGCGACACCCGAGTGCAGGACGCTTACTCGCTGCGCTGCGCACCCCAGGTGGCCGGTGCTGCGCGCGACACCGTTGACCACGCGCTGATGGTCGCCACCCGCGAACTTGCCGCCTCGATCGATAACCCGGTGGTGCTGCCCGACGGCCGCGTGTCCTCCAACGGCAACTTCCACGGGGCCCCGGTGGCGTACGTCCTGGACTTCCTCGCCATCGTCTCCGCCGACGTCGCCTCCATTGCCGAGCGCCGCACCGACAGGATGCTTGACCCTGCCCGGTCCCACGGCCTGCCCGCCTTCCTGGCCGGCGATCCCGGCGTCGACTCGGGCCTCATGATCGCCCAGTACACCCAGGCCGGGCTGGTCTCGGACTCCAAGCGCCTGGCCGTCCCCGCGTCAGTGGACTCCATCCCCAGCTCCGCCATGCAGGAGGACCATGTTTCCATGGGGTGGCATGCCGCCAGGAAGCTCCGCCGTTCCGTGGAGAATCTGCGTCGTGTGCTTGCCATTGAGCTCGTCACGGCCACCCGCGCCATTGACATGCGTACTTCCCTGTCCGACGGCGAACTTGTCCCCGGTCCGGCCGGTGCGGCTGTCCTTGAGGTGCTTCGGGCAACCGTGCCGGGCCCGGGCAGCGACCGCTTCCTGTCCCCGGAGTTGGAGGAAGCCGACCGCCTGGTGGGCTCCGGCGCCATCCGTGCGGCCGCCGAAACGGCAACCGGCCCGCTGAACTAGTCCCCACCTGCTCCCACCGCTCGTGCCTCGCGAACGGGCAGTAGTTGTTGATGTTGGACGCTGACATCAACAACTACTCCCCGTTCGGGTGGCGGGGACTAGTTTGCCGCGAGCACGGCGTCGAGCAATCCCGGGAAGCGCAGGTTCAGTTCTTCGGTGCGCAGGCCGTTCAAAATGGATGTTCCGCGATATTGCTGGGAAATGATGCCGGCTTCGCGCAGTACGCGGAAGTGGTGGGTGGACGTCGATT
The DNA here is from genome assembly GCF_002909415.1 of Arthrobacter glacialis. Classification (NCBI taxonomy): domain Bacteria; kingdom Bacillati; phylum Actinomycetota; class Actinomycetes; order Micrococcales; family Micrococcaceae; genus Arthrobacter; species Arthrobacter glacialis. The sequence goes on along the minus strand of NZ_PPXB01000005.1, from coordinate 81,321 downwards.
TGCTCACGGGCAGCGCGAAGGCGATGCACGCCTGGTCGTCGTGGCCACCGGCCAATTGCGCCACAATCGTGCGTCGGACAGGATCGGCCAGGGCGGAGAGGATCGAATCCAAGCTCATCTGCTCCGGGGTTGGGTGCTCAAGGCTGCGTGCTGGACCCATGCTGTATTGCGCTCCTTTGCGAGCCGTTTGCTTGTACGAGATTCATCATACTACGATGAGGCTCGTACTAAGAAAATGATGCGCCAACTTTGGGAGATCCCCGCATGACTGAATTGTTCGAGCCCCTGACCGTCCGTGGAACCACCATCCCGAACCGCGTCTGGATGTCCCCAATGTGCACGTACTCCGCACTTTCGGACGGCTCTGGCGTCGGTGCTCCGAATGATTTCCACCTGGCTCACTACGCTGCACGTGCCGCCGGAGGTGTGGGCTTGGCAGTGGTGGAAGCGACAGGCGTGCTACCTGAAGGCCGCATTTCCCCTTACGATCTGGGACTGTGGGACGACGCCCAGATCCCCGCCCACCGCCGCCTGGCCGCAGCCATCGCCGACGCCGGAGCAGTGCCCGGGATTCAGCTGGCCCACGCCGGACGCAAGGCCTCGATGGAGCGCCCCTGGCTCGGCGGCGGGCCCGTCCCCGCTGCTGAGGGCGGCTGGCCCGTGGTTGGCCCCAGCGGCATTGCATTCCCGGGATATCCGGAACCTGCTGCCATGACCGTGGCGGACATTGCAACTGTTGTTGCTGCCTGGGCGGACTCGGCGCGGCGGGCGCTGGAGGCTGGCTACGAAGTGGTGGAAATCCACGCAGCCCACGGCTACTTGCTCCATTCCTTCCTCTCCCCGTTGAGTAACACCCGCACCGACAACTACGGCGGCAGCCTGGAAAACCGCGCCCGCATTGTCCTTGAGGTGCTCGACGCCGTGCGGGCCGTCTGGCCCGCCGACAAGCCGATTTTCTTGCGCATCTCCACCACCGACTGGGTGGCCGAGGATCCGGAAGACGGCAGGGCTGCCTGGACCGTGGAGGATTCCATAGTTCTTTCGCGCTGGGCCACCGACCATGGTGCCGACCTGATCGACGCGTCCTCGGGAGCCCTGGTGCCGGCCAGCATTCCGCACCGGGAGGACTACCAAACCCGCAATGCGGCGTTGCTGAAGGCCGCGAGCGGAACGTTGGTGGCCGCCGTCGGACGCATTACTGATCCCGCCACGGCCAGCGAGCTGCTGAGCAACGGCTCCGCGGATGCCGTCTTCATTGGCCGGGCTCTGCTGCGCGATGCCTCATGGGCCAACAACGCAGCAACCGTTCTCGGTGCCCGGGGCCGCTTCATGCGGCAGTACGACTACGCCGTGTAAGGTGCTCTGCGGCGCGAAAACACCTTTGAAAACACGGCTCCGGACGTAGCGTTGGGGAACAGTTTTTCACTCTTGCCATAGCTGGGTGGGGCGTGTTTAATGTTGGGTACCCCACTATTCAAACGTATATTCGAATGGGATGCTTCTCGTGAAACTGCTCCAACTGTCCCTGCGCCACGCCAAACCCTATTGGGCGTGGATAGCTGCCGTGCTTGTACTGCAACTGATTTCCACCATAGCGGCGCTGTACTTGCCCAGTCTCAACGCCCAGATCATAGACCAGGGCGTGGCCAAGGGCGACACCGATTTCATCTGGTCCACAGGCGTCACCATGGTGGTGGTCTGCTTTGTTCAGGTCATTACCGCGATTGGCGGCATCTACTTCGGCGCCCGCACGGCCATGGCCATTGGCCGCGATCTGCGCCGGGAGGTTTACCACCGGGTCAACGCCCTGGGCGCGCTGGATGTGAGCCGTTTCGGCACCGCAACGCTGATCACCCGCAACACCAATGATGTCCAGCAAGTGCAAATGCTGATCCTGATGACCCTGAACTTCATGGTCTCCACGCCCATCATGAGCATTGGCGGCATCATCATGGCGCTGCGTGAAGATGTTGGACTGTCCTGGCTCGTGTGGGTTTCAGTTCCGTTGTTGTTCCTGGTGGTTGGCTTTCTAGTGGTGAAACTGCTGCCATTGTTCCGGGAAATGCAGGACAGGATCGACACTGTCAATGGAGTCCTGCGCGAACAGATCGTCGGCATTCGGGTGATCCGGGCGTTCGTACGGGAAAAGTTTGAAGCCCAGCGCTACCGTGACGCCAACCTGTCCCTGACCCGTGTTTCGGTCAAGGTGGGAAACCTCTTTGTGCTCATGTTTCCCGTGATCATGATGATCCTGCACCTGGCCACCGCCGCTGTGCTGTGGTTCGGTGGGCAGCGCGTGGACTCGGGCCAGATGCAAATTGGCTCCCTCACGGCGTTTTTGCAATACCTGCTGCAAATCCTGGTGGCTGTCATGATGGGCGTGTTCATGGTGATGATGATTCCGCGCGCCGCCATCTCGGCCGAACGCCTGGACGAGGTCCTCTCCGCAGAACCCAGCCTGAGAGTTCCCAAGGGTGCCCCGGCGCCTGCAAGTCACGGCGTCGAATTTTCCGGCGTCTCATTTGGCTACCCGGGGGCCGAGCGTCCCGTGCTGAACAACGTGAGCTTCACGGCAAGGCAGGGACAGACGACGGCGATTGTGGGCTCCACAGGGTCGGGCAAGTCGACGCTGTTGAATCTGATACCGCGCCTGTTCGAGCCGCAGAGCGGGAGCGTGAGCATTGGCGGGGTGAGTGTCAGCGATTTCACCCGGCCCCAGATGGCCCAGCTGGTGGGGTTGGTGCCGCAGAAGCCGTACCTGTTCTCCGGCACGATTGCCTCCAACCTGAAGTTTGGCCGGCCCGACGCCAACGATACCGAGCTGTGGGAAGCCCTGCGGGTTGCCCAGGCGAAGGATTTTGTCGAAGAGAAGCCCAAACAACTGAGTGCACCGATTGCCCAAGGCGGCACCAACGTTTCCGGCGGCCAGCGCCAGCGCCTGTGCATTGCGCGAGCCTTGGCGGCACAGCCGCGAATCTTCTTGTTTGACGATTCGTTCTCGGCACTGGATGTCGCCACTGACCAGCGTTTGCGAGAGTCCCTGCACCAGGCCACCAGTGGAGCCACCGTCATTATCGTGGCCCAACGAGTCTCCACCATCAGGGAGGCCGATCACATCATTGTGCTGGACAACGGTGAGGTGGTGGGTGCTGGCAGCCACGACGAACTCCTGGAACGCAATGAGACCTACCGCGAGATTGTTGAGTCCCAGCTGAGCATTGAAGGTGTTGCATAATGGCGCGCAAAGACAAGAACCAGGTGCCTGTGGAGACTGCTGCGCCAGACACAGTCGAGGAAGAGGAGCTTTACCCCGAGTACAAGCCTTCTGAATCTGACGGGGACATGTTCGGTGGGACTCCCGCCAAGAAGGCAGAGAACTTTTGGCCGGCGGCCAAAAGGCTTGTTGGCCTGTTGCGCCCCGAACGGACCATGTTCGCCGTGGTCCTGGTGTTTGTTGCCGCGTCGGTGGTTCTCACTGTCATCGCCCCGAAGATCCTTGGCGCGGCCATGGACGTCATTTTCAACGGCGTGATCGGCTCGCAGCTTCCCGCTGGTGTTCCACTGGAAACCCTGGTGGAAGCCCAGCGCGCTGCCGGCAACGGCCAATTTGCGGACATGCTGGCCAAGGCCAACGTTGTGCCCGGCGCCGGCATTGATTTCGTGGAGCTGAGCCGGCTCATAGTCATAGTGCTGGCCCTGTACTCGGTGGCCTCGGTCTTCATGTGGTTGCAGGGTTTCCTGCTCAATGCGCTGGTCATGCGCGTTGTCTACAAGCTCCGCGAGGATATTCAAGGCAAGCTCAACAAGCTGCCGCTGGGGTACTTTGACACCCGCCAGCGCGGGGACCTGATGTCCCGGGTGACAAATGATGTGGACAACATTCAATCGGCGTTGCAGCAGGCGTTCTCACAGCTGGTGCAGTCGGTTCTGACGGTGGTTGGCATCGGTGTCATGATGTTCATTGTTTCCTGGCAGCTGGGCCTGATTGCCCTCATCGCGCTCCCTCTCTCGGCTGTCATTGCCGGCGTGATTGGCTCCAAGTCGCAGAAACTCTTCGCCGCTCAGTGGAAGCAAACCGGCGCGGTTAACGGCCATGTTGAGGAGACCTTCTCCGGCCTTGAACTGGTCAGGGCCTACGGCCGTGACGAGGAGATGCTGGCAGAGTTCGACGAACGCAACGAACGCCTCTTCAAGGCGTCCTTTGGTGCACAGTTCGTCTCCGGCATGATCATGCCGGCCATGCAGTTTGTCGCCTACATCTCCTACGTGCTGGTCGCCGTCGTTGGCGGCGTGCGGGTCGCCACGGGGCAGATGACCTTAGGTGATGCCACGGCGTTCATCCAGTACTCACGCGAGTTCTCCCAGCCCATCGGTGAGATTGCCGGCATTGCCAACATGATCCAGTCCGGTGTGGCCTCCGCAGAGCGCACCTTTGAAATCCTCGACGCCGACGAGCAGGACGCCGAACAGGACTCTGATCTGTTGCCGGAGCAAACTGACGGGCATGTGCGTTTTGAGAACGTCTCCTTCAGCTACTCCCCGGAGACACCCCTGATCCGCGATGTTTCCTTCACCGTGGAGCCGGGACAGACAGTTGCCATTGTGGGGCCCACGGGCGCCGGCAAGACAACGCTGGTCAATCTGGTCATGCGCTTCTACGAGCTCACGGGTGGGCGAATCATGATCGACGGCGTGGACACCCGCGAGCTGTCCCGCGAGCAGGTGCGCTCCCAGGTGGGTATGGTGCTCCAGGATGCGTGGCTCTTTGAAGGAACCATCAAGGAGAACATCCGCTACGGCCGCCTGGACGCCACTGATGAGGAGATCATCGCCGCAGCCGAGGCCACCATGGTGGACAGGTTTGTGCGTCAGCTGCCCCAAGGCTATGACACGGTGGTTGATGCTGACGGCGGCACCGTCTCCGCTGGTGAGCGGCAGCTGATCACCATTGCCAGGGCGTTCATTGCCCAGCCGTCGCTGCTCATCCTGGATGAGGCCACCTCGTCCGTGGACACCCGCACCGAGCTGCTGGTTCAGCACGCCATGGCGGCGTTGCGCACGGACAGGACATCGTTTGTCATTGCGCACCGGCTCTCCACCATCAGGGATGCCCACACCATCCTCGTCATGGAGAACGGCGACATTGTGGAACACGGCAACCACGCCGAACTGCTGGCCCGCAAGGGTGCGTACTACGAGCTCTACAAGACGCAGTTCCAGGGCGGCCACGAAACCGACGAAGTGGCGGCCGAGGTCCACTGACTTGAACAACTAATAGGTAAACAGGGTGTGTTGGGCAGCTTGGGTGCGGGTGACCTCGTATCCGAGCTGCCCTTAGCACTTTAAGAGTCTGCTGGCGGCCATCTGTGTGGTGTAGGCAGCTTATGCGCCAGCTTGGGAGCCGGGGCCACTTTGGGCATGCGCACTACCGATACCGGGCCTTGCGCCAGTGTCACAGCTGCGCCGCACTGGCTCCTGGCTCGACGCATAGCCAAAGCAGGCGTGCCCAGAATGGGGTCTATGTGCCACACTCCTTTCCACGGCTGCGCATAAGCCACGGCAGAATTTACAGGCGCCCCTGGCGCGGCGAAGCGGCCCACCAACGACCAGTAGAATCCGCGATTTTCGGCGTTTTCTGCGGACTCACGCCCGCGACGGGCCCGGGCGAGGCACGGGACCGGAGAGCGGGTGGGCACTACTGCGGGTTAGTTTGTTTGGGGCTTTAGCGCAGCAGGGTGTCGATCAGCCGGGCAGCCACTTTGGCTGTCCGGTTGTCGATGTCGAACTCGGGGTTCAGCTCCGCCACATCACAGTGAAACAGTTTCCCGCTGGCGGCCACCTGACGGCACACGGCTGCGATCACCGACAGCGGCACACCATACGCTGCCGGGGCGCTCACACCGGGAGCCACGGCTGCCGGTAGTACGTCCAGATCGATGGTCAGGTACACAATGTCCACGGTCTCCAGGAACGAGGACACAAACGCTGCCGTGCGCTCGCCGGAGCAATCCTCATCCAGCAGGTACTTCACGTCCAGGCTGTGGGCCGTATCAAAAAGGGCGCGCGTGTTGTTGGGTTCGCTGATGCCCACGACGGCGTAATTGAGTTCCCGCCCGGCGGCGGCCTCGGCGTGGGCCATCTGCAGGAACGGCGTGCCCGAACTGGGAGCCGGCGCTTGGCGTAGATCAAAGTGGGCGTCAAGGTTCAGCACGCCCAAACGGGCGCCATTGGCCACGGCCGCAGTACCGGCCACCCCCAAATAGCTGGCATAGGCTGTTTCGTGGCCGCCGCCCAGCACCAGGGTGAGGTATCCGGCGTCGAGCAGGCGAGTGAGAGCTGAACCGACCGTGGCTTGGCCCTGCTCGAGGGCGTCGCCGGACACCACCACGTCGCCCACATCGCTGACGCTGCGGGTGCCGTGGAACGCCAGGGAACCCAGCGCAGCGCGGATGGCGGCAGGGCCCGTGGCGGCACCAGTGCGGCCGTGGTTGCGCAGCACGCCGGCATCGGAACAAAAGCCCAGCAGGGCAGCCGGCCCGGGAAGTGTGGCGTCCAGAGAAGACCGGCCTGTGGTTCCCACCGCTTGCCACCAGCGGCGGTGGGCGGGGGAATCGCCGTCGTTCCTTCCCGTCCAAGGGGTTGCCGGCGTGTCAATGGTGAGAGCAGAAAAGTCCATGCTCCCAGCGAACAGCACGGGCGCGCCCGGCGCCAGTCCATCGGGGCCCGCGGCGTCTGGCATGGCAGATTCGGCCCCACAGAAAAAAGAACTGACCCGCAGAAAACGCCGTAAAACTCATCAAAATCGTGAATTTTCGGCGTTTTCTGCGGGTCAGTTGGAGAAGGGGGCTACTTGATCCCGAACAACGCTTCCACTGTGCCGATGCCGAAGAACAGCAGGAAGGCTCCGGCAACGGCCCACATCAAGGGGTGGATTTCCTTGGCGCGGCCCTGGAACAAACGGATCAGCACGAACGCGATGAAACCGGCGCCCAGGCCGTTGGCGATGGAGTAGGTGAACGGCATCAGGGTGAACGTCAGGAAGGCGGGAATGCCAATGCCCCAGTCGGACCAGTCGATCTTGCCCACCTGGGAGACCATCATGAAACCAACCACAACTAGTGCGGGGGCAACAGCCTCAAAGGGAACCAGCTTGATCAGCGGGGTGACAAACATGGCCATGATTAGCAGCAAACCAGTCACCACCGAGGCCAGCCCTGTTCGGGCGCCTTCACCAATGCCGGCGCCGGATTCCACGTAGATCTGGTTGGAGGACGCTGATGCACCGCCACCGGCAATGGCGCCAAAAGCGTCGACCAACAGCACGCGGTCAACGTTGGGGATGTTGCCGTCCTTGTCCACGGAGCCGGCCTCGGCAGCAAGGCCCACCATGGTGCCCATGGCATCGAAGAAGATGCTGAGCAGGATCACAAACGCCAGCAGAACAGCAGCCAGGGCGCCCAACTTGCTGAACGCACCAAAGAGGTTCACCTGGCCCAGCAGGGACAAATCAGGCATTGACCACTGGGAGAGCTGCGGCGAAACCAGGGACCAGCCCTGCGGGTTGGACGTGGTGCCGTCAAAGGAGGGACCAATATGAAGCGTCATTTCCAGGATGTTGGCCAAGATCGTGGAAACTACGATGCCAATCAGGATGGCGCCCTTGACCTTGCGGACCACCAAGCCGATAGTCAGCACCAAGCCAACAACAAACACCAGCGTGGGCCAGCCCATGAGCTTGCCGTCAAAACCGAGACCAACGGGAACGGTGGTGCCCGCAACGTCCGGGATGCGGCGGACAAAGCCTGCATTGACCAAACCAATGAGGGCAATGAACATGCCAATGCCCACCACAATGGCAGTTTTGAGCCCCTCGGGGACCGCCTTGAACACGGCAGTTCGGAACCCTGTGAGCACCAGAATAAACATGGTGATGCCGGAGAGGACCACCAAGCCCATCATGTCCGGCCAAGTCAGTCCGGGGTGGGTTGCCACGGTGACGGCAACAAACGCGTTGACGCCAAGGCCGGCAGCAAGGGCGAAGGGGTGCTTTGCCCAGGCGCCCATGATGATGGTCAAAATACCGGCCACAAATGCCGTGACAGCTGCAACGCGTTCCAGGCCCAGCTCGCCGCCAGTGGAATCAGCGCCGCCCAGGATCAGCGGGTTGAGCACCACAATGTAGCTCATCGCGAAGAACGTGGCGAAACCGCCGCGGATCTCTCGCGAGTAGTTGGAGCCACGGGCCGTGATCATGAAATATTTGTCAACAGCGGACAGCCGGACGTCCGTTTTGCTAGCCATGTAAGAGCCCTCCGGGCGAAGTGAAATGAAATTAAGTTATTCGAGGAAATACTAGCTGGTAACGAGCGGGCGCAGCATAGTGGAGCAGGGTGGGCTTTTCCAGCATTTCCCCGCACGGCGTGATCACCCTATTCCCTGTGCGGCGGCAGCAAACGCCTGACTTCCGCAGGAAACTCTCATGTTTTTGGGATACCGTGAGGATCGAGCGCTCCATCGAACAAAGGAACCCACGCTGTGAAGAGTCCCGTACGTCTTCGGCCGATTGAGACGAATATGACACCCCAAACTCGGTTGAGACGCACTTTCGCGGCCGTCCTGGCTGCATTGTTGATCGTATTGGGGTCATCCACGGCTGCTTTGGCGCACGACGCCGTCACGGGGACGAACCCTGCCGACGGGTCCACGGTGGCGAGCGTTCCTGACAAAATCCAAATCACCATGAACAACAGCCCTGCCGTCATTGGTTCCCAGGTTTTGCTTCTTGACGAGACCGGCCGCAACTGGGCAGAGGGTGATGTTGCGGTGCTGGACACGGTGGCCACTCAGGCTGTCCGCCCCGGGGCCCCGGCCGGAAAGTACACCGTCAAGTGGCGTCTGGTGTCCTCGGATTCGCATCCCATTGAGGGCGAATTCAGCTTCGCCGCCACTGCCGCCACCGCCGCAACAGCTGGCCAGGCCGTGGGTGCCGGACCGCTCCAGTCCGTCCAAGCTCCTACCGAAGCCGCCCCTGCGCCGGTTCAGGACAATTCCTCCGTGCCGTGGAGTGTCTTTGCCTTGATTGGTGCCTTGATCGTTGTGGTGGTGGCCATGGTGGTTGTTGCACGACGCCGTTTGTCCAGCGAAGAGTAGCCGCTGCGGGGCCGCTGGGGTGCTGGGTGGGGACCCGCCCCTGCGGGCCGCCGCACTAGGCCAGTGCCAGGCCCGTCTCCCGGACAGCCACCCGGGAGGAGATGGATGCGCCGGCGCGCTTGGCTTGGTGCAGGATCTCCTGTGTGGAGGGGATGACCAGATCGCCCACACCCACTAAATACAACCCCAGGGCATGCATCCCGGTGCGCAGCTCGGTTGCTTTTGTGACACCCAGGCCGTGCAGGACGCGCCGCAGCTGGTTCAAGGCGCCGCGGGTAAAGACGATGTTGTGGGCGCTCAACGTTCCCGTGGCCGTGTGGACTGTCCAGTGCGGGTTAGCCCGAACGGATCCGTGGTTGCGGGTCAGGGACAGGGCCTGGGTTGAAGGGCGGATGTCCAGCTGGTGGCGGCGGGCGTAGTTCTCCAGGAGCCGCAAGATTTCGCTGCGCTCATTCAACGCGGCCAAGCTGATGCCGCCCGTTGTGGTCGCCGGCGGTGAGTGCTGTTTCAGCGGGGAGAAGGTTTCCACCACAATGGCCTTGACACCCTGCCTGTTGAGTTCGGCTGCCACCGCCAGGGCTGAGAACCCGGATCCAATCACAATGGTGGAGGTGTTTTCGGCAGAGCCGTGCACGGGGGCGTCAGCAAGATCAAGCGCAGCACTGGTGAAGTGCGGTGTGGCAGCAAAAGACGCAGCCTTCATAGCAAATGCCTCCTCGAACGGTAGGAGAACTTACAGGGCACGGCCAAGAGCCACGGCCGTGTTGGTGTTGCGATGGGAATTAGAGCAGAACCCGGTCTAAATAGGCGTTACTGAACACCCGCTTGTGATCGAGAACATCTCGAACCCTACAGAACTTTTCAAGGTCTGGATAGAGCCTGTCCAAGTCTTTCGATTGGAGAAAATGCCACTTGCCCCAATGGGGCCTCCCGCCGTGTGCTGTGAAGATTTCTTCCGCCGCCTTGAAGTACTCATAGGGTGCCGTTTTGATGTGCTGGTGGATGGCAACGTACCCGCTTGCCCGGTCGTAAGCCGTGGAGAGGGCAATGTTGTCAGCGGCTGCGCTGCGCACCTCCACGGGAAAAGAAATGTTCAGGCCCTTGCGCGCAATCATGGCATCGAGTTCGCCCAGCACGGCGGGAATGGTCTCCAGTGCAAATGCGTACTCCATTTCCCTAAACCGCACGGTTCTCTGCGTGGCGAACACCGAGTGGGAGGCGCCGCCAAACTCCCTGTTACCCGTCAACTTCGAGGCCATGCCATTGACTTTCGGGATGGTCGAGGGCACCTTGCCGGTGACATTGCACAGGGCGGAGAACAATGTGTTGGAGACCAGGATGTCATCCACCAGGCGGGCCCTGGCGGACAAGGGTGCCGCGCCCTGGGGCAGGGCACCTGGCGGGTGCCGGGTATTGGTCTTGGTCAACGCCATCTGCGTGTGCGGGAACCAATAAAACTCAAAATGATCGGACGTGAGCTGGCGTTCGGACAAGGATTCCAAAACACCCGCAAGCGGTTCAGGCCGCTCCACCGCGTGCAGCATGAAGGCATCCACGCATTGCAGCGTCACCGAGGTGATGATGCCCAGGGCGCCCAGGCCCACCCGGGCCACCGAAAATATTTCGGCATTCTCAGATTCAGAACAATGCAACACCTCGCCGGATCCACTCACCAGGGTCAGCGCGCGCACCTGGGTGGCAATGCCGCCAAACCTCAACCCCGTGCCATGAGTGCCCGTGGAGATGGCGCCGGCAATGGACTGCCTGTCAATGTCGCCAAGATTCTCCATGGCCAGGCCGTAGGGCTTCAGGAGGGACGGAATTTCATGCAGGCGAGTACCTCCCGCCACAGTGGCCAATTTGGCGGCCCTGTCCACCCTGAGCAGCCCGCTGATGCCGTCCAGACGCAGTTGCACCCCGCTGCTCAGGGCAATGTCGGTAAAACTGTGCCCTGCGCCCACCGCCTTGATGGTGGTGCCGGACTCTGCGGCTGCCATCACCAATGCCGAAACGTCGGCAACAGTGCTGGGCCGTTCAACAGAGCTGGGCGTGCAGCGCTGGTCCCGCGCCCAATTGCGCCACTCACTCATACAAAAGCCTTTCCTTCACCACGGTAGGTGAGCGCCGTGCCCACCCTGTTGCCGCCGTCGAGCATCTCCAACGCATCCACGTGCTCGCAGACCTCGCCGGACTTGGCATGGCGGAACCAAACGTTGTCGCCAAGGCGCAGTTGGGCGGCGGCAGCACCCCGCAAGGGAGTCTGCACCTCGCCGGCCCCCTCGGCGCCCAGCAGGGACAGGCCCGGCGGGTGGACGGGAACGGGTGATCTGTCAGCCCCGGGCGGGCCGGAAGCAATCCAACCACCGCCCAGAACCGTGACCATGTCGGGGGCCGGACGCCTGACCACGGGAGCCGCAAACCCCACGGCATGGGCAGGCTCAAAGCGGGAGTAGCCATCAAAAAGTGTGGGCCCAAACAAGCCCGAACCTGCCGCCAGTTCCGTTACCGAAGAATCCGCAGTTGTCAGCTCCAAGCTGCCGGTGCCGCCGCCGTTGACGAACTCAAGATCGGTCACATTGCGCACGGCCGCCACAATGTTGCCGCGGCGGTGGATGATTTCTGCCATCGAGGACCGCTGAATCTGCCGCAAAATCTGCGACTTGGCCAGATCTGCGGCCTTGTTGCCAGTGTGCGCAGTGTCCTGCAGACCCGCAATCTGGGCTTCATAGCCCATGAGGCCCACCAGCGTGAAGAGCTTGACGCCGCCGCGCTGATGCGAGTTGATGTGCAGGGTCAGAGCAATGGCCTCCGCGCCGGTGCGCACCGGCGATCGGCGCACACCAATATGCCCCAATGACCGTCCTTGCACGCTGGGCCGCCACGACACGTCAAGGTCCAGGCAGAGCCGGATGGGAGCTGCCGGGGTGACATCGGCCAGCGTGGCCGCCATCCACGCAAGGTGCTCGGTGGAATCAACCATCAAGGTGATGCGCTCGCAGGCCACCGGGTCCACAGCCAGAGCGCGCAAGGCCTGCCCATCCGCTGTGGGGTAAGCAACCACCACATCGTCAAAAACATCTGAGGGGTCTGCTGCCAGCCACAGGGCTTCGGGCAGTGTGAACCCCAGAATGCCGGAAAAGCCATCCTGTGCGAGCACCGCACGCAGCACTTCCTTGGAGCGGATGGATTTGCTGGCAACGCGGATGGGCTTGCCCGCAGCCCGGCGCAGCAGGGAACCGGCATTGAAGGAAAGCGCCTGAACGTCCAGTGCCGCCAGCGGGGCCGGAAGGCCGGCGCAGGCGGTGCTGGCGTTGACCCAGTTCCCTGGTGGGGCGGCAAGGTTGCCGTTTTGCCCGCGTGTCACGGCCGACTCAAGCAGCTGCAGCATGGATGCCCACTCTCAAAAGGTGATATTGCTCTCACTCTTCCACAAGTGGGCAGTCCCTGGGTATGCCCGCAGATTACGCGCCATGTCACGCGGCCCGGCGGGGATAACTTGACGGGCTAGGCCTAAACAGCAATAGTCACAGGTACAGGCCGCGAAGGGGAGCCGTCATGGCGTTCTCACCCCTTGCAGCAAGCTGAACAAGGAGGCGCAGCATGAGCACCCCAGAGCAATCACCGCAGGACGCAACACCCGAATCCATCCCGGCCCCCACAGGGATCGTGGTGGGAATCGACGGTTCGGATCAAAGCAATTGCGCCTTGATTTGGGCCGCCCGCCAAGCCAAGCTCCGCAACCTCCCGCTGCACCTTGTTACCGCCTACACGGTCCCCATATTTGCCGCCTCGGGCCTCGATGGCGGTTACGCCACAGTGGACGACGACGTCATCCGCCAAGGCGCGGAGGCTGTCCTTCGCGAGGCTGCCGCGAAAGTGGCGCACTTGGAAGTGGCCATGGATGCCCGGGTTGAAAACGGTGACGCTGCAGGGGTTCTGCTGGAGTTGAGCGAATCGGCGCAATTGCTGGTATTTGGTTCACGGGGCCGTGGCGGCTTCATTGGCCGGCTCCTTGGCAGCGTCAGCTCCGCACTGCCAGCCCACGCGAAGTGCCCCACAGTCACTGTGCCCCTGAGCTGTGCACGGCGCCTGGGCGAAGGTGCCCCGAGCGACAAACCCGCCCCCGTGATTGAAAACGTTGTCACAGTGGGCGTGGACGGGTCCGCGCATGCACGCTACGCCGTTCTGCTCGCTGCTGAACAAGCCGAACGCTCCGGTGCCACCCTGCGCATCATTTGCGCCGTCAAGCCATACACGGGCTCGCTTGCCTGGATGCCCGCGCCAGTGGATCGCGAAGCGCTGTTTACCGAGATTCAGCAGCAGCTCGACGCCGGTGAGAAGTGGATCCGCAGCCATTTCCCCAAGCTGCCCATTGAGGTTGCGCTCATTGAAGGTTCGGCCGTGGAGGAGTTGGTGAAGGCCTCGGAGACCTCGGAATTGGTGGTCTTGGGCACCAGGGGCCGCGGTGGCTTTGCCGGTATGATGCTCGGCTCCACCACCGACGGCGTCCGCCACCACGCCAAGGGGCCCATCATGGTGGTCCGGGACCGTGAAGATCCGCGTCAGGACGACCGCTCGGCGTTTGGCCCGCTCCTGCAGGCATAGAGCTCAACGACCATCACAACAAGGACCCCAGCGCATTGACTGCGCCGGGGCCCTTCGTGTTTCAAAGCAGATTTAGTACCTGGCTGCGTAGGGGAAGAGGCTCATGCCTGACATCCACGACAAGGGGGTGACCTGGATAGGTTGGCCGTAATTCAGTGCCTGCACCACCTGGTTGTTGCCAATGTAGATGGCGATGTGGCCAAACCGTCCCGAACCGTCGTCATCAAACACCAGCAGGTCCCCGTACCGCATTTGTGAAAGTGGCACGCGCTGCGGGGCAGCCCAGAACTGGTCGGTGCCTTGACGCGGCACTGAGATTCCGGCGGAAGCAAACGCCTGCTGAACCAGTCCGGAGCAGTCAAACGCGGTGGGACCGTTGCCACCCCACTGGTACGGCCCGCCAACCTTGGACATGGCGTAATTCACCATGACCTGGGTGTAGGAGCCCGACGGCGGCGGGGTTGGCTTCGGCGTCTCCACGGGTGGAACCACCGGTGGCTTGACCGGCGGCGCCACGGGCGGGGGAGTGGTGGGTGCCGGAGGTTTCGGTACAGGCGGGTTTGGTGCGGGTGGCTGAGGTGCAGGCGGGTTGGGCACTGATGGATTGGGTACTGACGGCTTGGGCGCCACAGCTGGCGGCCGCTCAGGAGCGGGGGCGTTGGTGGAGGCATCAATTTGGGCCTTCAGCGCCTCCTCCTGCGCCTTGCGGGCCAGCGCGTCCACGCGGGCGCCTTCAAGTGCCGAGGTGGTGTTGTGCAGCGTCGCCAGCCTTTGCAACAAGACCTCGCGTTGGCTTTGATTCTCAGCCACGACGGCGGCCTGGGCGTCAGCAGCTCCCTGCGCCTGCGTGCGGGAGGATTCAGCGGCTGCCGTGGCGTCCTGCGCTGCCTTGCTAGCTGCCTCGGCTTGGGCGTTCAAGGCTGTGGAGGTGGCTGCTGCGGCCTGGGCTGCAGCAAAAGTGTGCGCGCGATTGGCGCTCAGGGCCAGCAGGGTTGAGGCCTGGTACAGGGTGTCATCGGCATCTGAGCTGGCCAGGATGGTCTGAACTCCCAAATCCAATCCGCCGCTCTTGTAGAGGCTGCCGGCGAGCTGTGCCAGTTGGGCCTTGGCGTTCTTGTGAGCGCTGGTGGCTTCGGCGGCCTTTGCCGTGGCCGTTTCGGCATCAGCTGTGCGCTCTTTAAGGATCACCAGGGCATCCGTATAGGTGTTGTTGGCGCCCATGGCTACCAGTGTGGATGCCTGCAGGCGGTCATTGGCGGAGCTGAGAATTGCCTCCAGCTTGGCCGATGCAGTGGCCGTGGCAGCCTCGGATTCCTTGGCTTTTGCTATGTCGTCCGGGCTGGGAATGGCAGGACTGAAGGGTTGCAATGCCGTGCCAAGGAGCGCCGCCGTGCTGGCTGAGATGGTGTTGGCCGAGATGGCGGCGGGGGAGGCAAATGACGGGGCGATGAAGGCCGTGGAAGCCAGGGCGGCGCAGCTCAAGGCCGTGGTGCCACGAATTAGAAAGCGCATTCTCATCCAGTTGCCTTACTGTGGAGCGGAAAGTGGGGGCTATTGAAAAGCTCACCGAGCTGGGCCAGTTTTCGCGGAATTTCGCGGGTGGATTGGCACAACAGATCTGACACTACGGCCACTCTAAACGCTTTGGCAACACCAGTAACACCAGCATCAAGAACTACAAGGTTGTGATTTAGCCCCAGCCAAGTTCATGCAAGCGCTCGTCACCGATGCCGAAGTGATGGGCGATTTCATGGGTAACAGTCACCATGACCTCGTGGATGACGTCCTCGGCACTCGTGCAAATCTCCAGGATGGGCTGGCGGAAGATGGTGATCCGATCCGGCAGCGAACCGGATTCCAGCCCGTCGCCACGTTCTGTCAGTGGCACGCCCTCATAGAGCCCCAGCAGCACGGTGTCCGGATGCTCACCGGGTCCGGGGGTATAGTCCTCGGAAATGAAAATCACCACGTTGTCCATCTGGGCCCGCAGCGCTGCCGGGATCCGGACGATGGCGGCCTGAACCGCGGCATCAAATTCCGTCTCAGTCATGGCAAAGGGGCCAAAGTGGGGGATGCCGGCCAGGGGATTCTCATGCATGCTTTCAGCCTAGTGAGCTTGGCCTTGAAAAGGGGCCCCAGACGCTCGTTTTGCGTTCTGGGCAAAATGCCCCTATAGTTTTTGGAGTCCACTTCGGACCGAAGCGCTGGAAACTACGCAGCGGAAAAGAAGCAGACTTAGGCCCCCATCGTCTAGCGGCCTAGGACACCGCCCTTTCACGGCGGCGGCACGGGTTCGAATCCCGTTGGGGGTACTTGCGAGTGAGTGGTAATCGGCTGAGAAAAAAGCTGGTACGCTATAACTCGTGAAAATCACTCGAGAGGGTGAAGGAAACAAAAAGCAGTATCGAGTATGGCCCTGTAGCGCAGTTGGTTAGCGCGCCGCCCTGTCACGGCGGAGGTCGCGGGTTCGAGTCCCGTCAGGGTCGCTTAGGTTGTCTTGGCTAGTTCAAGGGAATCTGGTGACGAGGATTTTCAGATCACCAAGGCTCTGTAGCTCAGTTGGTAGAGCGTTCGACTGAAAATCGAAAGGTCACCGGATCGACGCCGGTCGGAGCCACCAGTAAGACCCCGAGAAATCGGGGTCTTTCTAGTTTAACAAGGAACCCGGCCGAGCACCTCTGAACGCATGATTGTGATCACAGGGCCATATTGGTGTCAGCTTTTGAAGAAGACGCCCGGCCCCATTCATTGCTCCATAAATAAAAGATTGCCCGGGAAACAGATCTCTTTTGTAGATGTTTGCGATCCCTCGCGGCGTTGCCCCTCAACTTTTCGGTGCATAGGCTTACCGTAAAGGAAACAGAAAGGGCCCGTTCATGGACTTGCACAACCAGTCGTCACAGATTCCAACCACCACCAGCGCCGAGGAAACCCAGGGGCGCACTGTCATTGCCGAAACAGCTGTGGCCAAAGTCGTTGGTATTGCTGCTCGCGGTGTTGCGGGAGTCCATGCCCTTGGCTCGGGGACTTCACGGTCCATCGGTGCCATTCGCGAGGTGGTGGGCGCCACGGACCTGACTCAAGGCGTGCGGGTAGAGGTGGGCGAATCCCAGGTGGCAGTGGACATCATCTTGATGGCCGAGTACGGCTACCCCCTGCAAAGCCTGGCCAATTCAGTCCGCAGCGCCGTTTATGCAGCGGTGGAGGACTTGGTGGGACGCAGCGTCATCGAGGTGAACATTGAAATCACAGATGTTTACATCCCCACGGCTGAGGCGGAAAAGCCAGCCGCACGCACCCGGCTTACCGAACGCCTGGGCGCTGCCGTTAAACCCTCAAGCACTGAGGCCACGGAACCTGGCGTACATCTTTCAAAAGAAGCAGGAGAATCGGCATGAGTCTGAGCATAGTGTGCGCGGCATTTGGTGCATTTTTGGCGTTCATGGCTTTCGCCTTCGGGTTTTGGGGGTTCGTGGTCGCGGCACTGTTCATAGCCATTGGCGCCATTGTGGGCCGCGCGGCCGGCGGAAAACTTGATTGGCGCGGTGTCCTCGATGCCCTCACCGGCCGCCGTTCGTCGTCGTGAGTGAAAATGCGCAGCGCCCTGCCGAGGCCCCGGGGACGGCTGGGCTGGCCGGGCACAATCGCGTCAGCACCCAGGCCCTGACATCAGTGGCCAAGGTTGCTGCTGCTGAAGCCCTTGCCGTGCCGCCCGCGCAGGTGCGGGTGAGTTTCTCCGACGACGCCGGGGCGCTGGCTCTCGCCATTTCCGCGCCCATGGGTGCCCCGGCTCTTCACGAGGTGTTGCGCAACCCCGACCGGGTGGCTAGGAGCGGTGGCAGCGTCTTGGCCCGGGCCACGGCTGCCAAGGCGCGCATCCTGGCCCAAGTCGAGTATCTGACCGGATCCCAGGTGAGCCGGGTGGACGTGCGCATCTCCGCCCTCTTGACGCGCGATGACGGGAGGGTTTCATGAGCGATTTCATGACGCGGGTGCTTCGCAGGGAAACCCACTCGCCGCGCTCGGGTTGGTCCGTGGTGGCAGCAATTCTGGTCGCATTGGCGGCCATTTACGCCTTGTTGGAGTCTGTTTTGGCTGCGCTGGGTCAGCCAGCCTGGCTGGTGCATCCCCTCGACGCCCTCACCTGGATTGCCGATCTGCCGGGGCCCTACCCGCAGATCCTGCTCGGCGCAGCAGGATTCCTGATGGCCTTGGTGGGCTTGATTTTCTTGGGCAACGGGCTGCTTCCGGGACGGCGGGCACGGCACGTCATTGACAACCCGCGGGTGGCCATTGTGGTCGATGACGAGGTCATAGCCTCCGCCCTGGCCAAGTGTGCCCGCGTGGCGGCAGGTGTTACCCGCGAACAAGTCATGGTGGTAGTCTCGGCGCGCCTCGTGCAGGTCAACGTCCGGCCCACATCGGGGATCCGTTTGTCGGAGCAAAAGATTCAGGCGGCAGTTGAGTCCCAGCTGGCTGACATGGAGCTGGACCCTCGACCGGCAGTGACTGTGAAATTGGCATCGAGCGGGGTGATTGGAGTATGAACGGCACACCCCGCGGACTCAATAGATTTCTGCTGAGCCTCATCGGCCTGATCCTGCTGGCAGCCGGAGCCGGCCTGATCGTGCTGGTGGCAGTTCCCTCAGCTGCCACGTGGTGGCAAAACTATGCGCACAACCAGGTGGCGTGGCTGCGTGACTACGCGGAGCATTCGCGGCTGATCCTGACCTCCCAAAGCTGGGTTTGGTTTGGTGTGGCCGCGCTGTTGCTGGTGATAGTCATTGTCATGATTTCGTGGATTTCCAGCCAAGGAAACGGCCGCGCCAACACCCTGCTGGACATTTCCGGCACCGCGGACGACGACGGGGCCGCCGGGGCTGTCCGGCTCAGTTGCGCCGTGGCTGAGCAGGCGCTCAAGAGCGCGTTGTTGGAGCGTACAGATGTGTTTGGTGTTTCCGTGACGAGTTATGACTTCCGCCAACAAACAGCACTGAAGGTGCGTGTCCTGCCGCGGCAGGGAGTATCCCCGCATCTTCTGGCCCATGAAATAGCGGAGCTCGTGGTGGCCTTGGATGAGTTATTGGGGTTCGAGGTCCCCGTAGTGCTGAGCATCGGCAGTGCGGCCCGGTCACGGTTCACTAAAGCCGAAAGAGTCCGCTAGGGTAACTTTCATCACCACCCCCAGGTGCAAGAGTACTTGGGGGAGCACGTCAACTGCAGGGGAGAAAAGCATGTCTGAGAACAATTCCGAGAATTCGGCTGTCGACGCAGCCAAGGATTTTGCTGGCGATGCAGCCGGGAAGGTTAAGGACGTTGCCGCGGACGCCACCGAAAAGGCGAAGGAATTTGCCGGCGATGCGGGCGAGAACATTAAGGAATTCGCGGGCGAAACAGTAGAGAACGTGAAGGAATTCACGGAAGATGCTGCGGAGAATGTGAAGGAATTCGCCGGGGACGCCGTGGAGCACGCCAAGGGTCTTGGCGCAAAAATTGCCGGCATCTTTAAGCACGACAAGTAAGTACAGAGCTACTTGTAATTGCGGCGAGCTCGGGGCTGATGGCCCCGGGCTCGCCGCATTTTTTACCGGGTCACCCACACGGCCGAGTTTGGCGCCAACATTGTGTCGGCAACAGCTTCCACTCCGCTGGACATCACCACTTGGGCCCCCGCCGGCAGCTCAACCGGAACAACGCTGACGTTGCCCATGGCAGTTATTGCGCCGTTGCTAAAAGCAACAATGCCTGACGCGGGATCGTGTTCAGGCGCCCAAGTGTGCGTGCCTTGGCCCAGCCGATGTTCTGACCGCAGTTTCAAGGCGTCGCGGTACATCTCCAGGGTGGACCCGGTTACACCGGCTTCCACATCCGCGGCATAGCTGGCAAAGGACTCTGGCTGCGGCAGCCAGGGCTGCGTGGACGGCTCCTGTGAGGTGGCGGCGGAACTAAATCCGTACCCCAGTTCGCCTGCCTTCCATGGCAGCGGGACCCGGCAGCCGTCACGGCCACGTTCAACCCCGTTGGTGCGGAAGAAGGACGGATCCTGGCGCACAGAGGCATCCAAGGCTGTGTGCTCGGGCAAGCCAAGTTCCTCGCCCTGGTACAGGTAAGCGGAGCCCGGCAAAGCAAGCATCAACAGAGTTGCCGCGCGGGCGCGAGCCAGCCCCAGAGCGTCATCCGGTTGTTCGTCCGCAGCGCTGATCCCCTTGGGAAACGTTGTTGGGTCCTTCAGGCCAAAGCGGGAAGGGTGGCGGACAGTGTCATGGTTGGACAGCACCCAGGTGGTCGGTGCGCCGACGCTCGCGTTGGCCGCCAAGGAGTCCTCCACGGCCGAGGCGATGCGTTCGGCATCCCACCCAGCCAGCAGAAACTCAAAGTTAAAGGCCTGCTGCATCTCGTCCGGGCGGACGTACAAGGCCAACCTTTCCGGCTGCTCAACCCAAGCTTCGGCAACCAACATGCGGTCGCCGTCGTACTCCTTCAGGACACGGTTCCAAGCCCGGTAAATCTCATGGACACCGTCCTGGTCAAAGAACGGCGACGGCGGGTCCAGGGCAGGCTTTTCCTGGCGGGCCGGGGGTTGGGGCGTGTCTGTAGTGACCTCGTCGCCGGAGACCATGGCCGAGAGTCCGTCCCAGTCGGGAAGGCCGGGCGCCTTCACCATCCCGTGCGCCACATCCACACGGAAACCGTCCACGCCCCGGTCCAGCCAGAACCTGAGCACGGACTCCATTTCGGCATGGACTTGAGTGTTATCCCAGTTCAAATCGGGTTGCTTGGTGTCGAAAAGGTGCAGGTACCAGTGTCCCGGGGCGCCATCCTCCGCTACACGGGTCCAAGCCGGGCCGCCAAAGATGGACCGCCAATTATTCGGCGGCTCGTTACCGTCAACGCCCTTGCCATCGCGGAAGATGTAACGGTTGCGGGCTGCCGATCCTTCGGGGGAGTTCAGGGCTTCCTGGAACCACTCATGCTCGTCGGAGGTGTGGTTTGGGACCAAGTCCACGATGACGCGCAGGCCAAGCTTGTGGGCCTTGGCCAGCATTTCGTCAAAGTCGGAAAGGTCGCCAAACAAGGGGTCAACCTGGCGGTAATCTGCCACGTCATAACCGGCGTCGGCCTGGGGTGAGAGGTAGAACGGTGACAACCAAACTGCGTCCACCCCCAGCTCGGCCAGATACTCCAATTTGCCGGAAACACCTGGAAGATCGCCCATGCCATCACCGTTGCCATCGGCAAATGAGCGCGGGTAAATCTGGTAAATCACGGCACTGGCCCACCATGGGGTGGCCATTGTCTGCTGAAAAGATGTCATGGTTTCCTCCTGAAACAAAACGGTAACGAAATGATGTAAGCGCTTGCACTATTGCATCACATCTTACTAGTGTGAGCTACACCACCCCAATCAGCGACATGAACAGCGCGCTGTAACTCGGGATTTTCACTTTAGGAGAATGAGCATGGGAACCAAGATTTCAAGGATGTACATGCCGCTGGCTGTTGCCGCGACACTCGCCATGGCCCTGTCCGCCTGTAGCGGCGGGACGGGCGGCGGCACAGAAGGCGGCGGTGGCGGTGCGGCGTCGGAAAACCTGGACGCCCGCGGGCCCATCACCTACGTTCAGGGCAAGGACAACTCCGAGGTGATCCGGCCGCTGGTGGATAAGTGGAACGCGGCCCACCCCAACGAGACTGTCACCTTCAAGGAGCAGACTGACAAGGCCGACCAGCAGCACGATGACCTGGTCCAGCGCTTCCAGGCCAAGAACGGCGACTATGACGTTGCCAGCGTTGACGTGGTGTGGACTGCAGAGTTCGCCGCCAAGGGCTGGCTGCAGCCGCTCAAGGACAAGATGGCGATCGACACCACCGGCTTCTTGCCGGCAACAGTGGAGGCGGCAACCTACAAGGACACCCTGTACGCCGCGCCGCAGACTTCCGACGGCGGCATCCTTTACTACCGCAAGGACCTGGTTGCGACCCCTCCCACCACGTGGGAGGAAATGTTGGCCATGTGCCCCATCGCCAAGGAAAAGGGCATCGATTGCTACGCCGGGCAGTTTGCCCAGTATGAGGGCCTGACGGTGAATGTTGCCGAGGCCATCAACACCGCCGGTGGCACCATCGTTGACAAGGACGGCAAGGCCACGGTGGACACCGCCGAGGCAAAGGCCGGGATGACCAATCTGGTGCAGGCGTACAAGGACGGGAACATCCCCAAGCAGGCGGTGACGTACCAGGAAGAGCAGGGCAGGATCTCCTTCGAGGAAGGGAAATTGATGTTCCTGCGCAACTGGCCGTACGTGTACAACCTAGCGAAGTCGGAGGGATCATCCACGGTCAAGGACACCTTCGGGATTGCCCCGCTGCCCGGCAAGGACGGCCCCGGCGCATCCACATTGGGTGGCCACAGCCTGGCCATCAGTGTTGACTCGAAATACAAGGCCACAGCCAAGGACTTCACGGCCTTCATGATCACTGAAGAAACACAAAAGTTCTACGCGACCCAGGGATCCCTGGCGCCGGTGATGGAAAGTCTTTACACCGATGCGGAGCTCGTTGCAAAGCTTCCGTACCTGCCGGTGCTGCTGACCTCCATCCAGAACGCTGTGCCGCGGCCCGTCACGCCGTTTTACCCGGCCGTGACCTTGGCAATCCAGCAAAACAGTTTCGCCGCCATCAGTGGGACAAAGAGTGTTGATCAGGCTATGACGGACATGCAGGCGGCCATCGCCGCTGCGGGGTCAAAGTAACCCGTCAATAGCGCACGGGCGGCGTTCCCGGCAGTGGTCAAACACGCCGGGAACGCCGCAGTGCCAGTCTTCGCATCACCGCTCGCGTGATGCCACACACAGAGTCGTGGTGAAAGGAAAGTAGCATGTCTACACAGCTTGAGCCGGGGGCGATCCCCGGTCGAAAGACAGCCCGCAAGGGTGGTGCGAACAAGGAAGTCGGCCAAGACCGCAAGGAAAAGACTCAGGGGCGTGCAGCGTCGCTGCTGGTTGCACCCACCCTGATCGTGCTGGCCATCGTCATCTTGTACCCGGTGCTCAACGCCGTCTATATGTCCTTCCAGCAGGATGAGGGTCTTGACCCGGTGACGGGGAGTTTTGTAGCCGGCGGGTTCGCCGGCTTTGCCAACTACATTCACTGGCTGTTCCAACAGTGTGAGACGCCCACGGGCCCTGCCAGCTGCCCGCCCGGAACCTTGGGCGCCCAATTCTGGAGCGCCACGGGTGTCACCTTCTTCTTCACCGTTGTCACAGTCTTCTTCGAGACCGTCCTGGGTTTTTGGATGGCAGTCATCATGGCCCGCGCCTTCCGGGGCCGTACCGTGCTGCGGGCAGCGGTGCTGGTGCCGTGGGCCATTCCCACCGCCGTCACCGCCAAGCTGTGGTTCTTCATTTTCGCCTTCGACGGCATTGCCAACAGCGTGTTCCAAACTGACATCCTGTGGACCGGCAGTCAGGGCCCCGCACAGGCGGCCATCATCATTGCCGATGTCTGGAAGACCACACCGTTCATGGCGCTGCTCATCCTGGCCGGGCTCCAAATGATTCCCGCCGAGGTGTATGAGGCGGCCAAGGTGGACGGCGCCTCCGCATGGCAGCGGTTCCGGCTCATCACCTTGCCCCTGGTCAAGCCGGCGCTCATGGTGGCCATCTTGTTCCGCACCCTGGATGCCCTGCGCATGTACGACCTGCCAGCCATCATGACCAACGGCGCCAATGGCACCACCACCTTGTCCATCCTGGTGGTCCAGCAGATTCGTGTCGGCTTCAATGCGGCCGCGGCTCTGTCCACCATCACCTTCTTGATCATCTTCATCGTGGCGTTCATCTTTGTGCGGTTCCTCGGAGCCAACGCTGTTGAGTCCGCCAGCGGCGGGGCAAAGGGGAAAATGAAATGAGCACCACAACCTCAACCGTGGCGTCCCACACCGCTGCTGCCAAGTCGGTGGCCCGACGCCGGGAAACCTGGGCAAGCGCCCGCACGTACATCAGTGCCGCCGTCATCGTCATCTGGTGTCTGCTGCCTGTTTACTGGATGATTGTCACGGCCTTCCGCGAAGTTGGCTACACCTACGACTCGACACCGTTCTTTACGCACGTGACCTTGGACAACTTCAAGACGGCGTTCTCCTCTGAGATGGGCAACCACCTGGACCGGGCGCTGTTGAACTCGCTGTTCATTGCCGGTGTCACCACCATTGTGGCGTTGATCTTTGGTGTGTTCACCGCGTACGCGCTGGCCCGGCTGACTTTCCGGGGCAAGTACTTGGTGCTGGGCGTTATCCTCGGGGCATCCATGTTCCCGGGCGTTGCGATCGTCACCCCGCTGTTCCAGCTGTTTGGCAACATTGGCTGGATCGGCACCTACCAGGCTCTGATCATTCCGAACATCTCGTTTGTGCTGCCGCTGACCGTCTACACGCTGACGTCCTTCTTCCGGGAAATGCCCTGGGAGCTGGAGGAAGCTGCCCGCATCGACGGATGCACCCAGGGCCAGGCATTCCGGCGGATCATCATGCCGCTGGCGGCTCCGGCAGTGTTCACCACCGCGATCCTGGCCTTCATTGCGGCCTGGAACGAGTACTTGATTGCCAGCATCCTCTCCAATGACGCCACCCAAACGGTCACGGTTGCCATCGCTCGCTTTGCCGGAGCCGAGCCCCACCAGGAACCGTATACGGCAGTCATGGCGGCGGGCACCGTGGTCACCATTCCGCTGGTGATCCTGGTGCTGATATTCCAGCGCAAGATCGTGGCAGGACTGACCGCAGGGGCGGTGAAGTAGGCCATGGAAGGCACCACAGGCAAGCAGTCGAAGCAGCCGGAGAAGCGCGAAGGCCTGCACATCCCTACCAGCAAGCAAAAGAGTGCCGAAGACTTTGACATCATCATCGGCTTTCTCGGGTTTTGGGCGGTTGTGCTCTTTGCTGTGACGGTCTGGCTGGAGATCACGGGGGAGCCGGCACTCATGTGGGCGCTAGGATTGTTGCTGGTTTGTTTGGGACTGTGGGGCATGATCCGGCTTCGCCGGAAGCTGCCTGCACGGAGGGGCAGACGACCGCAGTAGCGCATGTCCGACGTCGGGCACTATTGCCGAGTGCCCGACGGCACCGGCTGGGGATGAGTGAAGGGAGCCAGGCATGAGAGTCAGCATTGACGACGTTGCAGCACGCGCGAAAGTCTCCACCGCCACAGTCTCCCGAGCACTGAGGGGCCTGCCGAAGGTCAACCCTGCCACCCGCGCGCGGGTCCTGGCCGTGGCTCAGGAAATGGGTTACGTGCCGTCGCCGTCGGCCACGAGATTGGCCACGGGGCGGACAAGAACTGTGGGAGTGCTGGTCCCGTTCATCGACCGGTGGTACTTTGCGCATGCACTGGAGGGAATTGACCAGGAACTGCGTGAACATGGCTACAACCTGCTGCTTTTCAGCCTGGGCGGCTACCGGCACGGCCAGCAGCGCCGCTTCACAGAGCAGATGGTGCGCAAGCAGATCGACGCCCTGGTGGTGCTGTGCCTGGGGCTTTCATCAGCAGAACTTGGCGAGCTCAAACTCACCCACGTGCCAATGATTTCGGTGGGGGGTCCGGTGGAGGGCTGCCACGGCGTTCACATAGATGACGCGGCGGCAGCCTCCGCAGCCACCCAACACTTGATTGACTTGGGACACAGGAAGATAGCGCACCTAAGTGGGGGGATCAACGACGAGGAGAATTTCGTGGTCCCCACCCTGCGCTCGGAGGCTTTCGAAGCAACCTTGCGCCGGGCTGGGCTGCAATTCCGCCCCGAATGGAATGTTGCCGGGGACTTCACCGTCGGTGAGGGTGCCGCTGCGGCCGCGCGATTGTTTGAGCTGCCCGGGGAACGACCCACAGCCATTTTTTGCGGCTCCGATGAGATGGCGCTGGGACTGATGTTTGAGGCCAAGCGACGTGGAATCCGCATTCCGGAAGACCTCTCCGTGATTGGCATTGACGACCACGATTTCTCCGCCCCTGCGGGGCTTTCCACCATGGCACAGCAACCCGTGCAGCACGGGTTGCTGGCCGCACAAATGCTGCTGGCTGAGCTGGACGGAAAGCCCGGTGCCATTCATGAGGAAAACATGCCGTTTAAGTTGATCCAACGCGACTCCACCGCGCCTCCAGCCTGAGATTCTGCCGTGGCTTATGCGCAGCGCCAGCAGCCAGGCAGGACGTGGAGGGGCCCACAACGCCGAGGGCCCCTGGCTGAGCGAAGCCAGGGAGGGGTTGGGTGGGCCCACAACCCCGAGGGCCCTTGGCTGAGCGAAGCGAAGTTAGGGAGGGGCTGGGGACTAGTTGGCTCGGGCCAGCTGCCTGATGGGCATCCAACGGTTGCTTAGTCTGCGGTACGCAGCAGCGGCGGCCGTGAAATCGCCGTCGGCCAGGCATTGCAGGCCCATGTGCACATCCGCGGGGGAATCGTCGGGGTGAAGACGGTTGGCCAGAGGTCCGTAGTCCAATTCCACCATGCCCGCCTCATTGAAACCGGACAGCCAGGTGTTAAGCTCGTCGAGCTCGCCGAAAAGCTCCAGATCCGGCGCCATGGCGGCCAGCATCCGCAGAGTCCGTTGCGCCCGGGCGGTGGCTACCGTGAGCGGCACCTGGGCTCGAACAGTCAGGATCCGCCCGTTGGATTCCACCACTTCCATGCGGTCATTGGCGTAGACCAGCACGAACCAACTAAAAGGTACTCCCCAGGTGGAGGTGCGGGTTTGCAACGGCAATTCCAGCAGCGGAGCGGCCGTGGCAGCACCGAGCCTTTCCGCCCACTCATCTTGGGAGAGCAGCAGTGTAGCCAGTTGGGACATGGTGCCACTGAGCAACTCTGCGGCGCCCGCAATAGATCTTGCAACCACCTGATTGGGTGCGTAAAGCAACGGCTCGCCCTCACCCAAGGTCAGGACGCGCACCCGCTCCCCGGCCGTCGTCGGAAGCGGATTGGGACCGGACCGGCTGACCCGGCCCAAGGAATCGGCCAATTCGGCGGCATCAACGCTGACAGCGTTTTGTTCGGCATCCAAATGGTCCTGCAGGTAGGCGAACTCGGCGCTGGTGTACGCCTCGCGCGGCAAATAAACGCGCAGGCTGGAGACAAAGGGGAGCTGCACCCCGCCCAAGTACAAGCCCGCCGCCATGGTTTAGTCCAGCTCCACAATGACCGGGGCGTGGTCCGAGGCGCCCTTGCCCTTGCGTTCTTCGCGGTCAATTTCAGCCGCCGTGACACGGGCCGCCAGTGCAGGGGAGGCCAGCACAAAGTCAATGCGCATGCCCTCGCGCTTGGGGAAGCGCAGCTGTGTGTAGTCCCAGTAGGTGTAGACGCCCGGACCCGGATTTGAGGGACGGACGACGTCGGCAAAACCTGCCGCTTCAAACGCTGAGAACGCTGCCCGCTCGGGTGCGCTGACGTGGGTCAGGCCCTGCTCGATGAAGAAGTCGATGTCCCAGACGTCGTCGTCCTGCGGGGCAATGTTCCAATCACCCATGAGCGCAATCTGGGCGTTGGGGTCCTCGGCGAGCCAGCCCGTGGCCTGGTTCTTGAGCTCATCGAGCCACTGAAGTTTGTACGGCATGTGCTCGTCATCCAGAGCGCGCCCATTGGGCACGTACAGGCTCCAGATGCGAACGCCGTTGCAGGTTGCGGCGATGGCCCGCGCCTCCTGGACGGGATCCTTGCCGCCCTTGCCGAACGCGGGCTGGTTCACAAAGGTGCGTTCTACATCCGCCAAACCCACGCGGGAGGCGATGGCCACGCCGTTCCACTGGCTGAAGCCAAAGTGGGCCACCTCGTAGCCGTTGTTTTCAAAGAGCTCCCAAGGGAAGTTCTCGTCCTTGCACTTGGTTTCTTGGATGGCCAGCACATCGGCATCGGTGCGGCGCAGCCACTCCTCCACACGGTCGGCACGGGCACGCAACGAGTTCACATTCCAGGTAGCAATCTTCACGTACCAAAGCTATCAAGTTAACCCGCCCAAATGGCCCGTACCGGCCCATTTGCCACGCGTCACGGTGCGCGGCAAGTGGTGGAAAAGGTGCTCAAAAGTGGGCGAAGACACCCTTGTTATACCCTGACAATCCAGTTTGATTGCCTAAGGTCACAAAGCCATAACGCTTGCCTCGTCCCGGCAGGGCGCGCGGACGGTACCAATGGAGGGTCGTCCGGTGCCCTAAAGCGGCGATTATTGCGCTGATAGTGAAAGTGTCTTTGTTAGCGTTGAAGACGAACCAGTACACCGACAAGCCTGCGGGCAACTGCTCACACTTTCGCAAAATACTTGCGAAAAATGATGCAGCCAGACTCAGGCGCTCGAACTGGCGGTAGGGATAGCTTCCCGTTCTCCGCACATTGAATGCGGAACCGTCTTTCCTTGCTGCTCCGGCCGGAGCATGCGTGGAAGCGAAGAGTTTGACGCGTAACAACGCCTGCAGCACGAGAACACCAATTGCGGCGCTGAAACCACCGAAGACGAGCGAAAGCTGAGTCGTTCGGGGCGGAGCGCTGCGTAGATGGGTACTACGTGTCCGAAGCAACACACAACGCAAGTCATCAAGAATCAACAACACAGGACGGCACCGAGGCAGAAAACGCCCTGAGCGTGCGCAACGTCTACAAGGTGTTCGGTAAGCGGCCAGCCGAAGTCATCAAACGCCTGAAGTCGGGCAAGAAGCGTGCCGAACTCACGGCGCTGGGCACAGCCGCCGTCATCGACGCCAGTTTTGACGTCAAAAAGGGCGAGATCTTCGTGGTCATGGGCCTTTCCGGCTCTGGAAAATCCACCTTGATCCGCACTCTGAACGGGCTGTGGGCACCCACCCAAGGTTCCGTGGTGGTTGGTGGAACAGACATTTCCGCCATCAGTGACAAGGAACTGCGCAAGGTCCGCCAAGAGAAGATCTCCATGGTCTTCCAGCATTTTGCCCTGCTCCCGCACCGCACAGTGATGGAAAACGCCGCCTACGCGTTGGAAATTCAGGGCGTTGCCAAGGCAGAGCGCACAGCCCGGGCCGAGAAGGTTTTGTCCATGGTGGGGCTTGGTGGATGGGGCGAAAAGTACCCCTCTGAGCTCTCCGGCGGCATGCAGCAGCGTGTGGGTTTGGCCCGCGCCCTGTGCGCCGAGACTGACATTCTGCTCATGGATGAGGCATTTTCCGCCCTTGACCCGCTGATCCGGCGCGAAATGCAGGAACAGCTGGTGGTATTGCAGGCTGAGCTTGGCAAGACCATTGTTTTCATTACCCACGACCTCAACGAGGCCATGTTCCTGGGCGATCGGATCGCCGTCATGCGCGACGGCGAGATCGTCCAGATTGGCACCCCGGATGAGATCCTGACCAATCCGGCCAACGACTATGTGGCCCAATTTGTGCAGGACGTGGACAGGACCCGTGTCCTGACTGCCGGTGTCGTCATGGAACCGCCGCTGGCTGTTGTCACGATTTCCGGCGGCCCCCGCAACGCCTTGCGAACCATGCGCGACCTGCAGGTTTCGGCGGCCTTTGTGGTGGACCGGCGCCGCAAATATCAGGGGATTGTCCGCGACCGCGATGTCATGGCACAGGTGGAAAAGCGTGCCACCGACTTGGCCGCCGTGGTGCGCAACGGCATTGAACCCGTCAGCCCCGAGACCGCCCTGAACGATTTGTTTGGCCGCGCCGTTGAGAGTCCCATTCCGCTGCCTGTGGTGGACGACGACGGCCGCCTGGTGGGTGCCCTGCCCCGGGTAACGCTGCTGGCGGCGTTGGGCAATGTGCCCTCAACAACGGGCGAATTCCCTGTGGTTGAGGTGGCTGTTGCGCCCATCCCGGAACAAATGGTGACGGCCGCTTTGGCTCAGTATGAAGGAGTGGCAAAATGACCCCCGATTTTCGGATTCCCTTGGGCGACTGGGTTGAGGTTGGCCTGGACTGGCTGACAACATCGCTGGAGGGCTTCTTCGCCCTGATTCGCAGTATTTTGGTTGGCGCCTATGACGGGCTTGAGTGGCTGCTTGCCGCACCGCCCTACTGGGCAGTCATTGTTGTTTTTGCCGCCATAGCCTGGTGGGCCAGTGGTTGGAAGCTCGGCGTGGGCACCATTGTGGGCTTTGCTGTGATTGTTGGCGTGGACCAATGGTCAAATGCTATGGATTCTTTGGCCCTGGTCATCATCGCAACCGTGGTGGCAGTGGCCATCAGTGTTCCGTTGGGCATTTGGGCGGCCAGCTCCCTGCGGGTGTCGGCGATTGTGCGGCCCATTATGGACTTCATGCAAACCATGCCCGCCATGGTTTACCTGATCCCGGCACTGGTCATGTTCCGGGTTGGCGTGGTGCCGGGCATCGTCGCCACCATCATCTTCTCCATGGCACCAGGTGTCCGCCTCACTGAGCTGGGCATCCGTGGCGTGGACAAGGAAGTGGTTGAAGCAGGGCATGCTTTCGGTTCCAGCCCAGGACGCATCCTGCGCCAAATCCAGCTTCCCTTGGCCCGGCCCACCATCATGGCTGGCGTCAACCAGGTCATCATGCTCTCACTGTCCATGGTGGTCATTGCCGGCATGGTCGGTGCCGGCGGCCTGGGTGGAGACGTTGTTGCCAGCCTGAGTCGCATCGATGCGGGACTGGGCTTCGAAGCCGGCATCGCCGTCGTGATTCTGGCCATCTTCCTTGACCGGGTCACAGCCAGTTTCGGCAAGAGCAAGACCCGCTCCAGCACCAAAGCCGCCTAACTGCGGCCACAAGAGTTTTACAAACCAATCGCGGCAGCAATGTGTTTAGCGCTGCCAATGAAAGGAATGAACAATGAACAAGAAATTTATGGGGTTCGCCGCCATCGCGGCAACACTGGCCTTAGGTCTGAGTGCGTGTGGATCGGGCGCTGAGGCGGCCACCGTGGAGAACGGTGACAAGAAGGATGTCTCCATTGCCGTCTTCAACGGCTGGGATGAAGGCATCGCGGCCTCGGAGCTGTGGAAAGTGATTTTGGATCAGAAGGGCTACGACGTCACCTTGCAAAGCGCCGACGTCGCACCCGTGTTCTCTGGCCTCTCCACCGGCGACTACGATCTGACGCTGGACACCTGGCTGCCTGTCACCCACGCCGACCTGCTGGAGGAATACGGCGAGAAGATCACCGAACTAGGGCAGTGGAATGACGAAGCATCGCTGACCATTGCCGTCAACGAAGACGCACCCATCAGCTCCCTCGACGAACTTGCGGCCAACGCAGACAAATTTGGCAACAAGATCATTGGCATTGAGCCCGCAGCCGGCCTGACCAAGGTCACCACCGAGGAAGTCATCCCCGGCTACGGCCTGGACAAAATGGAGTACATCACCTCATCCACTCCGGCCATGCTCTCCGAACTGAAAACGGCCACCAGCAAGGGTGAAAACATTGTAGTCACCCTGTGGCGTCCGCACTGGGCCTACGACGCCTTCCCTGTGAAGGATTTGAAGGACCCCAAGGGCGCACTGGGGGAGGCTGAAGGTATCTACGGTTACTCCCGTCTGGACTTCGACACGGACTACCCGGTTCTTGACGGTTGGTTGAAGAACTTCAAGATGGACTCGGAGACGCTGTATTCATTGGAGAACGCCATGTTCAACGGCACCGACACCAAGGATTACACGCCGATCATTCAGAAGTGGATCAGCGAGAACCAAGACTACGTTGACTCACTGACCGCATAGCGGCCAGCTGGCGCTACGAGCTATTTCCACCAGGAGTCAAGAAGTGTCACAGGCGTAGTGCGCTTGTGGCGGGACTGGCGGAAACGGCGCTCGATCGACTCGGCGGCTGCCTCGGGGATGTCTTTTCCCTCGAGGTAGTCGTCGATTTCGTCATAAGTGATCCCCAGCTCGTCTTCGTCGGTACGGCCCGGGCGGCCGTCCAGCAGATCGGCCGTGGGGACCTTGTTGTACAACTGTTCCGGGGCGCCCAACTCGTGTAGCAGGGCCCGGTTCTGGCGCTTGTTCAGGGTGAACAGCGGCAGGATGTCCGCCCCGCCGTCGCCGAATTTGGTGAAAAATCCGGTGACGGATTCAGCAGCATGATCTGTGCCAATGACCAGCAGGTTGTCGTGGCCTGCCAATGCGTACTGGGCGATCATTCGGGAACGGGCCTTGATGTTGCCCTTATTGAAGTCAGAGACATCCTCTGTGGCGGTCTTGGCGAACTCAGCCTCAAAGCCGTCCACAGCCGGGGCAATATTAAACGTCTGCGCCGTCTTGGGGTTGATGAATTCCAGTGCTCTTTGCGCGTCAGCTTCATCATGCTGAACACCGTACGGCAGCCGCACGGCAATGAAATTGGCGTCGATGCCCTCCGCCGCCAGCTCCTCAACGGCCAATTGCGCCAAACGGCCGGCCAAGGTGGAATCCAGCCCGCCACTGATGCCCAACACAAAACCCTTGGTGCCCGTGGCCTTGAGGTAATCCTTCAGGAACGTCACCCGCCGTGTGATTTCCGACTGGGGGTCGATGACCGCCTGGACGCCAAGTTCGCCAATGATCTGTGCCTGTAGTTCGCGCATGTGACTAGCGTAGCGTGCGCGTATTTCGGCGGTGTTGCGTGCGCGCAATTACAGTGACGCCGACGCCGCTCAGAACACCAACCCGTGCTTCTCCACGAGCGGCATGGTCCCCTCGAAATCCAACTCGCATCCGTACGCAGCGGCAATCGGGGTGAGCGTCTCAGGGTCGTATTCACCACCGGGCTCGCCGAGCCGCCGGAAAAGCTTCTCAAGTCCGCCCGGTGAGATGATCTCGAGCACGCGGAGGGTGTCGTCGCCGGCGTTCCAGAACGTGTGCCAGCGTCCTCGCGGTTTCGACACAAGGTCGCCGACGGTCGCGGTGATCTCCACCCCGTCTTCGATCACTCCAAGCGTGCCGTCGAGTACAAAGGTGTACTCATCCTCTCGGCTGTGCCGATGCAGCGGTGCGGCGAGGACCCGCGGCGCCAGCACGTGTTCGACCATCGTGACAAGCCCGCCCGACGCGGCACTTTCCAGGAGGTACCGATCAAGCAACCCGGGTTCGCCGGTGACGTCGCCCTCTCCGGCGCGAAGCACGTGAGGGCCGGGAGCTGGTGTAGTCATGACTCAGACTTTACGCCCACAAATCCGGCTCCGGAATAGCCGAAACAGGGCAAATTGCACCATCCGCCTAGGTCCAATGCCGAGGCCCGCGAACGCATTTTGGCTGACGTTTCGGGCAGCTGCCAGTTGCGCCCAAGCGTGCGTTCGGTGCCAGCGTGTACAGCTTGCCCAAACAGCCCCCGGTAGAATAGTTGCCATGACACAGACTCTCGCTGCCGATCGTGCCCGCCTGCTCGAACTCGTCAAGGAACTGGCCGTTGTTCACGGCAAAGTGATCTTGTCGTCGGGCAAGGAAGCCGACTACTACATTGACCTGCGCCGCATCACCCTCCACCACGAGGCTTCCCGTTTGGCTGGCCGCGTCATGCTGGCGATGCTGGATGACGCCGGCATCGAGTTTGAAAATGCCGGCGGCCTGACCATGGGCGCCGACCCCGTCGGCACAGCCCTCATGCACGCAGCTGGCGACGCTGGCCGCGCCATTGACGCCTTCGTGGTCCGCAAAGCCCAGAAGTCCTACGGCATGGGCCGCCAGGTTGAAGGCCCCAGCGTTGACGGGCGCAACGTGGTAGTCCTCGAGGACACCTCCACCACGGGCGGCTCCGCCCTGACAGCCGTTGAAGGCGTACGCAAGGCAGGCGGCAACATCGTCGCCGTCGCCGTGATCGTTGACCGCGACACAGGCGCCAAGGAACGCATTGAAGCCGAAGCCGGGGTTCCGTACCTGTTCATCTTCGGCAAGGACGAGCTCGGCCTGGACTAAGCCTTCCCACACGCTTCGGTGAGGCAACAGCGCAGGTGGCGGTCCGGCACCGAACCCAGCCCGTCCGGCAACCCGAACCGGCATCGAACATGAAGTTTGAAAGGATCCACGTTGGCCAAGCTTTACTTCCGTTACGGCGCCATGAACTCGGGCAAGTCCACGGGCTTGTTGCAGGTGGCGTTCAATTATGAGGAGCGGGGACAACGGGTCCTGCTTGCCAAGCCTGGTGTTGACACCAAGGGTGCGGGGGAGATTGTGTCCCGGCTCGGCATGTCACGTGATGTGGACTTCCTGCTCCAGCCCGGAGACGACGCCCGCGCCCAATTTGCCGCCCATGCTGCTGGCGATGACCCCGAGGCGCTCGTGCAGCATGTGGATGTGGCACCCGTGGCGTGCCTGCTCATTGACGAGGCCCAATTCCTCACCCCACAGCAGGTCGATGACCTGTTCAGGATTGCAGTGGAGGACGGCGTGCCGGTTATTGCCTATGGCATTCGCACGGATTTCAAAACTCGTGCTTTCCCGGGAGCGGCACGCCTTTTTGAAATTGCGCATGCTCTGGAAGAGCTCAAGACCATCTGCCGCTGCGGCCGCAAGGCCATCTTCAACACCCGCCGCGTGGGGCAGGACGTGGTGTTCGACGGCGAGCAGGTAGCCATCGATGGTGCCGACGTTTGGTACGAGTCGCTCTGCGGAAAGTGCTATTTGGAAGCGTCCGGCGGCAGGCTCTGATCCTCAGTTGGCCAAAAAATCCTGGTGGACGTGCACATTGCTGTACGCCCACCAGGATTTCTTGTGCACTTTTGAGTCAGCTGCTCACTTAGACCGCGTGGGCACTTGTCCCCATCGCGTCGACTTGCGCTGACGCATAGGCTCGGGACATGGCGCGGCCTGTCGAGGCCGTGCGACTGAAGGAGATCACCCCCATGTCAATGCAGCCGCCGTGGCCGGGCCAGCCCGTAGAGAATTCTGAGAACAACGCGCAGCTTGGGCAACCGGCGCAAAGTGGCTATCCGCAACCCGACAATCGTCAAAGCTACCCGCAGGGCCAACCCCATCCTGGTCAGTCGCAGCAGCCGGGCCAGTTCCCGCAAGGGGCAAACCCTTATGCGCAGCCATACTACGGAGCCCCTAGTGGCATGCCGCCATTGCCCAAGAAGAAGTCTGTGCTGCCTTGGATTCTTGTTGGTGGTGGGGTGGCGGTTATGGCCGTCACGATTGTTGTGGTGGTGTTGATCGCTGGCATGTTTAGTGGAGGTAAATCAGCAAACGTGGTGGAGGCCACCACCACTTCCGCCTACTTCCAGTATCCAGAGGGCTGGATTCAAAACAGTCAAAACGTCACCGTAATCAATGAGGACGGCAGCAAGCCCGCAGAGCGTTTCAGTGCCATCAACACCGAAAAGGATGCATCAGCCCTTTTTGTCTATGAGGCAGGAGCCCGTCCGGAGGGCGCCGTCACTCAGGAGAAAATTCACAAGGCAATTGACCAGGGCTTTGCGGCCCAGCTGGACGCCTCGCAGGATGAGCTCATCTACATGCGCGGCACCTCCGGCTTTGGCTGCGTGGGGGACTTTGCATACACCCAGGAACCTGCCACCGTCGAGCGAGATGGCATGTACGGCTACAGCTACGGGTATACGTGCCTGAGCTACAAGGGAGCCATTGAAGGCGAATACTTTGTTGCCTACGACAATTCAGGTGTTTCGCACAGGCTTACAGTAGAGGCCCTGGCTTCCGAATGGAACAACAACAAGCAGGCCTTGACGGCCATCATTGCTTCATTGAGGCCAGCAGCCTAGTCAGTCTGTGCGCGGCCGCCCAGCAACCATGTGAGGATGGGCGGCCACGTCAAGGTGGGGGAGGGGCTAAATCTCCGAGATGAGATCCGCCACGGAGTTCATGACCTGGTCCGGACGGAACGGGTACGCGTCAATGTGCTCGGGCTGGGTGATCCCGGTCAAAACCAGCACCGTGTGCAGCCCGGCCTCCATCCCCGCGATGATGTCCGTATCCATGCGGTCACCGATCATGGCTGTGGTTTCCGAGTGGGCCTCAATCCTATTCATCGCGGAGCGGAACATCATGGGGTTGGGCTTGCCCACAATGTACGGTTCCCGGCCTGTTGCCTTGGTGATCAAAGCAGCAACGGCGCCGGTGGCGGGCAGCGGACCCTCGCGGGACGGGCCGGTGGCGTCCGGGTTGGTGCAGATGAAGCGCGCACCATTGCCAATGAGGCGGATGGCCTGGGTGATGGCCTCGAACGAGTAGCTGCGGGTCTCACCCAACACCACATAGTCCGGGTTCTGGTCGGTGAGAATGAAGCCGGCCTCGTGCAGTGCCGTGGTCAATCCGGCCTCGCCAATGACGAAGGCGCGCCCGTGCGGCATCTGCGATTTCAAGAACTGGGCTGTAGCCAGGGCCGACGTCCACAGATTCTCTTCCGGAACTTCAAGCCCCGAGGCTTTCAACCGGGCGGCCAGATCCCGAGGGGTGAAAATGGAGTTGTTGGTCAGCACCAAAAAGCGCTTGGACGTGTCCACCCAACGCTGGATCAGCTCGGCTGCACCGGGGACTGCCTTATTTTCATGGACCAGCACGCCGTCCATGTCCGTGAGCCAGCACTCGATGTCTGCGGGCTGGCGATTCTGCGCCTTGCTCATAGTTCCTCCTGATGGGGGATGGATCTCTCTAGCACCAGTCTTGCAGATTCGCCCGTATACCGTGGAAACAGCGGCTGGGGAATGCGCCGGCGGCGCAGCGGCTAAAGTTAACCGGTGAGTAATTCCAGCGACACCACTTCCCCCGCGCCCGAGAACTCAGCGTCCACCGAGGCGCCTGAATATGTTGAACCGCACCACGAAGTGGGTGTTGGGCCGTGGGAAGGAGAGCTGCCGCAGGGGGACCATTGGGATCCGGAACTGTTGGCCGGGGGAGACCGCCGCAACGTGCTGGATCAGTACAGGTACTGGACCATGGAAGCCATTGTTGCCGAGCTGGACACCCGGCGCCATGACTTCCATGTGGCCATTGAAAACTGGCAGCATGACATGAACATCGGCACAGTGGTGCGCACGGCCAATGCGTTCCTGGCCAAGGAAGTGCACATCATTGGCAAGCGCCGGTGGAACAAGCGTGGCGCCATGGTCACCGACAGGTACCAGCACGTCCGCCACCACCCCACAGTTGCGGACTTTGTGGCCTGGGCGCAGGGTGAGGGCCTGGCCATCATCGGCATCGATATTTTCCCGGACTCGGAAAAGCTGGAGACTTACGAGCTTCCCCGGAACTGTGTTTTGGTGTTTGGCCAGGAAGGCCCAGGGCTGAGCGAGGAAGTTCACGCGGCGGCCCAAACCACGCTGTCCATTGAGCAATTTGGTTCCACCCGCTCCATCAACGCAGCGTCCGCGGCTGGCATCGCCATGCACGCTTGGGTGCGCCGACACGTGTTTAACCAGCCCGTCTCCTAGGTGGGCCGGGCCGGCGTCGTACGGCAATAAATGTCCACAAGCTGGGCGGTAACTTCATCTTCTTCGACACCGTGAGCGCAATCGCTAAGATGGGAGAAGCCATGCGGGAGGCTGGCCTGTCGTCAGCCTCTTAGTACCGTTCAGCCCATAGGAGCTCTCAATGCCCATTGCAACACCGGACAAGTATGCCGAAATGATCGACCGCGCCAAGGCTGGCGGCTTCGCCTACCCGGCGGTCAACGTGACGTCATCCCAGACGCTCAATGCAACCCTGCAGGGCTTCGCCGACGCCGGCACCGACGGCATCATCCAGGTTTCAACAGGTGGAGCAGCCTACTGGTCCGGCGCCAGCGTCAAGGACATGGTTGCCGGTTCCTTGGCCTTCGCCGCGTTCGCACGCGAAGTTGCCAAGAATTACCCGATCAACGTGGCCCTGCACACCGATCACTGCCCCAAGGACAAGTTGGATGGCTTTGTGCTGCCCTTGCTGGAAGCTTCCGAGCGTGAAGTAGCCGCCGGCCGCGACCCCATCTTCAACTCCCACATGTGGGATGGTTCCGCCGAGACCCTCGAAGAGAACCTGCGCATTGGCCGCGAACTGCTGGCCCGCACCCACGCAGCCAAGATGATCCTTGAAGTTGAGATTGGTGCTGTTGGCGGCGAGGAAGACGGCGTCGAGAACGCCATCAACGACAAGCTGTACTCCACCATTGAAGACGGCCTGGCCACTGTTGAAGCCCTGGGCTCCGGCGAGAACGGCCGTTACATCACGGCCTTGACCTTCGGCAACGTGCACGGCGTTTACAAGGCCGGCAACGTGAAGCTGCGCCCGGAGATCCTGAAGGAAATCCAGGCAGCTGTTGGCGCCAAGGTTGGCAAGGCTAGCCCGTTCGACTTGGTCTTCCACGGCGGTTCCGGCTCCTCCGACCAGGAAATTGCTGACGCTGTTGCTTACGGTGTCATCAAGATGAACATCGACACGGACACCCAGTACGCGTACACGCGCCCCGTGGTTGACCACATGTTCTCCAACTACTCAGGCGTCCTGAAGGTTGATGGCGAAGTCGGCAACAAGAAGCTTTACGATCCCCGCGTCTGGGGAGCCTCGGCCGAAAAGGGCCTGGCAGCACGCGTTGTTGAAGCTGCTTCGCAGCTCGGCTCCGCAGGCAAGACGTTCAAGTAAATGTCGGACGATTTCCGCAAGAACCTCCTCGGCCCGGAGCCCACATTGCTCCCGGTCGAAGAAGATGTCCAGGCACGTTTGGATGCGGGGGATGAGGCAGTGGATTTGGCTGCCGCCAATCCCACGTCCTCGCTTTTGTGGGCCATTTTGGCTGACGAGGCGTATGCGGAGGGACGGACCATTGAGTCCTACGCGTACGCACGCACCGGTTACCACCGCGGCCTGGATTCGCTGCGCCGCAATGGCTGGCGCGGCACCGGCCCGGTGCCGTACGCCCACGAAGGCAACCGCGGTTTCCTGCGTGCGCTGTACGCGTTGGGTCGTGCAGCGGGAGCCATCGGCGAGTCCGATGAAGCAGCCCGCATTGCTACGTTCCTGAACGACTCCGATCCGCTGGCAACCGCCGCGATCGAGGCCGCTCTGTAGCGTTTCGGTTCAAGGCATCTAAAAATGCCACCGATCCCGCTTTATGCCACCGATATACCGGTGGCATTTTGCGGGATCGGTGGCATTTTTGTTTGGTGACTGGGGCAGCTCGCGTGAGGGACGGTGGTTAGTCCCAGATGTTGTCCCCGCGCAGTGTTGCGTCAACGCCGCCGTCGATGTAGATGGTCTGCCCGGTGGTGTGCGTGTTTTCTACGCTGGTCAGCCAGGCGAGCAGCCGGGCCAGCACGATGGCCTCCGAATGGTAGTTCAACGGCATGGGCATGCTGTCATCAACCATCTTCCGGCCCTCTTCGGTGGCGAGCATCTTCTCGGTCATCGGCGAGATGACTGTGCCCGGGGCAACGGCGTTAAGCGGGATACCAGCCCCGGCCCACCGCTTGGTGATGGATTCGCGGCGCACCCAGCGGCTCAGGGCGCGCTTGCTGGAGGGGTAGTTCAAGTATCCGGAGCGGGGGCCCTCGGCGGCCAAAGCGGCGCCGATTTCCAAGGCTTTGGCTTCGTCTCCTGACAGCAGAGCCTCGACGAGTTCAGGAGAGTTGGTCTGCAGGGACGCAGCAGAGCTGACGACGGCGGCACGCGGCGCCGGGCTTTTGGCCAGGACGGGGGCCAGATACTCGAGGAATTCGGTGACGCCGAAGTAGTTGACGCTTACTGTCAAGGGGATCGGTGCTGCGATACCGGCACAGGCGATGACGGCGTCAATGCTGCCCCCGGCCAAGTCGATGGCACTTTCGGCGGCGGACTTACGGCCCGCAGCTGTGCTGAGGTCGGCTTCAACTTCGGCGCCCTTGAGGTCAACGCCGATAACTGTCTCGCCGCGTTCACGCAGCAGGGCAGCGGTTGAGGCGCCGATTCCAGATCCTGCGCCGGTGACAATGTATGTGCGGGGAGTGGTGGTGCTTGTCATATCAAAACTCCTTGGGAGTTGTTGCTTGGATAAAAATTAGGGCTTGTTGCCCAGCCGTGCGGACAACACGATGGTGGATTTCTCGAATTTCGCCAGGAGGCGCGTGAACTCTGCGCGGTCCGGTTCCGGCCAGCCGTCCAGGAGCTGGTCAACCAAACCATTGCCGGCCCGGACCAACGCAGCGGCAACTTTGTGACCGGCAGCGCTCAACTGCACCCGTTGCGCCCTGGCATCGGCGGGGTCGGCGACTCGCTCCACGAGGCCAGCGCTGGAAAGCCGGCCAACAATTTTGCTGATATTCGAGGCTCCGGTCACCATGCTGGTCGCCAGGTGGGAAGGTCGCAGTGGCCCGTTGTGCGAAAGCATGGTGATCATGGTGATGGCGCCTGGATCAAGGGCCACGCCTTCGCGTGCGGCCACTGCCGTGAGAAATTCCGGCGCCGTCCATTCGGCCAGCACGCGACTCAGTGAGGCGATGAGCGCGGCACTGTCAGCGGTGACTTGCGTGCTCTTGTCGTTGGAAAGCACTTTTCTCCTTAAACGGCCATGGATATAATGTCCTGAAGACAGTATATCGCTTAAGATGCCGCAAGAACAGCACTGCTGTGCCATGGCGTTCTCGCAGCGGAAAACAATGCGGGGAGGCTCCGGCGTCGTCCACCCAGTGCGGTCAATGTGCGTGAGCTAGAGCATTCCGGTAAACTCAGGAGGTAAGACCCCCTTGACTGACTGCCTTCTTCAGCAATTGCAGAGGAAGGCCGGTGGTTTCCAAGGGGCATTTTCGTGCCCGGACACTGCACGGTGGAACAACCACCGGCCTCTGCAGTGCCCGGCTCAACTTATGAGCAAGGGGGAGGGTCCCATGCCAGCAATCGTAATCGTCGGCGCCCAGTGGGGTGACGAAGGTAAAGGCAAGGCCACAGATCTTTTGGGTGGTTTGGTCGACTATGTAGTGAAGCCCAATGGTGGAAACAACGCCGGGCACACAGTGGTCGTAGGCGGTGAGAAGTATGAGCTCAAGCTCCTTCCTGCCGGAATTTTGAGCCCCAACGCAACACCCATTATTGGCAATGGCTGTGTTGTGAATCTCGAGGCGTTGTTTGAGGAAATCGAGGGCCTTGAGGCCCGCGGCGCGGACACGTCCAAGCTGCGCATTTCCGCCAACGCCCACCTGGTGGCCCCGTACCACCAGGTATTGGACAAAGTCACTGAGCGTTTTCTGGGCAGCCGCGCCATTGGCACCACGGGCCGCGGCATTGGCCCGGCGTACATGGACAAGGTGGCCCGCCTTGGTATCCGGGTTCAGGACCTCTTTGACGAGTCGATCCTGCGCCAAAAGGTGGAAGGCTCCCTCAAGCAGAAGAACGAGCTGCTGGTGAAGGTCTACAACCGCCGCGCCGTGGAAGTTGACGAGGTGGTGGAGTACTTCCTGGCCTTCGCCGAGCGCGTGCGCCCCATGGTTATTGACGCAACATTTGTGCTCAATGAGGCCCTTGATCGCGGCGAAGTAGTGCTCATGGAAGGCGGCCAGGCAACGTTCTTGGACGTTGACCACGGCACCTACCCGTTCGTGACCTCCTCCAACCCGACCGCCGGTGGCGCGTCAGTTGGTTCAGGCATTGGCCCCACCCGCATCACCCGCGCCGTGGGCATCATCAAGGCTTACACCACGCGTGTTGGTGCCGGCCCGTTCCCCACGGAACTCTTCGATGACATGGGCCTGTACTTGCAGACCACCGGTGGCGAGTTTGGTGTGAACACCGGCCGCCCGCGTCGTTGTGGCTGGTACGACGCCGTCTTGGCTCGCCACGCTTCCCGCGTCAACGGCTTCACGGACTACTTTGTCACCAAGCTTGACGTGCTGACAGGCATCGAGCAGATCCCCGTTTGTGTCGCTTACGACGTTGACGGTGTCCGCCACGATGAAATGCCCATGACGCAGACCGAGTTCCACCACGCCAAGCCCATTTTCGAGTACTTCCCAGGCTGGACCGAGGACATCACCACGGCCCGCACCCTTGAAGACCTGCCCGAGAATGCACGCAACTACGTGCTGGCGCTTGAAGCCATGTCCGGCACCCGGCTCTCGGCCATTGGTGTTGGCCCGGCCCGCGACCAGACCATCGTGCGCTACGACCTCATCAAGGACTAATAGCCACTGCCAAAAGGCGTGTTCGACGGACGGAACCCAAGTTCCGGCGTCGAACACGCCTTTTGTTTTGCCCAGCTTTGCCACTCCCCGTGGTCTGCCGGGCACCAACACGACTAGGCTTGATGGCAGATGGTGTTGGCTGGTCGAAGGAGATGTCATGAAGGTCAGCGTTGGGCAGCTCAATCCGGGCGGCGAAGTTGCACAGAACCTCGCCACCATGCGCCGACTCTGCGTTGCTGCGGCACAGGAGGGCAGCAAGCTGATCCTGTTTCCGGAAGAAGCCATGTTCTCCGTGGGCCGGGTATCCGGGGACTTTGCCACGGCCGTTGACGCCCACTGGACCACCTTTGTGCAGGGCATATCCATGATGGCCGCCGACGCCGGCATTGCCGTCATTGCCGGCGGCTATGAATCCAGTGGGGAAGCGCGCCCCTACAACACCGTTGTGGCGGTGGATGACGACGGCGGGATCCTAGGCACATACCGCAAGCTGCACCTTTACGATGCGTTCTCCTACCAGGAATCGTCAAGGATCAAGCCCAGTGACCGCGGCATCACCGTGGTGGACATTGGTGGATTCAAGGTGGGCCTGATGACCTGCTATGACCTCCGATTCCCCGAGCTGGCCAGGTCCTTGGCCGTGGCCGGGGCGGAGCTGTTGTGCGTTTCGGCGGCCTGGTTCAAGGGCGAGCACAAGGTTGATCATTGGGAGACGCTGCTGAAGGCCCGCGCCATTGAAAACACGTGCTGGGTTGCCGCGGCTGGAACCTCCAGCGATCACTGTATCGGCCATTCCGCGATCTTGGACCCCATGGGCATTCCGGCCGACTTCCTCAACGAAGAACCCGAAGGCATTGCCACAGCAGATGTCACGCATCGGCGACTAGAGGAAGTCCGCGAATTCCTGCCCGTTTTGCGCAACCGGCGTTTTGAAAGCAGCACATTGGTGGTCCCGGCGGGCTAAGTCACCGTTGACGAAAGATATCGCTGTGATTAGTGTCGGGACTAAGGGCAGGAGGAAATCATGAACGACTCCAAGATTTGGGCGGTGTTGGAAACCATGTTTCCAGTGGCGTTGGAAGACGTGCCGCTGGACGGGCAATGGCTCAAGCCACCGTTCGCCGATGACGCTGCCGGCCGGGCAGTTGTCTGCAATGATGGTGACTTTCAGTTTGTGGTGGTGGACCGTACCAACGGATCGGTGCGCTACGTCTGCGAGGACGACGAATCACTCATAGCGTCGTCTCTGGAAACACTGCCAAAGATTGTGGCTGCCTGGGGCGCCATTGACAGGGACACGGTGGGGCCCGAGGATGACGAGGACTTTTCAGCCGTCAAGAAGTCCTTTGAACAGCAACTGAAGGTGCTGGATCCGCCCGCTGCGGCGCCCAATGAATTCTGGGCCCTGTATGCCGAGGAACTCACCAGCGATGACTATGTGGATGTTGATGAGATCGAAGAAGACGACGACAGTGACTTCTTCGAAGAGGTGGAAGAAGTCCGCTCCGACGCTTAGTTCCCCGTGCGCGAACCGCCGTAACCTTCAGCCACATCTGCCCCCGCAGCCACTAGGCTCAAAGCATGGCTCAGCTTAACGACCCAGACGTGATCCGCCGGCTCCTGACTACTCCGGGCCGGTGGGCGGTGGTGGGCCTGTCCAACAATCCGTTGCGCGCTGCTTTGGGTGTTTCCCATTTTCTCCAGCAGCATCTTGGCCAGGAGATCATCCCCGTGAGCCTGAAGGGCGACGACGTTCACGGCGCCAAGGGCTACACGAAGCTTTCCCTGGTCCCCGGAACCATTGACGTGGTGGATTGCTTCGTCAATTCCAGCAGGGTTGGTGCCGTGGTTGATGAGGCCATTGCCGTTGGTGCCAAGGCTGTCTGGCTGCAATTGGGAGTTGTGGATGAGCAAGCAGCGCAGCGCGCCCTGCTTGCCGGGCTAGATGTTGTCATGGATACCTGCCCCAAAATCGAGTCAGCAAAGCTGGGCCTCTAAGCCGCAAGCCCCGAATCCCAGGAAGAACTGTATGCCTCGCCACCTTGACTATTCCCGCCACCAGGGCCGTTTGATTGCGCTTGTCATTCTTGTACTGGCGCTTGCCCTCGTGGCAACAGGCGTCTGGTGGGTGACTACCATGCCTTCCAGGCAAGCCAGTGTCACGCCAGCGGGTCCGGCCTCTTCAGATCCGGCCGCTTTAGCTACTGCCGCTTCGGGTACTGCCCAAAGCGCCTCGGCGAAAAGTGCCACGCCAAGCCCAACCTCAGCTCCGGCGTCGCCCATGCCAACAGCAGCCCCCGCCATCAATCCGGCAACCGGGCGCGTTGACACCTTGGATGGACTCGTCCCGGACTATGTGCTGCCGCCCATTGAAAACGGCATGGTTCCTGTGCTGACAAAGGTTCCCACAGAGCAAAAAGTGGTTTTCTTGACCATTGACGACGGCGCTGTGAAGCGGGACTCGGACCTGGCCTTGTTGGAGAAAAACGGCATCAAGGCCTCACTTTTTCTGGCCAACACGTTCGTTGCCGGGGATCCGCAGTTCTACAAGAAATACACTCAGGCCGGGCATCTGATTGAGAATCACACCATGAGCCACAACCTGGCCTTCATTCACCTGAGCTACGAACAGCAAAAAGCCGAAATTTGTGGCATGGCGGACTTTGCGGAACAGCAGTATGGGCGCCGTCCGGTGTTCTTTCGCCCGCCGGGCGGTCCCTACACGAACTCTGTCCGCCAGGCCGTGGCTGAATGCGGCATGAAAGCCGTGGTTGATTGGGAAACCAAGGCAAATTCCGGCGGAATGGACTATCAGGTGGGTGCTGGGCTGCGCCCCGGAGACATTGTGCTCATGCACTTCCGCCCGGAATTCCCGGCGGACCTTGACGCATTCTTGAAGGCTCAAAAGGCTGCCGGGCTCAAGGTTGTGCTGCTGGAAGATTACCTGGCCACGAAGTAGTCGGCAGCAGGTAGCGTTAACACCATGACGCGCATTGTTTACTACACGGCCTCAACGATCAATGGTTATCTGGCGGACCAGCACCACTCCCTTGACTGGCTGTTTGCCGTTGAGGGGGAGGAAGGGCCGGACATCGCCGCGTTCATGGACACCATGGGTGTTTTTGTGGAAGGCTCGTCCACTTACGAGTGGGTGCTCAAGCATGAGAACCTGCTCGCCGAACCGGCCAAATGGCGGCAGTTCTACGG
This sequence comes from Arthrobacter glacialis, assembly GCF_002909415.1. Classification (NCBI taxonomy): domain Bacteria; kingdom Bacillati; phylum Actinomycetota; class Actinomycetes; order Micrococcales; family Micrococcaceae; genus Arthrobacter; species Arthrobacter glacialis. Next base: position 36,330 of record NZ_PPXB01000005.1, on the reverse strand, counting down.
CACCAAGCCCACCTACGTGTTCACCTCGCGGACCCTGCCCGTGCCCGAGGGGGCTGACGTGCGCTTCGTCAACGGCCCCGTTTCGGCAGCGCTTGAGGAGATCAAGGAAGCCTCCGGGGACCTCGACGTCTGGGTTGTGGGCGGTGGAGACCTCGCCGGGCAGTTTCTGGACATCAACGCCTTGGACGAACTCGTCATCACCCTGGCCCCCGCCACACTGGACGGCGGCGCGTTGCTACTGCCGCGTACCGTTGGCTCCGACAGGATCAAGTTGCGCAGCGCGGCGCAGCACGGCCCATTCGCCATGCTTCACTATGACGTTCTGCCGTCCGGCGGCGGTTCCTCCGCGGCCGGTTCCTCCGCGGCCGGTGCCGGGCAGTGAGCCTGCGTGCGGCGGAGCTACGGGCTGCGGCGCTCGCATTGACCGGCTGCTTTGAAGACTTTCCCTTCGGTGAGGACATCAGCGTCTTCAAGGTCAGGGCGCCCAGCAGCGGCGGGGAGCAGTGGACAGCCAAGATTTTTGCGCTGGGCAATTTGGATGCCACGCCGCTGCTGATCAGTTTCAAATGTGACCCCGAGCTGGCGCCGGCCTTGCGCGCCGCCAACCCGGGAATCACCGCCGGCTACCACCTGAACAAGCGACACTGGAACACTGTGGACACCTCTGCCGTAGATGCGGTCATGGTGTTGGAGATGATGGAAGACTCCTACGATTTGGTGGTGGCGGGCCTGCCTAAGAAACAACAACTTGCATTGGAGTGGAGCGCATATGTCGCCAAAAGCTAGTCGCGGCACCCTTGACTACCCGTATCTGGGGCTGACTCGTTTGGTGGCGCAAAAGACCGCTGAGTCCGCGCACTGGCCAGCAGGGTTTGCCCATGTGGACAAGACCCTCGCCGTGGGTGCCGGGCAGGAGGCCTTTGTGGCGCTGACCGAGGGGATTATGACTTGGCAGATCCAGCGCCGGTCCGGCCTGCAGGTCAGCGCTCCGCCGCGCGCAGTGGCGGGTGCCACGGTGGTGAGTGGATTTGGCGTGGGAAACCTTCGCCTCCCGGTGCCGTGCGAGGTGGTGTGGGCCATGGAACCGTGCACCGTCCAAGGCCCCGATGGGTCTGACATTCAGATGGCCGGCTTTGGCTACGGCACCTTGCCGGGGCATCCGGCGCTGGGTGAGGAGGCCTTTATTGCCATGAAGACCTCCGACGGCGGCGTCTACTTTAGGCTGTTGGCCTTCAGCAAGCCGGCTGGACTCATCTACGCCTTGGGCTCCCCGGTGACCAAGCTGACCCAGGCGGGCGTCACCCGATCCTACCTGCAGGCTGCCCGTGGGCTGGTGGGCGGCTTCTAGAGGCTCTTCACCTCGCGGGCTAGTGGGGCGTAACAATTCATCGGACATAGGACATCCACGTTTGGCATGGATAACATGGACTAGCCGTTCGGTGAGGTAAGTCACATGCCCTAGTTCTGGGGCCGTGCGGATCCGTCTTCCTTCTTGAGGAGTATTTGATGCGCAAACTAACCATTGCCGTGGCCGTTTCGGCCCTAGCGCTTGCCGGGGCGGTGGTTCTTCCTGTGGGTGCTCAATCGGTTCAGGCGGCAGCCTTGCCCACGGCTGTTGCACCCGGCGCCTATTCCCTGACCAACGTTTCAACCGCAAAGAACCTCCACGTCAACGGCGTCTCCATCTCTACCGGAGCCAAGATTGTTGAGGATGCCCCGCGGGGAACTGCCGGCCAGTCGTGGTGGGTGGCGCAGACTGCCCCCGGTGTGTACAAGCTCAGCAGCAACAACAGCGGATTGTGCCTGCAGGATGCAGCAACTGCCGGAGCCGCACTGACACAGGAAAACTGTGCCGAAATGCCCAGTCAGCGCTGGCGGATGACCGCCGGGGCGGACGGCTACACACTGGTCAATGTTGCTTCGGGGCGGGCCGCAGATGTTGCCGATGCGGCGGCGCTTGATGTGGTTTCAAATGTGGCAGGAGCTGCCGCCACTCAACGCTGGGCGCTGGCAAAGAACAGCATCACCCGTGTCACGGCATGGGGAACAGCCTTAACCGATGGTGGCCCGTCGCTGACGGACAAGACCATCCGCATGGTGGTCCGGCCCAACTTGGCCGGCAACGCGCAGCGGATCACTTTGTCCAACCGTTTTGGCACGGCACCACTGGTGGTCGGCTCGGCAACTGTTGGCTATCAGGGCACCGGGCTCACAGCCACGGCAGCCCCGTCCGCGTTCAAGTTTGGCGGTGCCACCACAGTCACCATCCCCGCCGGTGGGGAGGTTGTCAGCGACGCGTTGAACGTGCCGGTGAAGACCGACACCAACCTGTTGGTCAGCGTTTTTGTTTCCGGGACCATTCCGGTATCCACCTATCACAACCTCGGAATCGTCTCCAACGGCATTGCTGACGGCAACCACGCTGCGGACACCGCCAACGCCAGCTTCACCCAGGGAGCCTCGCAGTATTTCTTCCTCAAGGGCATTGACGTCATTTCCGCAACGGCGAAGGGTTCCACGGTTGCCTTGGGGGACTCCATCACCGACGGTTGGGGGTCCAGCACCAACGGATTTAACAACTGGCCGGCGCAGCTCGCCGACAAGATCAACGCCCGTGATTCGTCCATCGCCATGGTCAATGCAGGCATCAGCTCCAACCGGGTGACCTTTGAGGCTGGCGGTGCCAAGAACCGAGGCATGGCCGCCACCACGCGGTTCGCCTACGACGTGGCCGCCGTTCCTGGCGTGACATCCGTGTTCCTTTTTGAAGGCATCAATGACATTCCCGACGGCGCCAACAGCGATCGCCTGATCGCGGGGTACCGCAACATCATCGCGCAGGCGCGTGCCGCAGGATTGAAGGTGTACGGCGCCACCATGACACCCACCAAGGGTGTGGCCTCCTTCACCGCAGCCCGCGAAATGGTGCGCACCACCACCAACAACTGGATCATGACCAGCGGAGAGTTCGACGCCGTGGTGGACTTCTCCGCGGCGGTCGCCGACCCGGCCGATCCCGAGCGCATCCTTCCCGTCTACGAGAGCGGCGACAAGATCCACCTGAGCGTTGCCGGGTACGCGGCACTGGCCAAGGCAGTTGACGTTGCGCCATTCACCCAGGCGTTCGCGCCAGCGGCGACAGGCCCGGCGGTTGCAGTTGCAGCCGGTTCTGCGGCATTGATCACTGGTTCGGGTTTTGCCGGCGGTGAGGAAATCAGCTTTGCCGGTGGTTGCGTGGCAGTTCCGGCCACCGTCAAGGCCAACGCGGCCGGGGTTTTCGCGGCCAACGTCAGCATCGCGGCAAGCTGCCCCGCTGGCACTGTCACGGTGGCTGCAACAGGTGCCGTCTCAAAGGCGCCGGTGGTGGTGACGTTTGCCGTGACCGCCGCCCCGACGGTTGATCCCACTGTTGATCCCACTGTCGCGCCGACTGTGGCTCCCACCGCCACCCCGACTGTTGGCCCTACGGTGGCTCCCACTTTCACAGCGACGGTCGCGCCGACTTCCGCTCCTTCGGCCCCGGTGGTCGGTGAGCCCACCGTTTCATTGAGTGGCACCTCGGCGGTTGCCGGAGGTGAGTTGACGATGACAGGAAGCAACTTTAAGCCGGGCACTACTGCTACATTTACCTTGCATTCGGACCCTGTTGTCTTGGGAACCGCGGTGGTGGCCCCCAACGGCGTCGTCACATTGACGGCGAAGCTGCCAACCGCCGTTCCCGCCGGTGTGCATACGCTGATCATTACCGGCACCGATGCGAATGGTGAAACAGCTGAAACCAGCGCCGAGTTGACGGTTGCCGCAGCTGTTGGCACGGCATCGGCAACTGGTGCATCCACAGCCAGCACCACCATGGCTGGAAACCAGAGCGTCAGCCACCAGGCTGGCAATAACCTGGCCACGACAGGTGCAGGAACCACCCCGTTTCTGCTCGGTGGCCTAGCAGTCCTGCTGGCCGGTGCCCTGTCGGTCGTCAGCCGACGCCGGAACTCTTCCCACGCCTAATCGGCGCAACACACCGACTATCCAGAATATGAAACCCCGGTCATCTCTCGTGAGATGACCGGGGTTTTGGGTTCCTCGGGCGCGTGGGCCCAGGATCGAGAAACGTCCTCCCCGCTGAACGGGCAGTAGTTGTTGATGTTTTTGAAAAACATCAACAACTACTGCCCGTTCAGGATTGTTGCTGTGCGGAGGCCGGCAGTTCCTTTATGCTGAGCGGCGTCGGCGGGCGGTTGTCAGCAGGATGAGCATGGCTCCCGCCATCAAGACGATGCCTGATCCGGCCAGCCACGGCAGGGCGTCAATTCCAGTCTCCGCCAGAGGTGCTGCGGGGGAGTGCTTGACGGTGGCGGCCGGTGTCGGGCTGGTGGTGGCCACAGGTGCCAGGCTCGTCACGAGGGTGAACTCCTTGGCGTTGCTGCCTGCCACGTTCGTTGCGGTGATCGTGAAGGTGGCCGAAGCAGCCGCGGTGGGGGTTCCCGCGATCTCGCCTGTAGCGGCATCCAGTGTCAGCCCTGCGGGCAGCTCGCCTGCGGAGACAGTGAAGGTCAACGGTGCGGTGCCCGTTGCCTCAAGCTTTGCTGAGTAGGCAGTGCCGACCGTTGCGCCAGCGAGTGATTCGGTGGTGATGGCTGGTGTCAGGCTGGTGGTGATCGTGAATTCTTTGGCGTTGCTGCCTGCCACGTTGGTTGCGGTGATGGTGAACTCGACAGAACCGGCGGTGGTGGGTGTGCCAGTGATGGCGCCTGTTGCGGCAGCCAATGAAAGTCCTGCGGGCAGCTCGCCCGTGGAGACAGTGAAGGTCAGCGGTGGGGTGCCCGTTGCTGCAATCGTTGCTGAGTAGGCCTCATCAACCGTGGCGCCGACGAGGTCTTCGGTGGTGATCGTCGGTGCCTGAACGGTCGTGATGGTGAACGTCTTGGCGTTGCTGCCCGCCGCATTCGTGGCGGTGATGGTGAAGGTTGCGTCACCGGCTGTGGAGGGTGTTCCCGTGATGGCGCCTGTTGTGGTGTTCAGGGTCAGTCCGGTGGGCAGGCTGCCTGTGGTCACAGCGAAGGTGATGGGACCGGAGCCGGTTGCAGCGACCATAGCGGAGTACGCTGTGCCGACGGCAGCTTGGGCCAAGGAGGTGGCAGTGATGGCCGGCGCTACCGAAAGTACCGCTAACTTATTGTCTGCCCGGGTGGCATAGACGGTGTTGGTGGCTGTGTTCAATGCGATGGCACGCGTCTTCGCACCCAAGGGGACCGTAGTAGCCAGTGTGTTGGTGGCCCCATCGATCACCGACACCGAGCTGCTTTCGCCGTTCGCGACAAAGACAGTATTTCTTCCTTCATCCACCTGGATGCCGAATGGTCCAGCGCCCACGCCTATGGTCTTGACCACTGTGCGGGTGGCACCATTGAACACCGCAACCGTGTTGCTGCCCAATCCGGTTGCGTACACGGTGTTCGTGGTCTCGTTGATGGCAACTCCGAATGGATTGGTTGCCACGGTGATGCCGGGTTTCACCGCGCGCGTTAGGCCGTCGATTTCAAACATCTGACTACCGACGTAATCGACGGTGTAAATGGTGTTCGTGGTCTCATTCACCGCAATCGCGGTGGGTTGTGTTGGCCATCCGCCCACAACGATGTTTGTCACAGCATGCGTCAAACCATCGATCTGCGACACCGAAGAACTCAGATTGGCCACATAAATCTTGTTTGTTTTCTCATTCACGGCGACCGCGTAGGGCCAAAGTCCAGCGCTGATGGAGGTCACCGATCCCGTCGCCCCATCGATCTCCGACACCGTGCCATCGCTCGTATTGACAACGTAAATCTTATTGGTGGTCTCGTTCACTGCCATCGAATTGGGCTGATCGCCTACGGGAATGGTGGAGGCCACAGCTCCAGTCGCCCCGTCGATCACTGACACAGTGTCGTCGATTGAGTTGCCGACATATACCTTGCCGGTCTTTGAATTCGTTGCAACAGCCCACGGCAGGGTTCCGACATCGATGATTGAGCTGAGCTGATAGCTCGACGGCGCAGCCTGAGCTGGGAGTGGAACGAGGGCTGCAAGGAGGACGGCGCCCGCCACCGCAAACGCGGACAATCGGGGCAGGGACAAGCGACGGGTTCTCATGGGGCTCCTGAGCAGTGGTGAGTGAACCCACAGCGGGCCGTTCTAATACTAATGTACGATTCACGCCCCTCGTCAGGCTTGAGTCCTAACATGTCAACGAGAAGAACCCCGGCCAGCTCAATGAAGAGGTGACCGGGGTTCGTTTCGTTATAAGTGTTAGCCGAAGTACTTCGGCAACGTGCCCTCATGTGCTTCGCGGAGCTCGTCCAGCGGGGTGCTGAACAAGCCCTGCAGATCCAAGGCGCCGCCGGCTGCGTCAACAACACCAATGCGGGCAACCGGGAAGTTCCGGGCCGTGCACATGTCGTTGAAGCGAACCTCTTCGCTACGGGGAACGGACACAATGGCCCGGCCCTGTGTTTCGGAGAACAGCAGAGTGAAGGTGTCAACGCCGTCGCGCTGGGCAACCTCATCCAGGGCCACGCGGGCACCGGTGTTGAAGCGCAGTGCCGACTCCACCAGGCCGGCTGCAAGGCCACCCTCGGAGAGATCGTGTGCGGAGTCGATCATGCCGTCGCGGGAAGCATTGATCAGGATTTCGCCCAATTCACGCTCGCGTTGCAGGTCAACCTTCGGCGGGAGGCCGCCCAGGTGGCCGCGCATGTTGGCCCACTCGGAACCATCCATCTCATCAGCCGTGGTGCCCAGCAGGTAGATGGCCTGGCCATCTTCCTTCCAGCCCGACGGCGTGCGGCGTGCCACGTCGTCGAACTTGCCCAAAACCGCAACAACAGGGGAGGGGTGGATGGGCGTGGTGCCCGTCTGGTTGTACAGCGAGACGTTGCCACCGGTGACCGGGATGCCCAGCACCATGCAGGCGTCGGACAGGCCGCGGATGGCTTCGGCCAGCTGCCACATGACATCGGGATCCTCGGGGGAGCCGAAGTTCAGGCAGTCGCTGACGGCCATGGGCACGGCGCCGGAGGTGGCCACATTCCTGTAGGCCTCAGCCAATGCCAACTGGGCACCGTTGTACGGGTCAAGGTAGGTGTAGCGGCCGTTGGCGTCGGTGGCCAGGGCAACGCCCAAGCCTGTTTCTTCGTCCACGCGGATCACACCGGCGTCGTCCGGGAACGCCATGGAGGTGTTGCCACCCACGTAGCGGTCGTACTGGTTGGTGATCCAGTCCTTTGAGCACATGTTCGGGGACGCAATGAGTTCCAGCACTGCTGCCTGCAACTCATCGGCGGTTGCCGGGCGGCCAGCATCCTGGACGGAACCAGTGAAGGCGTCGGCCTGGAGGGCGTCCTGCCATTCCGGGCGGGCGTACGGGCGGTCGTAAACTGGGCCGTCGTGTGCCACGGTGCGCGGGTCGACGTCAACAATGACTTCGCCTTCCCACTTGATGATCAAGCGGCCGGTGCCGGTCACTTCGCCGAGCCAGGAGTACTCCACGGCCCACTTTTCCATGACAGCTTCAAACGCCGCCATGTTCTCCGGCGTAACAACGGCCATCATGCGTTCCTGCGACTCGGACATGAGGATCTCGCCCGGGGTCAGGGTGGGGTCGCGCAACAGTACGGAAGTCAGTTCAACTTCCATGCCGCCGTCGCCATTGGAGGCCAGCTCGCTCGTGGCGCAGGAAATACCTGCGGCGCCGAGGTCCTGGATACCTTCAACCAAGGAGCCCTTGAACAGTTCCAGGCAGCACTCGATCAGGATCTTCTCGGCGAAGGGATCGCCCACCTGCACTGCGGGGCGCTTGGAGGGCTTGGTGTCATCGAAGGACTCCGAAGCCAGCACCGAAGCGCCGCCAATGCCGTCGCCGCCGGTGCGCGCACCGAACAGAACAACCTTGTTGCCCTTGCCGGACGCGTTGGCCAGGCGGATGTCCTCGTGGCGCATGACGCCAACGGCCAGGGCGTTAACCAACGGGTTGCCTTGGTAAATGGCGTCGAACACCATTTCGCCGCCAATGTTCGGCAGGCCCAGCGAGTTGCCATAGCCGCCAATGCCGGCAACGGCACCATGCATGACCCGGGCGGTGTCCGGGTGGTCGATGGCGCCGAAACGCAGCGGATCCATCACGGCCACCGGGCGCGCGCCCATGGAGATGATGTCACGGACAATGCCGCCGATGCCTGTTGCGGCACCCTGGTAGGGCTCAACGAACGACGGCGAATTGTGGGACTCGATCTTGAACGTCACGGCCCAGCCGTCGCCCAAGTTGGTGACGCCGGCGTTCTCGCCGATGCCCACCAGCATGTCCTTCTTCATTTCCTCGGTGACCTTTTCGCCAAACTGGCGCAGGTGGTTCTTGGAGGACTTGTAGGAGCAGTGCTCGCTCCACATGACGGAGTACATGGCCAGCTCGGCGCCGGTGGGGCGGCGGCCCAGAACCTTCACGACGTCGTCGAACTCGTTTTGCTTCAGGCCCAGCTCGGCCCACGGCAGTTCGACGTCGGGGGTCACGGCTGCGTTGGCAACGGTGTCGATATTGAACTTCTTGGCTGACTCGGTAGTCGAGGTCTCAGACATTTATTTGCCTCCCAGAAGCGTGTTCAGGACAGAGGTGAAGAATCCCAATCCGTCGGTGCCGGTGTGGCCGGGGCCGTAGCCGTTTTCGATGGCGTGCTCGGGGTGCGGCATGAGGCCCACCACGTTGCCTGCGGCGTTGGAGATGCCGGCAATGTCGCGGCGCGAACCGTTCGGGTTGGTGCCAACGTAGCGGAAGGCCACCCGGCCCTCAGCCTCGAGGGCGTCAAGAGTCTTCTCGTCCGCAATGTACTGGCCATCCTGGTTTTTCAACGGGATGGTGATTTCGGCGCCTGCTGCGTAGGCGTTGGTCCATGCGGTGGAGTTGTTCTCCACGCGCAGGACCTGGTCGCGGCACAGGAACTTCAAGTGATCGTTCTTGATCATCGAGCCGGGCAAAAGGTGCGCCTCGGTGAGGATCTGGAAACCGTTGCAAATACCCAAAACAGGCAGCTTGGCAGACGAGTTGGCGGCATCAACGATCTGGCCCATCAACGGCGCAAAACGGGCGATGGCGCCGGCGCGCAGGTAGTCGCCGTAGGAGAATCCGCCGGGGATGACCACAGCATCAACGTCACCAAGGGTGGTGTCGGCATGCCACAGGGACACGGGGGTGGCGCCTGAGGCGCGCACTGCACGGGCGGCGTCGCGGTCATCCAGTGTTCCGGGGAACGTGACAACGCCGATCCGTGCCCCTGCCAAACGGGAATCGACGGGGGCCAGAGTGGCCCCGCCAATCAAGGGGGTTTCAGTCATGGCTAGTCCGCCACTACTTCAACGTTGACCACGTCTTCGATGACAGGGTTGGAAAGCATGGTCTCCGCGGCATTACGGGCCTGCGCCAGGATTTCTTCTGTCACCTCGCCGTCAACAAAAAGTTCAAAGCGCTTGCCCTGGCGCACAGCGGAAAATGCTGTGAAGCCCAAGCGGGGAAGAGCGCCAACAATGGCCTTTCCCTGCGGGTCAAGGATTTCGGGTTTGAGCATGACATCGACAACGATCCGGGGCATCCGGGGACTCCTGATGTGAAAAAGGGGTGGCCACGGATTGCCGTCTTACGCCGTCTTTTGGGTCAGGAGGTCAAGACCTGAAAACCGGTGAGTCGAAGCGCTCCGCGAGCTTGCCTCTCCATTCTACGCAAGTGTTTGCGAACTCCGGAATTTGCGTGGCGCACGTCGCATCTGGGGCTCGGCGCCGAACGCGGCACCTTGGCCATTGGCGCGTCAGCCACCTTCATGGAAACCCGTGAACTGACGACGGCGGAAATTGCCGCAGGTGCCGTGGCAGAGCGTACCGTTGCGCTCGCAGCAGTCAACGGCGCCAAGGATGCGGCACAGGACGTCGTCGTGCAGGCAGTAGAGCTGCCCGTGCTCCCGGCGATGCCTGACTTTGAGCCGTCCGCCGAGCGCGTGCAGCTGAAGGGCCAGCCTCCCGTTGACCTTGGCATGAACACCGGCAAGTACACTGTCGGCGACACCGTCACCATCAAGAATGTCCCCGCCAATGAGTGGGCCTACGTGCACATGAACCAGCACGGTGCCCGCATTGGCTGGTTCCTGGCTGATGCCCAGGGGGCCGTCACCTTCACGGTTCCGGAGGGAACCAAGAATGGCAAGGATGCCCTGGTGGTTTCGGACCGGAACGGGGTGTTCCTGTCATTTGGCACCTTCCACGTAACGCCGTAGTAGGCTCCTGACCCCGCCCCCGCGCCACTTCGGCGCAGGGACGCGAACAGGTGCAGTTGAGGGGTGGATCCGCCGTTGGCGGGTGCACCCCTCAACTGATTAACGCGGCTGGGCAGGAAATTTGGCTGGCAGCGCGTCCCGTTGCGTCCCATTCCTCGTGTGACTGGACAGATAATGACGCTTTGCCGTCGGTAAGCGGCGTGATCTGTCCACTGACCAGCCAGTCAGGGGGCCAATAGCCTCCCCTCACAATCTCAGGCGGTAACAGTGGTGCATTGATGTGACACATATCCCATTAGTTATGGATAACACGCTAGTGTGGGGTAGGTCATCCTATGTCCGAGGTCCTGGGGTCAAGGGATGTTGATGCAGTGCATGCAATTTTTTGATGGCCAGCTTGGCCACTTGAGAGGAATCGATGAAATCCACCGATACGGTGCTCCGCTTCGCGCGCGGGCACAAGGCAGCTACCGCGGGGGTGTTGGCCGCCGGGTTGTTTGCATCCATGATGGGCCCGGCTTTCGCGCTGGCTACGGCCCCGCAAGCTGCTGCAGCAGTCGGCTCCTATGCCGAACAGGTCCTGGCCACGCCCGGCGACATGGCCACTGTCCCGAACCAGGCCTGGTACCGCATCCCGGCCCTGGCCGACTTGGGCGGCGGCGTGGTTTTGGCCTCCTACGATGGCCGTCCCGACGGCGGCGACTCGCCTTCCCCCAACTCCATCATCCAGCGCCGCAGCACCGACGGCGGGCAGACCTGGGGTGCCCCCACCTTTGTTGCCCGCGGCCAGGTTGGCACGGGCGGAAACCTGCGCTACGGCTTTAGTGACCCCAGCTACGTGGTGGACAAGATCACCGGCAGCGTTTTTGCGTTCTTCGTATACTCAAAGGACCAAGGTTTCCACGGAAGCACCTTTGGCGCTGACGACGCCGACCGCCAGGTGGTCAGTGCTGCCGTTGCCGTTTCCACGGACAAGGGTTTGACCTGGTCCATGGACCCGGGCAACATGCCCACCCTGCCGGTGGCTCCAAACTATGCTGCGGGCTCCAAGTACGCCGAGTTCGACGGCCCCCTGGTCACCGACGTGGCCAAGCCCGTCGGAGATGCGACTAACATTGGCGGCGTGGCTGGCTTGTTCGCCGCCTCAGGCGAGGGCATTCAGCTGCAGTACGGCCCCAACAAGGGCCGCCTGATCCAGCAGTTCACTGGCAAGGTTAAGCAGCCTGCCGGCGGTACTGACATGCGTTCATACAGCGTCTACTCCGATGACCACGGCAAGACGTGGAAGCGCGGCGCCTTTGTAGGTACCGGCATGGATGAAAACAAGACCGTTGAACTCTCCAACGGCGACGTTATGCTGAACTCCCGCGCCAGCAGTGGCGGCAACGGCGGCCGCAAGGTGGCCATCTCCAAAGACGGCGGCGAGACGTACGGTCCGGTAACCATCAACACCGTTTTGCGCGACCCGGTCAACAACGCTTCCATTGCGCGCATGTACCCGAATGCGACTCAGGGTTCGGCAGAGGCGAAGATCCTGCTGTTCTCCAACGCCAATGCCACCTCCCGTACCAACGGCACCATCCGCTACTCCTGCGACGATGGTGCAACATGGAGTGCCGGCAAGCAGTTCAAGGACGGCTACATGGCCTACTCCACCGTGACTGCGCTCAGTGACGGCAAGTTCGGCCTGCTCTACGAGGGCAACAGCAACGCCATCACCTTTGGCAAGTTCGACGCCGATTGGCTGGGTGTTGATTGCATTGGCACCATGACTGCGGCGCTCACCGCCGCCAACACCTCGGGCGCCAACGGTTCTACCGTTGATGCATCACTGACAGTGACAAACAATGGCACCGAAACTCTCTCCGGCGCCGTTGCTTCCATTACGGTTCCTGCGCCAGGCGCAAGTGGCAAATACGCAACTAACGCCGGGTGGACTCTTGGCACAGTTGCTGTGCCCGATGTGGCTCCCGGGGCTTCCGCGGTGGTCAAGGTTCCTGTTGGCATTCCCAGTTTCGCTAAAGTCCGGGAAGCCACCTTTAACGCCAATGTAAGCCAAGGATCGGTGAAGGTGACAACAACTGTCAAGGTTGCGGTTACCGGTGGCGCTACTGACACCGTCGTCGATCTCGACGGCACGGGCTTGCTGAGGGCACCGCTGCGCGATGTGGCCACTACCCCTTATGCGGTTGGGGACAGGGTTGGCTATAACTTCCAGATCCGGAATCTCGGCAATATTGCAGCTGAAATTTTCCCCACAGCCGGTAATTTTGATCCACTGCGCCGCACCACTGAGGGTGGCAGCACCAATACCGGAAACTGCCGCTGGGGTTCTCTTCCGGTTGGTGAAGGTTACACCTGCACTACCCCCGAGCATGCAGTGACGGCCGAGGATTTGGCAAACGGCTTCTTTGCTCCTCTGACCACGTGGAAGGCCACAGCTGGGGCCCTTACCAAGAGCTACACCATCACTGGTGCGGAAGTTGATCTGCTGGTCCGCAAGCCGTCACTGACTGCGACCCACACCGCCGGTGCGCTGGTGGATGTTGATTCAAGCGGCTTTGCAAGCGTGGGCGACACCGTCAGTTACACCTCGGTGGTCACCAACAACGGCAACGTTAAGGTCTCTGGTGTGACAGGGGCCGGTGCAGAAAGCTTTGACCTCGCTGTGGCAGAAAGCAAGACCATCGCCTCCGTCTACACCGTCACGGCGGCGGATGTTACTGCCAACAATGTTGCGGCCAAGGGCCTTGTGGTCAGTGGCAAGAACGGTCAGAAGATTGCGGCAACCTCAGTGTCCTCTGCAGCCGTCAAGGCCTGCGGGGACGAGCTCTGCGGTGCCGAGCCTCCCATGGTGAACCAGATCGCCAAGAGCAGTCTCCGCATTGAATCCGTATCCTCCGAGCAACTGACGGGTGAACCCGCCCCCAGTGGACCGGCAGCGGCCCTGATCGACGGCAGTCCCGAAACGTACTGGCACACCAGGTGGACCGGCACGCCCGCTGTATTCCCGCACTCGGTTGTCATCGACCTGGGCAAGAGCCACCATGTCTCCGGTTTTGAGTACACCCAGCGCCAGAACGGATCCAACGGCCGTATCAAGGACTACGAGATCTTTGTTTCGGACAGCCCCACGGAGTTCGGCACCAAGGTCGCCAGCGGTGCGTTCACGGCCGCCCTCGAACGCCAGCGCATCACCATTGCCGGCAACAAGGCCGGACGCTACGTCAAGCTGGTTGGCCTGACCTCAATCGCCAGCAACGAATTTGGTGGCGGCGCGGAAGTCAACATCGCGGGCCTGCCCGCGATCCCCTCGGCTGCTTCAATCACCGCTACACCCGGCTCGGTTGAGGCTGGCAATGACATCTCGGTCTCGCTGACAGCCTTCCCGGCCAGCAGCGCCGTTGTGTTGACGCTCGACGGCGGCGCCTCCTTGGGCAGCGTCACCACCGACGCTGCCGGCAAGGCCACCAAGACCGTCACGGTTCCGGCAGGCACGCCTGCTGGCAACCGGACGGTAACGGCTACATCCGGTGCTGTTACAGCTACAGTGACTTTGGTTGTCACGGCACCCGCGCCGGTGCTTTCAGCCACCATCACGGGTGCACGCAACGATGCAGCGCGCGACCTGACGGCCAACCCGTACATGGTCGGCCAGGAATTGCCGTACAACTTTGTTGTCAAGAGCACCTCCAATGCCGTCACCACCGTCTTCCCGACTGCCGGCGAATTTGCCGGCTTCAACATCGACGGGACGCCCAACTGCCGCTTCCGCAACGTCCCGGCACTTGGGGGCTACACGTGCACCTCGGCCAAGCGCGTCATCACCGCTGACGATGTTGCCAAGGGCTTCTTTGTCCCTGTGACCAAGTGGAGCGTTGAAGGAACCGGCGCCGCAACCGTCAACTACACCGTCACCGGTGGCGAAGAGGATGTTTTGATCCGTAAGCCGTCTGTGGCTGTGAGTGTTGCTGCGGGTGTTCTTGAGGATAAGGATGCCAGTGGTTTTGCCAGTGTGGGTGATGTTGTGAGCTTTGCTGTGACTGCCAGGAATGACGGAAACGTTGCTTTGACGGGTGTTTCCTTGCCTGGCACCACGGGTGCTGGGGCTACCTTGGCTGTTGGTGCCAGCACTGTGGGGACGCTGAAGCACACGGTGACCGCTGCTGATGTGACTGCCAAGCAGGTTGCTGCGGTTTCTGTGGCGGGTGCTGCAAAGAATGGTGTCAAGGATGTTGCCAAGACGGGTACCGGTGTTGCGTTTGCTTTGACGCTGGCTCCGGAACCGACACCGTCGGCCACTCCCAGCCCGTCAGCGACACCGTCAGCGACACCGACGGCCTCGCCGTCCGCCACACCGTCAGCGACGCCGTCCGCAACGCCGTCGGCTACACCGACAATGAGCCCGTCAGCAACGCCGTCGGCAACAGCGTCAGCGAGCCCGTCAGCAACGCCGTCAGCAACGCCGTCGGCCACGCCGACTGCGTCGACTCCGGCAACCACGGCTCCGGCAACTGTTGCGCCGTCCGGTTCGTTGAGTGATGACACGGTTTCTGTTGGTGGATCGTTGACGGTTACCGGCAAGAACTTCAAGCCGGGCACCATCGCCACGTTCACCCTGCATTCGGATCCGGTGGTTTTGGGAACGGCAGTGGTTGGTGCTGATGGCACGGTGTCCTTGACCGCCAAGGTGCCGGCGAATGTTCCTGCCGGTGCCCACACAGTGGTCATCTCAGGAACTGGCACCAACGGCCAGGCTGTTGAAGTCAGCATCGATGTAGAGGTAGGTGGCAGCAATGTCACCGCCAGCGGCGCGGCAACAACCTCGGCAAGCTCCGCGCCGTCGGACTCCCTCGCCAACACAGGAGCCAATGGCGCCCTGCTGGGCGGGCTTGCCATGGCCCTTGTCCTGGGTGGCTTGGTCCTGTTCGGGGCAACTCGACGCAGGGCAGCCAATCACTAAGACTGGCTAGCACCTTGGGGTGGGTTTCGGAAGATCGCTTCCGAGGCCCACCCCAAGACGTTTAAGTACAACGACGCCAGCCCGTAACCGAATGCACGATTGCCCGCAGTCGGCGTAACAGTTGGAAGATATCTTCTTAAGTGATCCATAACACGCTACTGTGTTGTAGGTCATCCTATGTCCTAGGTTTTGGGGCGCCTTTCGTGGGGTGCGTGCTTGTCCGAATTTGACGGCCGTTGCCGGCCACCGAGAGGAATCGATGAAGTTCACCGATAGGAAAAGCCGCTCCAAGAGCAGGCACGTGGCTGCTGCGGCAGGAGTGCTCGCAGCTGGACTCCTGACGTCCATGATGGGCCCTGCCTTCGCCCAGGAAGCCGCGCCGGCCACCGCAACATCTGAGGCCCCCAGCTACACAGAGCAGTTTTTGGCAAAGAGGGGCGACAATGCCATCAGTGCATCCCTTGCGCCCTTCTACCGGATTCCGGCCCTGGCCGACTTGGGTGACGGCGTCGTTCTGGCTTCCTACGACGGCCGCCCGAACGGCGGAGATTCGCCGGCACCAAACTCCATCATCCAGCGCCGCAGCACCGACGGCGGCAAGACCTGGGGTGCCCCCACTTTCATTGCCCGCGGCCAGATCGGCTCGGGCGCAAACTTGCAGTACGGCTTCAGCGACCCCAGTTATGTTGTGGACAAGGAGACCGGAAATGTCTTTAATTTCTTTGTCTACTCCAAGAATCAGGGGTTCTTTGGCAGCGTTCTGGGCACTGACGACAGTAACCGCAACGTCACCGGCACGGCACTGTCCGTGTCCACCGACAAGGGCCTGACCTGGTCCACCGACCCGAGCAACATTCCCACGCTTCCCGCGCCGCAGAACTATGCACCGGGTTCCAAATACGCGAACTTTGACGGCCCCTTGGTCACCGATGTGGTCAAGCCCGTTGGTGTGACAGTTGGCGCCGTCAACAACGTGGGCGGCGTAGTGGGTCAATTCGCCTCTTCCGGTGAGGGCATCCAGCTCAAGTATGGCGTGCGCAAGGGGCGGTTGATTCAGCAGTTCGCCGGCCGTGTTCGCAACGCTGCAGGCACTGAAGTCATCCAGGCCTACAGTGTGTACTCCGATGACCACGGCCAGACCTGGAAAAAGGGTGCCGACGTTGGCAGTGCCATGGATGAGAACAAGGTGGTGGAGCTCTCAAATGGCGATGTCATGCTCAACTCCCGTGACAACGCTGGCGGTGGCGGACGAAAGGTTGCCATCTCCAAGGACGGTGGCGAAACTTGGGGACCGGTAACCTACAACACCGTTCTGAAGGATCCCCGTAACAACGCCGCAATCGCCCGCATGTACCCGGACGCGGCCCAAGGTTCGCAGCAGGCGAAGGTGCTGTTGTTCTCCAACGCGAATGCTAGTACCCGTTCCAACGGCACCATCCGCTACTCCTGCGACGACGGCGCCACCTGGAGCGCCGGCAAGCAGTTCAAGGACGGCTACATGGCCTACTCCACCGTAACTGCGCTCAGCGACGGCACCTTTGGCCTGCTCTACGAAAGCGACAGTGAAAACATCGTCTTCGGCAAGTTCAACGCCGAGTGGCTCAACCCGTTCTGTGGTGCGCAGGTAACCGCCCCGGCCTTGAGCGGTGCCAACGGTACAACTGTGCAAGCACAGATTTCCGTCAAGAACATTGGCGACACCGTCCTTGAGGGCAGCACGGCTACGTTCGCCCCCCAGGCTGGTTGGGTGTTTGGTTCAGTTGCCGTACCCGCTGTTGCTGTTGGCCAGACGGCTCAGGTGACCGTTCCCGTGAGCATTCCCAGCTACGCCAAGGCAGGCACCTTCAACCTCACTGCAAAAGTGTCGGTTGGCGAAGAATCAGCATTGGGCAGTGTTCCTGTCACCATCACCGGAGGCGCAAGCACTAACATCGTGGGCCTTGTTATAGAAGGTTCAGCAACTGACAATGCCCGCAACCTTGCAACCAATCCCTACGCCGTTGACAGCTTGGTTCCCTACCAGTTTGTGGTGAACAGCCTCAGCAATGTCACAGCTGCTTCAGTGCCGGTGTCAGGTAACTTCACACCCTTTATTCCTGCGGATGGAGCCGGCAACTGCCGATTCTCTGCCGTGAATGTATGGGCCGGTTACACCTGTTCCACTCCCAAACACAAGGTAACCGCTGCTGAACTGGCGGATGGATTCTTTGTCCCATTGACTACATGGCAGGTAACAGGCACGGGCGCAACAACTCAGAACTACACCATCAAGGGCGATGAAGTTAACCTTGTCGACCGCAAGCCGTCTGTTGCTGTGACTGTTGCTCCTGGTGTTTTTGAGAACAAGGATGCCAGTGGTTTTGCCAGTGTGGGTGATGTTGTGAGCTTTGCTGTGACGGCAAGGAATGACGGAAACGTTGCCCTGACGGGTGTTTCCCTGTCTGGTGCCACGGGTGCTGCGGCTACCTTGGCTGTTGGTGCCAGCACTGTTGGGACGTTCAAGCACACTGTGACGGCTGCTGATGTGACTGCCAAGGCTGTTGCCGCTGTTTCTGTGGCTGGTGTTGCAAAGAACGGTGTCAAGGATGTTGCCAAGACGGGAACGGGTGTTGCGTTTGCTTTGACGCTGGCTCCGGAACCGACCGCTCCGGCGACGACCGCTCCTGCCACGACTGCTCCCGCTACGACGGCGCCTGCTACGACGGCGCCGGCAACGACTGCTCCGGCCACCACGGCTCCCGCTACGACGGCGCCTGCTACGACTGCTCCGGCCACCACAGCCCCGGCTACGACTGCGCCTGCTACGACCGTTCCGGCAACGACTGCGCCGGCAACGACTGCGCCGGCAACGACTGCGCCGTCCGGTTCATTGAGTGATGACACGGTTTCTGCCGGTGGTGAGTTGACGGTGAATGGAAAGAAATTCAAGCCGGGCTCCACGGCAACGTTCACGCTGCATTCGGATCCTGTGGTTCTGGGTACGGCTGTGGTGCGTGCTGACGGAACGGTTTCCCTCACAGCCAAGCTGCCGGCAAATGTTCCGGCCGGTGCCCACACTGTGGTCATCGCGGGAACGGGCACCGATGGCCAGGCTGTCGAAGTCAGCCTCGCCGTGACAGTTGCCGCAGTCGATGGCGCAGCGACCTCCAGTGCCTCGGCCGCGTCAACAACGGCTGCCCCAACCACTGTTGCCGCAGCGGCTGATGGTCTGGCAAACACGGGCTTCGGCCTGCTGCCGCTGGGCATGGTTGGCGGCCTGCTGCTCCTGTTAGGCGGCGTGCTGGCCGTGCGCAAGATTTCCATCCGAGGTGCCCGCCACTAGCAAGTAGCGGTCCCTTAAGCACAGGAAGCGGGGTTGTTGGTGCCACCGGCGCCAACAACCCCGCTTCTTTTATGGCCGGTAACGGCCATCCCTGTGATAGCCGTGGCCAAGGAATTGCCCACATTTCGATAGGATTCAGACATGGTTTCAGTTGCTGCGCAGTGGTCGGGAATGTTCCGCATCGAGGTTTCCGAGGATGGTGAGCAACGATTTCTGCGACTGGATACCACTGGTTTCCTGCCACCCTTTACGGATTTGTTGGCCAACCGTGCTGCCATGGCGGCTGGCGTCCGAGCTGGCTGGCGCGCTAGCGGCGGCACCCTGAACATTGCTGGCCAGGGCTCGCCGGACTGCGCCCCGTACGACATTCTGATCAACGGCCAGCGCAGCCACCGTTTGCCGGCCGTGGGCCCGCATAGCCACACTGTTGTCCTGGACGGCCTGGAACCCAACTCACTTATCCAGCTGTGGCTGCCGCACTATGGCGACTTCACCCTGGCGCACGCTGTGTTCGACGGCGACAACGTCGCCGCTGCCAGCGACGCCGGACCACGTTGGCTCACCTATGGCAGTTCCATCACGCACTGCCAGCAGGCTGACGGCCCCACCCAAAGCTGGCCGGCCCTGGTTGCGCGTGAGAATGGCTGGCAGCTGGTCAATATGGGATTGGCAGGGGAATGCCAGCTGGATCCGGTGGCTGCCAACACCATTGCCCAAACCCCTGTTGACCTGATCTCCCTGTGCGTGGGCATCAACAGCTACAACGCAGCAACGTACTCCGAGCGGACGTACGCAGTTACCTTGCAGGGTTTCCTCAACACTGTTCGCCGCGCGCATCCGCACGTGCCCATAGTTGTCATCACAGCCGTGCTGTCCTTGCCACGCGAAGACAAGCCCAACGCTGTTGGCTGGACCTTGCGCGACTACCGGGCGGCCACAGCCCAGGTGGTCAAGGCTCTCCGGAACAAGGGGGACAGTAAACTGCACCTCATCGACGGCGCCACCGTCCTGACCGAACAAGAGGCCATGGACAGGCTTCCCGACACCCTTCACCCTGACACCGCCGGATACGCCATCATGGCGAAACGCTTGGCACCGCAGCTGGCCGCCGCCCTCCTCTCGAGCGCCTCGTGAACGGGCAGTAGTTGTTGATGTTTGCCTCAAACATCAACAACTACTGCCCGTTCACGAGGCCTAGATCTGCCTCAAAGGAGGCAGCAGCCAAGCGGGCGGTCACAGTTTGCAGGAACCGGCCCGCGTCGGCACCATCAACCAAACGGTGGTCGTAGGTCAAGCAGAGATACATCATATGGCGGATGGCCAGCAGGTCATCACCATCCGGGCCGGTGACCACCATGGGGCGTTTGACGATGGAGCCGACACCCAAAATTCCAACCTGGGGCTGGTTGATGATGGGCGTGTCAAAGAGTGCACCCACCGAACCAATGTTGGTGATCGAGAACGTGCCACCATTGAGTTCCTCGGCCTTGATGGAGCCGTCCCGGGTGCGGGCAGCCACATCGGCAATGCCGGCGGCCAGACCGGCCAGGTTCAATGAACCCGCATCACGCACCACCGGAACCATCAGGCCCTTCGGCGCGTCCACGGCAAAGGCAAGGTGCTCAGCGTCGTGATAGTTGATCGTGCCGGCAGCCTCATCGAAGGCTGCGTTGAGCATGGGATGCACCTTCAGTGCCTCGGCAACAGCCTGGGCAATGAACGGCAGGTACGTTAACTTCACGCCATGAACTGCCGCAAATTGTGCCTTGGCCTTCTCCCGCAACCGGACAATGCCCGTCACGTCCACCTCGTGCACCTGAGTGAGCTGCGTTGACGTGTTCAGGGATTCGCGCATGCGCGAAGCAATCACGGCACGGATCCGCGGCGCCTTCACCACAGTTCCACGCAAGCCAGTTGTTGCGGCGATGACGGCAGGCGCTGCCGCAGCCCTGACGTCGTCGCCGCGAACGCGTCCGCCAATGCCAGTTCCCGCCACAGATGCCAAGTCGACCTTGAGCTCGCGTGCCAGCTTGCGCACCAGGGGCGTGAAGTAACGTCCCGCCACCTGCGTCGCGACCGGCGGTGCCTTGGTCTCGACAGGCTCGACAACCGGCGGAGCCGGGGTTTCCGTAGGCGACGTCAGTCCCCTGTCCCTCCCAGAACTCGCAAGCTCGTTCTGGGCCCCTCGGGACAGTGGGCCCCTGGCCGAGGCCGTCCGCGGCCGATTGGCCGGAAAGTCGCCGAGGGAATCCCGGTCTGCCGGCGGCTCGACGGCCGCCGTTTCAGCCGTAATGACCGCCAGAACCGCGCCAATGTCAGCGATGTGGTCCTCCGGCACCAGGATGCTGGCAAGGATGCCAGCAAACGGGGACGGGATTTCAGTGTCCACCTTGTCTGTGGACACCTCTACCAGTGGTTCATCGATGGAGACGCGCTCGCCCACGGCTTTCAACCACCGGATGACAGTGCCTTCGGTGACGCTTTCACCCAAGGCCGGAAGCAGCACGGACTCAGACAAGGCTCTCCCGTTCCACTGTGATCTCGCCGCGGCGCAACAATTTGCCGGTGGGTGTCACGAAGTCAACTTCCTGCCCGCGCAGGAAGGTGCGTCGAACCACGCCGGAGAGGGCACGCCCGTCGTAAGGGGTAATCGGGTTCTTGTGCTTGAGCTTGGAGACGTCAACCACGAACGCGTCGTCAGCGGCAAAGACAGCAAAGTCGGCATCGTAGCCCGGAGCCAGCTTGCCCTTCTTGTGTAGGCCAACCAACTCTGCCGGGGCCGTGGACATCCATTTGATGACCTGTTCCAGGGCGATGCCGCGGTGGCGTGCCTCGGACCAGATCAGCGACAAACCAAGCTGCAGCGAGGACACGCCGCCCCATGCCACGGCAAAGTCGCCGTTTTCCAGGTCTTTCAAGTCCAAGGTGCTGGGGGAGTGGTCGGTGACGATGCAATCAATGGTGCCGTCCTGCAGGCCCTCCCACAGCAGCTCCCGGTTGGAAGCCTCACGGATGGGAGGGCAGCACTTGTAAGCGGTGCCGCCGTTGGGAATCTCTTCTGCCATGAGGGTCAGGTAGTGCGGGCAAGTCTCAACAGTCAGCCTGACGCCGTCACGGCGTGCGCTGGCAATCATGGGCAGGGCGTCGGATGAGCTCAGGTGCAGGATGTGCGCCCGGGCCCCAGTCCAGCGGGCCCGTTCAATAACCTCTGCAATGGCCAAGTTCTCCGCGCCGCGGGGGCGGGATGCCAAGAACTTGTCATAGTGGTCGCCTTCGGCGGTGGGCGCCCTGTCGATGGCCCGTGAATCCTCGGCGTGAACAATCATGATGGAGTCGAAGGACTTCAACTCAGCCATGTCCACTTCCATCTCATCCGCGTCGAGGGGCGGGAACTCGTCCACACCCGAGTGCAGCAGGAAGCACTTGAAGCCGAACACGCCGTCGTCGTGCAGGGGGCGCAGATCCGCCTTGTTGCCGGGGATGGCCCCACCCCAGAATCCAACGTCCACAAACGCCTGGTCCAGCGCGACGCTGCGCTTCAACTCCAGGGCTGCAACATTGGTGGTGGCCGGAATGCTGTTCAGGGGCATGTCGATGACGGTTGTCACGCCACCGGCGGCAGCGGCACGGGTGGCGGAGGCAAACCCCTCCCAATCCGTGCGGCCGGGTTCGTTGATGTGCACGTGGCTGTCAACAAGTCCCGGAATCAGGGTTTCATCATCTGCCAGTTCAATGACTTCAAGGCCCTGGAGATTGTTGCCGAAGGGCTCCAGGGCGATGACGACGCCGTCGCGGACACCCACTTCACGCGGCACAATGCCGGCCGTGGTGAGCACGCGCTGGCCGCGAAAAACGAGGTCATAGACGGCGCCGTGCGTGGTGTTATCTTCGGTGCTAGACATAAGAATTCTCCTGTTCGTGGCCGGTGCGGGCCAGTTCTGCGCCAATCAGCGCACCAATCTGTGTAAGTAGACTGCCAGCGTTGTTCATGCAAAGACTGGTGTCGGGTTCAATATCGGTTAGAGCGTGTGTGTGGGCAAAACCGGCGCTTTGAAGAGTCTCAGTGTCCAAGGTGGTGCGTCCGCAGACGGCAACCACGGGAACTCCGGCTGCGCGGGCTGCGGATCCCACACCCATGGGAGCCTTGCCGAAGAGGCTCTGCTCGTCGAGGCTGCCTTCGCCGGTGATGACCAGGTCGGCGCCGTGGAGCCTGTCCGCCAAGCCTGTCAGGCCAAGGACAACGTCAATGCCGGAACGGCGTTTGGCGTTCAAAACGGCCAATGCCGCGTAGCCGGTGCCACCGGCCGCGCCGGCGCCCGGGGCATCGATGGCATCCACGGCGGCGGTGCCCAGGGCATTGGCCATGATCCGGAAATACCGTTCCAAGGCGTTTTCCAGCTGCACCACGTGTTCCGGGGTTGCACCCTTCTGGGGCCCAAAAATGGCTGCCGCGCCTTCCGGACCCAGAAGTGGGTTGTCCACATCGCTGGCGAGGGTGAAGGCGACCCCACCCAGACGCTTGTCCAAGCCCGTGACATCGATGTTTGTCACGGCGGAGAGGGCCCCGCCGCCGGGCAGCAAATGCCGCCCGGCAGCGTTCTTGAACGTAACACCCAGGGCTGCGAGCATTCCTGCCCCGCCGTCGGTGGAGGCGCTGCCGCCCACGCCAAGCACAATGTCTGTGCAGCCGTGGTCCAGGGCGGCACTGACCAGTTGGCCCGTGCCGAAGGTGGAGGCGGCCAACGGTGACAGCCGGCCAGCTGGCAGCACTGCCAGCCCGGAGGCCGACGCCATCTCAATCACTGCAACATTGCCACGAATGGCGAAGTCTGCTTCCACAGCCTGACCCGTGGGGCCTTGAACCGTTGCGCTGACCCGGGTAAATCCTGCGGCGACGACGGCGTCAATGGTTCCCTCGCCGCCGTCGGCCACTGGCATCAGCTCAATGTCCAAGCCTTGGTGGGCGGACCGCAAGCCAGCTGCCAGGAATTGGGCAACCTCGGGAGCCGACAAGGACCCTTTGAACTTGTCAGGGGCGAGGATGACTCGCATGAGTCCGTCCTAGCCCTGCAAGGTCAGGATGGCTGTGGGCGCATCCGTGGCGTACTCGGCAATGTCCTCGATCTCGGTGACGTTGTCCAGCTCGGTGCCCATGGAGATGTTGGTGACCTTCTCCAGGATGGCCTCAACAACAACCGGAACCCGGAACGCTTCCATGAGCTTCTTGGCTTCGGCGAAAGCGGCCGCCATGTCCTCGGGGCGCTCAACGCGGATGGCCTTGCAGCCGAGGCCCTCGGCAACCTTGATGTGGTCAACGCCGTAGCCGTTGGTCTCGGGAGAGTTGATGTTCTCGAAGGCCAGGGATACGTGGTAGTCCATCTTGAAACCGCGCTGCGACTGGCGGATCAAGCCCAGGTAGGAGTTGTTCACAACAACGTGGATGTACGGCAGGTTGAACTGCGCGCCAACGGCCAATTCCTCAATCATGAACTGGAAGTCGTAGTCACCCGAGAGGGCCACAACTGTCGCTCCGGGCTTGCCGCGGACAACGCCCAGTGCAGCCGGTCCGGTCCAGCCCAAGGGGCCGGCCTGACCTGCGTTGATCCAGCGGCGGGGGCCGAAGACGTGCAGCATCTGTGCACCGGCAATCTGGGACAGACCAATGGTGGAAACGTAGGTGGTGTCCTGGCCGAAGGCCGTGTTCATCTCCTCGTAGACACGCTGCGGCTTCATGGGCACGTTGTCGAAGTGAGTCTTGCGCTGCAGGCTGCCCTTGCGGGTGGCGCACTCATCGGCCCACTGGCTGTAGTCCGGAACGGTACCCGCCGCCATGCGGTCGCGGGCAGCTTCCAGCAAAACGTCCAGGGCTGCGCCGGCGTCGGACACGATGCCCAGGTCCGGGGAGAACACGCGGCCGATCTGGGTGGGCTCAATGTCAACGTGAACGAACCTGCGGCCCTTCGTGTACGTGTCCAGACCACCTGTGTGGCGGTTGGCCCAGCGGTTTCCGATGCCGATGACGGCGTCGGACTCCAAGAAGGTTGCGTTGCCATAGCGGTGCGAGGTCTGCAGGCCAACCATGCCGGCCATCAGGGGATGATCGTCCGGAATGGAACCCCAGCCCATCAGTGTGGGGATCACGGGGATGGAGAGCAGTTCAGCCAATTCCACCAGGCGCCCTGAAGCCTCGGCGCTGATGACACCTCCGCCGGCAACAATCAACGGGTGCTTGCCGGCCAACAGGATGTCCAAAGCCTTCTCGGCCTGCTTGCGCGAGGCGGCCGGCTTGCTGGGGGTCATCGGCTCGTAGGCGTCGATGTCGAATTCAATCTCAGCCATTTGAACGTCGATGGGCAGATCCAACAGGACCGGGCCCGGACGGCCGGAGCGCATCAAGTAGAAAGCCTTTTGGAAGGCTCCCGGGATCTGGCCGGGCTCCTTGATGGTCATGGCCATCTTGGTCAATGGTGCGGCAATGGTCTCAATGTCCACGGCCTGGAAATCTTCCTTGTGCAGCTTGGCAACAGGAGCCTGGCCGGTGATGCACAGGATCGGCACGGAGTCTGCCCAGGCGGCGTACAAACCGGTGATCATGTCGGTGCCTGCGGGGCCCGAGGTTCCGGTACAAACACCAATGTTGTCCTTGGCTGCGCGGGAGTAGCCGTCAGCCATGTGCGAGGCGCCCTCAACGTGGCGGGCCAGGGTGTGGTTGATGCCTCCGTGGTCGCGCATGGCTGCATAGAACGGGTTGATGGCTGCGCCGGGGAGTCCGAAGACCTCTGTGGCGCCTTCCTTTTCCAGGATCAGAATAGCGGCGTCAACGCTGCGCATTTTAGTCATTGTGTACTCCTTGAAAGTCTGTGGTGGGGCCCTGGTGGGCGGTGCTGCTTGAGGGAGTGGGCTATTTGCGCCTGGAGAGTGCGGCGGCCTGCTTGAAGAGGCCGGAATGGTCAAGGGCGCCGTCGCCCTGGGCCACCATTGCTGAGACGAGCTGTGCAACTGCTGCGCCGAGGGGGACGGTGACGCCGGCTTCGCGGGCGGCTGCTGTGACAATGCCCAGATCCTTGTTGTGGAGGGCCAGTCGGAATCCGGGGTCGAAGTTGCGGTCAAGCATTTTCTGGCCCTTCTGATCGAGGACCTTGGATCCGGCGAGTCCGCCGCCAAGGACCTTCAGGGCGGCGTTGGTGTCCACGCCGTAGGCCTCGAGGAAAACGATTGCCTCGGAGAGTGCCTGGATGTTGACGGCCACGATCAGCTGGTTCGCTGCCTTGACTGTCTGGCCTGAGCCGGAGGGGCCCACATGGACAATGGTTTTGCCCACTGCGCCGAGCACTTCACCGGCGTCGGCGAAATCCTTTGCCTCGCCCCCGACCATGATGGAGAGTACGCCGTCAATGGCGCCCTGTTCGCCACCGGAAACCGGTGCGTCCAAGGGGCGGATGCCCGCGGCAACGGCGTCCCCTGCCAGACGCTTGGAAACATCGGGGCGGATGGAGCTGGCATCAATCCACAGGGCACCTTTGCGGGCGTTGGCGAAGACGCCGTCGGCGCCGCTGACAACTGCCTCTACGTCGGGGGAGTCCGGGACCATGGTGATGATCGCGTCGGCGTCCTTGACGGCGTCGGCGATGCTGGCGCCACCCAAGCCGCCTGCGGCAACCAGCTTGTCAATGGCGCCCTGGCTGCGGTTGAAACCGGTGACCGTGTGGCCGGCCGCAACCAGGTTGATGGCCATGGGAAGACCCATGATTCCGAGTCCGATCACTGCAACGTTTGTCATGATGAATCCTTTGGGTGGTGTAAGTGTGTGTGGGAGTTTTAGGCGGGCTGGCGGATGGCCCAGGCGAAGGCTTCTGCCTGCGGTGACTTGTACTCCAGGCCGATGGCTCCCGTGTAGCCAAGTGCGCGGCTGCGGCTGATCCACTCGCCGAGGGGCAGCTCGCCCGTGCCCGGTGCGCCGCGGCCGGGGTTGTCGGCAATCTGGATGTGCCCGAAATCCTTGGCATGCTTTTCAATCACTGCGGCCACGTCGTCGCCGTTGACGGACAGGTGGTAGAAATCGGCCAGCAACTTGACGTTGTCGACGCCGGCTGTCTGGGTCTTGGCGATGACGGCCAAGGCATCAGCGGCTGTTTTGATCGGGTAAGCCGGGGTTCCGGAAACGGGTTCCAGCAAGACGGTTCCGCCAATGCTTGCAATGCCCTGGGCTGCTGCCACTAGGTTTGCCACGGCGAGTTCGTCCTGGGCTTCGGGGCTCTGGCCGTCTTGGCGGTTGCCGTACAGGGCGTTGAATGCCTTGCAGTCAAGTCGGCCGCCGATCCCTGCAACAACATCGATGTTGTCCTTGAATTCGGCGTCACGGCCAATCCAGGAGACCAGTCCGCGGTCGCCGCCCGGCATGTCACCTGCATTGAAGTTCAGGCCCGTCAGCTGCACGCCGGCTTCGGTGATGGAGCGCTCAAACGCGGCGACTTCTGCATCGCTGGGAACAGAGCTGGCAAACGGCCACCAAAATTCGACGGCGTCAAAGCCGGCAGCCTTGGCTGCGGCCGCGCGCTCCAGCAAGGGCAGCTCCGTGAGGAGGATGGAGCAATTCACTGTGTACGTCATCGTAAATCCTTCCGAAGGAACGTCCATGTCCCCTGTGTGCGTCATTCCACATTTTCACCCTATGGAAATTAGTTTCTGCTTTATGAAAAGTTTAGGCAAGGTGGGGCCAGTAGTCAAGAGGGCTTGGAGGGTTTGGGTGGCGCGGGACACAAAAGGCGCCCGGTCCCGCTTTTCGCACCCCGTCGACGGGGTGCGAAAAGCGGAACCGGGCGCCGCGATTGCAGTGCGCTGGCGCTTAGCTGCCGGAGATGGGGCCGCTGCCCAGCAAGCTTCGGGTGAGCGCTGCGCCGTCGTCCATGAGTTGCTTCACGGCATCGGCCAGGTGGGAGTCGCCGGGATCTTCCCCCGCCAACGAGGCTGCCACCACTGCCCGCCGGATCAGTTCCTTCGCCAGGGAGGCGGTGGTGCCTGCCGTCTGCGCGGCAGCGGCCGCCAATGCCGGGCTGGAAAAGTTCAGCATGCGTGAATACAGCTGCAACAGCTCCAAACGTTCGTGCTCGGAGGGTAACGGGATCTCCACCGCCAAATCAACCCGGCCGGGCCGCTGGGCCAGCGCCCGCTCCAACATGTCAACACGGTTGGTGGTCAGCACAAAGGCAACATCGGAATCGCTGTCTAGGCCATCCATGGCATCGAGGACCTCAAACAACAGTGGTTGCGGGCCATGGCCAAAACTCCTGTCCTCGGCGATGAGGTCGCAATCCTCCAACACCACAATGGACGGGGCCAGGGCGCGGGCCAATTTGGCGGCCTCCGAAATGCGGGCCAGGGCGCCGCCGGAGAGGAGCACCACTGTGGTACCGGCACTTTGGCTCAACAGGTAGCGCACTGTGTGTGTCTTGCCGGTTCCCGGCGGACCGTAGAGGAGCAGGCCTCGCTTGAGATGCTGCCCGTGAGCCACCAACGCCGGTCCCTGGCGACCTATCCCCAAGGTGTGGTCCTCCACGCGGGCGAGCAGACCGAGGGGCAGGATGACGTCCGCGCGGGCCAGTTCGGGGCGGCGGATAAAGGTCACTCCGCCCATGCTGGGGCCGTATTCACTGACTTGGAGGGAAACGATCTGGCCCTTGAACAGACTTTCGTGTTCCATCCGACGGCGTACCTCGGCCAGGAATTTCGCTGCAGTCTCAGGTGTCGCAGCCATGACCTCGGCGGTGGCGAACTGGCGGCCAAAGGTGGGCTTTGCCTCGCGTTGGAGAACGGCAGCAGCTACGCCGTCGTAGTGGAAAAGGCGCAGTCCCAAGGCAACTGTTTGACGGT
Organism: Arthrobacter glacialis; assembly: GCF_002909415.1. Taxonomy (NCBI): domain Bacteria; kingdom Bacillati; phylum Actinomycetota; class Actinomycetes; order Micrococcales; family Micrococcaceae; genus Arthrobacter; species Arthrobacter glacialis. The sequence continues at coordinate 7,883 of NZ_PPXB01000005.1, read as the reverse complement.
GCTCATCCGGGCCAACGGGCTGGTTGGTGTAGTCCGGCGGGGAAAGCGGGAAGGCTGCCTGCATGGCGGCATGCTGGACCATGTCGCTGAGGGACAGGTGGTTGCGCTGTTCACCGCCCCCAATTCCCACAAGGCGGGCCCTTGGGTCGCGGCTGGCGATGGCCTCCAGCAGGATGTCCAAATCCGCCTGACGGTGGGGAGGAACCTGCTCCACCACTATGGGAAGGTCCACGGGGGCAACACCCAGATGGCTGGACAGCGTTCGCAGCAGCTCATCGCCGCCCTCGACCCGGTCAATACTGGCCAGCGCCAGCTGGGCCAGCGCGCCAAAATCCTTGATGAACGTCCCCAGTTTTTCATCCATACGCTGACCCTAACAGGACTGTCAATGCCTCCTGCAGACATTTGCGGGGACAAAAGGCGCCCGCCTGCACCTTCCACACGCCGTTCGTCAACGGGGTATGAAAAGCGCAAGCGGGCGCCTTTTTCGTACCGGCCCCACGCGGTCGTAGTGGCGAGAGAGTTTGGCCGGAAAACTTCCTAGGTGAGGCGGATCTGCCGGTTCATGTCCTTGTACAGCAGGTAGCGGAACTGGCCGGGGCCGCCGGCGTAGCAAGCCTGCGGGCAGAAGGCGCGCAGCCACATGAAGTCGCCGGCCTCCACCTCAACCCAGTCGTTGTTGAGCAGGTACATGGCCTTGCCCTCCAACACGTAGAGTCCGTGTTCCATGACGTGGGTCTCCGGGAACGGGATGACCCCGCCCGGCTGGAACGTCACAATGTTCACCTGCATGTCATGGGCCAGATCGGCAGAATCCGTAAAACGGGTGGTCTTCCAGGCGCCGTCGGTATCAGGCATGGCAGTGGGCTCAACTTCAGCGTCACTGGTCACGAAGGACTTGGCCTCGTAGCCCTCGAGCCGCTCATAAGCCTTGCGGATCCACTGGAAGGAGACCACCTCGTCCGAGATGTTTTCCAGACCCCAGATGGAACCGGCCGCCAGGTAGGCGTAGCCGCCTTCCTCCAGCGCGTGCAGTTCGCCGTCAAGGGACAGGTTGACCTTGCCCTTGGTGACAAAAACAACGCCTTCAACACCGGGCTCAAATTCGGCCTGGGGTGCGCCGCCACCCGCGCCGATCTCAACGATCAGCTGGGAGAAGGTGGTGGAGAACCCGGAGATGGGGCGGGCGATGATCCACGCGCGGGTCTTGTTGAAGCCCGGCAGGGTGCTGGTCACGATGTCAGTCATGACGCCCTTGGGGATGACCGTGTAGGCCTCCTTGACGATGGCCCGTTCCGTGGTGAGGTGTGTTTGCGGCGGCAGGCCGCCCTGTGGGGAGTAATACTTGCCAGTCATCGTTGACTCCTTACTTGGAAGTGGATAGTGCCAGCCGCGGGTGCGCCAAGACGGTCAGCTGGGGAATGTCGAGTCCTGTCAGCGCCGCAACTTCGTCGGCACCAACGGCGCCGCAGACTACTCCGCGCAGGACGAAATTGGCCAGCGCCTTGGCCGTTGCGGGCTCGTCCATGACGGCACCTGGGGTTTGTTCAACGTAGTTGCGCAAACGGGCAGCTGACGCCGGCAGGCCCTGACGGTAAAACGCGTAGGTGGCGCTGAAGCGGCTGGGCAACTGGGCAGCGTGCAAGTCCCAGCCCTGGTAGTAGCCGCGCTCCAGGGAACGGCGCACCAGGCGGCCGTGCAAGGCCCACGCTGATTCGACGCCGTCGCCCATGGGGATGATATTGGTTGACCCGTCGGAAAGCCGGATCCCGGTTCCGGCCACAGCCAACTGCATGACTTCCTTGGCGAAATCCGCTACCGGGTGTTCCATCGACTGGTACTCCGCGGAAACCTCCAAGGAGGCGCTGTAGTCATAGGTGCCGTAGTGCAGCGCGCTGATTCGGCCAGGAATCTCGTGAGCCAATCGTGCCACCGGAGAGGTGCCGTCCGCGCCGAGGATGAGCTGAGGGGTTTCCACCTGCACCTCAAAACGAAGCCGGCCGGCGGCAAGGCCGTGGATCTGCTCCAGGCGGCTGACGGCAAAGTCCATGGCCCGGACCTGGTCAACCGTGGTGACCTTGGGCAGCGTCAGGACCAACCCGTCGGGCAGCCCGCCGGTCTCCACCAGTGTGGAGACAAACAGGTCAAGGGTGCGGATGCCGCGGGCCCGGGTGGGGGCTTCAAAGCACTTGAAGCGGATGCCGATGAACGGCGGCGCCGTGCCCTGAGAAACTGCCGTGTTCACGGCGCGGGCGGCGGTGATGGCGGCTGCATCCTCCGCATCATCACCGCGATTCCCGTACCCGTCCTCAAAATCCAGGCGCAGATCCTCAATGGGCTCCGCCGCCAACTTGGTTGCGACCCGGGGGGCCACGGCGGCGGCCAGTTCGTCATCCTGGCCCAACAGGGAACCCAGACGCTCCAGCCCGCCGTGGTTGCTGGCCAGGGACCTGGCCTCATGTCCCCAATCAGCGGCAAGGGTGGGGGTGAACTTGTCCGCCGGCACATAGACGGTGTGCACGGGTTGGCGGCTGCCGTCGTCGCCCGGGTAATTGCGGTCCAGCAACGCATCGGTGGCGCTCAGTGAATCTTCAATGTGCGCCAGATCCGCGGCGGAAAGTGAAAGGTGGGCAGCCATTTCTAGCCCACCAATTCGTAGGCGGGGATGGTCAGGAAGTCTGTGTAGTCCTCGGAGAGGCAGATGTCCGCGATCAGGTCGCTGGCCGGCTTGTAGTATTTTGCAAACGCTTCTTCGCCAACTTCGCCGCGCAACTTGGCCGTTTCCTCGCCGAGGATCCGCGCCACGAGTTCGCGGGTCACGGTGTTGCCGGTGTCCGAGAGTGTTACTTCGTTGCGGATTTGCTGCCAAACCTGCGAGCGGGAGATTTCCGCTGTTGCGGCATCTTCCATGAGGTTGTGGATGGCGACTGCGCCGTTGCCGGAAATCCAAACAGCCGTGTAGGCGACGGCGACGTAGAGGTTCAGGCGCAGGCCTGCCTCGGTGGCATCCCCGCCAGCCGAGGCAACATCCAGCAGCTGATCTGCCGTGACGCTAACCTCGGGGCGCTGCTTGTCCAGCTGGTTGGGACGATCGCCCAGAACAGCGTCGAACACCTCCTGGCAGATGGGTACCAGGTCCGGGTGGGCCACCCATGAACCGTCAAAACCATCATTGGCTTCGCGGGTCTTGTCATTGCGGACCTTGGCAAAGGCGGCAGCCGTGACTTCAGGTTCCCGGCGGTTCGGGATGACGGCAGCCATGCCACCCATGGCGAAGGCGCCACGGTGATGACAGGTCTTGACCAACAGCTCCGTGTAGGCGCGCATGAACGGTGCCGTCATGGCCACCTGGGCGCGGTCCGGCAGGGTGAAGGCGCTGCCTGCGTCGCGGAAGTACTTGATGATGCTGAAGAGGTAGTCCCAGCGGCCGGCGTTCAAGCCCGAAGCGTGGTCGCGCAGCTCGTAGAGGATCTCGTCCATCTCAAAAGCGGCCGGAATGGTCTCAATCAGCACAGTGGCGCGGATGGTTCCCTGGGGAACGCCGAGGTAGTCCTGGGCGAAGACAAAGATGTCATTCCACAGGCGGGCCTCGAGGTAGCTTTCCATCTTCGGCAGGTAGTAGTACGGGCCGTGGCCGTTGGCGATGAGTGCCTTGGCCGTGTGGAAGAAGTGCAGGCCAAAGTCCACCAGTGCACCCGAGGTGGGTTCGCCGTCGACTAAAAGGTGGCGTTCCTCCAGGTGCCAGCCGCGGGGGCGGGTCACCACAACTGACAAGGGAGCGTCCGTGCGAAGACGGTATTCCTTGCCTTCGGCGGAGGTGTATTCCAGGGTGCCCAGGGCGGCGTCGCGCAGGTTGAGTACGGCGTCCACAACATTCGCCCACAGTGGTGTGCTGGCGTCCTCAAGGTCGGCAAGCCACACCTTGGCGCCGGAATTCAGGGCGTTGATGGCCATTTTTGCCGGTGAGGCGGGTCCCGTCATCTCAACGCGGCGGTCGGTGAGTGCTGCCGGGGCGGGGGCTACTTTCCAGTCACCCTGGCGTACCTCAAGAGTTTCCGGCAGGAAATCGAGCTTGCCGGTCTCGGCAACCTTGGCACGCTTGACGCTGCGCTCCGCCAGCAAGTTCTGCCGTGTCGGGTTGAAGCGGCTGTTCAGCGCGGCCACAAAGTTCAGGGCTTCGTCGGTGAGGATTTCCCCTGCCCGGGGAATGGGGGTTGGGTCCGTAACGGTGACGGTTTGCGTGCTCAAGACTGGGTCCTTTCGGTGGTGTTGCTTGCAGCGGCGGCAGCAACTGCAGAAGCGACGTCGCCGGCCACGTGCGGGTCGAAAACGCTGGGAATGATGTAGCTGGCGTTAAGTTCGTCATCAGAGACTCGGTTGGCGATGGCCTCTGCTGCTGCCACAAGCATATTCGGTGTGATGTCCGACACGCCGGCATCCAGGAGTCCGCGGAAGAAGCCGGGGAAGGCCAGCACATTGTTGATCTGGTTGGGGAAATCGCTGCGGCCGGTGGCGACGACGGCGGCGTGCCGGGCTGCGATGACCGGGTCAACCTCGGGCGTGGGGTTGGCCATGGCGAAGACGATCGCGTTGCTGGCCATGGCGGCAATCTGCTCTTCGCCCAAAACATTGGGTCCGCTCACGCCAATGAAGACGTCGGCGTCGGTCATGGCCTCGTGGAGGGTGCCGTCGAAGTTGTCCGGGTTCGTGTTCTCAGCCAACCAGGCGCGGTGCTCATCGATGTGGGTCTCGTTGCGGTGAACGGAACCGTTGCGGCCACACGCCACAATGTTGGTGGCACCCTGGGCGATGAGCAGCTGGATGATGGCGTTGCCGGCAGCGCCGACGCCGGCGACGACGATCTTCACGTCCTGAATCTTCTTCTCCACCACCTTTAAGGCGTTGCGGAGGGCTGCCAGGGTCACGATGGCCGTGCCGTGCTGGTCGTCGTGGAAGACGGGGATGTCGAGTTCTTCGCGCAGGCGCTTTTCAATTTCGAAGCAGCGCGGTGCCGCGATGTCCTCAAGGTTGATGCCGCCGTAAACGGGGGCCATGGCCTTGGCAATCATGATGATTTCCTCGGTGTCCTGGGTGTCCAGGCAGACCGGCCAAGCGTCGACGTTGGCGAACTGCTTGAAGAGCGCGGCCTTGCCCTCCATGACGGGAAGTGCAGCGGCCGGGCCAATGTTGCCCAAGCCCAGGACGGCCGAACCGTCCGTCAGTACTGCGATGGTGTTGCGTTTGACAGTGAGGTTGCGTGCGGCTTCGGGGTCTTCAAAGATGGCCATGCAGACGCGGGCGACGCCGGGGGTGTAGGCGCGGGAGAGGTCGTCACGGTTGCGCAGTGCAACCTTGGGAACGACTTCGAGTTTGCCACCGAGGTGCATCAGGAAGGTCCTGTCGGAAACGTGCAGGACTTTGACGCCGTCGAGTGCGTCCAGGGCTTCCTTGACGCGGTCTGCATGGGCGTCGTCGGTGGTGTTGGCGGTGATGTCAACAACAATGCTTTCGTGGCGGGACTCGGTGACGTCCAGCGCCGTGACGGCCGCACCTGCGGCGGCGACGGCGGTTGCCAATTCGCTGGTGACGGTGAAGTTTGAGGGAGCCATGACTCGCAAGGTAATCGAGTTGCCGGGACTGGGATTCGCCATTGAAATTCCTTCTCTAGGGCCCGGGGAGGGCTGTCGACATTTACGATTGTTTTCGTATTATGGATATTATTATCTATCTGGTGGAATTTCAAGCCCATCGCCAATTTCCCTGCGGTGTGCCGCCATGCGGTAAGTTGGATTATTGAAATATTCGTGTCACCATGCGGATATCAGGCGGCACCATCAAATACCTAGGAGTCGGGCCCATGGCTGCAAAAGCGAGCGGCGGCGTACAGTCCGTGGAACGTGTCTTTGAACTGCTTGAACTCATCACCGAGGCAGGCGGAAACGTGACACTCAGTGAGTTGTCATCTTCGACTGACCTGCCGCTGCCCACCATCCACCGACTGTTGCGAACGCTGGTCTCACTGGGCTACATTCGCCAGCTCCCGAGCCGCCGCTACGCCTTGGGGCCGCGGTTGATCCGCTTGGGTGAAGGTGCCACCAAGCAGTTGGGGGCACTGGCGCAGCCGCAACTGAAATCGCTGGTGGACCAGCTGGGCGAAACAGCCAATATGGCGGTTCTGGATGACGACATGGTCATTTACATCGCCCAGGTGCCGTCCCCGCACTCCATGCGCATGTTCACCGAGGTGGGCCGCCGGGCGCACACACATGACACAGGTGTGGGCAAGGCCCTGCTGGCGCAGCTCGACGACGACGTGGTGCGCGGCATCATCGCCCGCCAAGGGATGCCCCGACCCACCAACAAGAGCATCGGGACCATCGAAGAATTGCTGGCTGACCTCAAGCTCATCCGTGAGCGCGGCTACTCCATTGACGAGGAAGAGCAGGAACTGGGTGTGCGGTGCTTCGCCATGGCTGTACCCAACTCGCCCACACCCACGGCCATCTCCGTCTCCGGTCCCGTGCAACGCGTGGATTTGGCCTTCTCCGAGCGTGCCATTCCGGTGCTGCGCCGGGCCGCTCAGGTGATCTCTGACGAGCTCAACCGGAACTAGTTTTCCGCAGCAACACAAAAGCCCAGCCGCTGATGCAGCTGGGCTTTTGTGTTGCTTGGTGGCGGGAAGCGCGCCATGAATTTCCCGTGCCAGACGGCGTCATGATTTCCCGGTTCAGTACTCTCTATGGATGTGTGGTGCTGCGGACAGCATTGCACTGTCCTGCCCTGCCGTTGTCCCCCAGCGACGGCAGAGCAGCTCCTCGATTGGCCCTAGGAAACGTGAGACCCCTCCTGGGGCTAATCGAATGAAGGCTGGGTCGCTGCCATTCCCCCCGATACGGCACCGGCCCAGCCTTCAACCTTTTCACGGGAGGGCGTGGGAGGAGCTGGGGATCAGCCTTCGCCGCCTGTGTTGCCGGTGGTGCCGGCGTTGACGTTGAGGAGGTCGTATTTCGTGGCTGCCTGGATGGCTGCGTTGGGGTCGATTTTGCCTTGTTTGGCGAGCATTTGCAGGGTTCGGACGACGACTGAGTGGGAGTCGATTTTGAAGTATCTGCGGGCTGCTTGGCGGGTGTCGGAGAAACCGAAGCCGTCGGCACCCAACGTGGCGAAGTCGTTGGGCAGGAATTGGCGTACCTGGTCCGGGACGGCTTTCATGTAGTCGGTGACGGCGATGACGGGTCCTTGTGCATCAGCCATTTTGGCGGTGATGTACGGGACACGTGCTTCGCGTTCGGGGTGCAGGAAGGTTTCTTCCTCGGCAGCGAGACCGTCGCGTCGGAGTTCGGTCCAGGAGGTGACGGACCAAACATCGGCGGCGACTCCCCACTCGGTGGCGAGGATGTGTGCTGCTTCCAACGCCCAGGGAACGGAGACGCCGGAGCCCAGCAGTTGGGTGCGGGGCCCGTCGTGTTCGCTCTTCTTGAGTAGGTAGATGCCTTTGGTGATGCCCTCGACGTCGATGTTCTCGGGTGCTTTGGGTTGGCTGATCGGTTCGTTGTACACGGTGATGTAGTACATGACGTTGGGATCGGTTGAATCCGGTCCGTACATGCGTTCGATGCCGGCGCGCATGATCGCACCGATTTCGTAGCCGTAGGCGGGGTCGTAGGTGATCACGGCCGGGTTCGTGGCGGCCAGGATCGGGGAGTGCCCGTCAGCGTGTTGGAGGCCTTCACCAGTTAATGTGGTGCGTCCTGCTGTGGCGCCGATGATGAAGCCGCGGGTCATTTGGTCTCCGGCGGCCCAGAAGGAATCACCGGTGCGTTGGAAGCCGAACATGGAGTAGAACACGTAGAACGGGATCAACGGTTCGCCATGGGTGGCGT